>NZ_JAVREK010000004.1:0-333740 GCF_031845375.1 Streptomonospora wellingtoniae
TTACTTCGACCGGCGGCCGCGGCCGGCCCGGCAGCGTGCTGATCATGCCAAGCGTCTGCTTGAGGAGTTGTCTCAGGAAGGTTACGACGTTACTCGGCTCTTGCCTTCCCCGGCAGCGTAATCCCAGTTCAGCGGTGACGTACAGGCCATTTTGGGAATAGATCAACGGTGATAGTGCCTGGCACGCGAGGAAGGCGGGGCCGGGCAGTGCCCGACCCCGCCTGCGTCCGCTGCTGCGGCCGCCGGAACCGCGCCGCTAGACCACGGCGCCGTCACTCTGCTCGCGGGCCGTGCGCAGCTCCTTGCGCTGCTTGGTGCGCTTCTCGCGGATGACGTGCGGCGGTGGCGTCTTGTCCCACCGCTGCAGCCACGCCGCCAGCGGCGCGGCGACGAACACCGTCGAGAAGACACCCGATATCAGGCCGACCAGCATCGCCACCGAGAAGTCCCGCAGCGACGCTCCGCCGAAGACGGCGAGCGTGGCCAGGATGAACACGCCGCCGATGGTGGTGTTCACCGTTCGCGGGATCGTGTGCAGGATCGCCGTGTTGGCGATCTTCTTGAAGCCCGACTTGCTGTCATTGGCCCATTCGTCGCGCACCCGGTCGAACACCACCACCGAGTCGTTCACCGAGAATCCGATGACGCTCAGGATGGCGGCGAGGAACACGCCGTCGATGGGCCTGCCCAGCCAGCAGAACAGGCCGATCACCAGGGTGATGTCGAAGGCCAGCGCCAGCATCGTCGACAGGCCGAAGGACCAGCGGAACCGCCAGGCCAGGTAGACCATCTGCAGGGCCAGCGCCGCCACGAGGGCGATCAGCGCCCGGTTGCGGAGCTCGTCGCCCATACTCGGGCCGATCTTCTCGTCGGAGAGCCGTTCGACGCCGCCTGCCTGCTCGGCCAGGGCGTCCTGGATGGAAGCGGCCTCCGCGTCGCTGATCGGTCCGGTGCGCACCGCGACGTCGCCGTCGCCCGACTCCTGCACCACCGCGTTGGGGAAGCCGGCGTCGGTGACGGTGTCGCGGGCGGCGGAGACGCTGACATCCTGCTGGGTGGTGAAGTCCATGACCCGGCCGCCGGTGAACTCCACACCGAAGTTGGGCGTGCGGATCAGCACACCGGCCACCGCCACGACGACGATCGCGCCGCCGATGCCCAGCCACAGCTTGGACCGCGACATCAGGTCGGGGTTGCGCCTGGTGAGCCACTCGCGCACCGCGCTGATCCTGGAGATGCCGGTGACGGCGGGGTGGCGGCGGACGACCTTGCGGCGCACCGCCCACTCGACCAGCACGCGGGCGATGACCAGCGCCGAGACCATCGAGGCGATGGTGCCCAGCCCCAGCGTCACACCGAAGCCGCGCACCGTGCCCGAGGCGAAGAAGAACAGCAGCGCCGCGGCGATGAGCGTGGTGATGTTGGTGTCCAGCACCGCGCTCCAGGCCTTCTGCGTGCCGGAGACGAACGCCTTCTGCAGGTTCGGCGGGATGGCCCTGCGGCGCCGGCGCGAGAGGACGCCGGACTCGGCCTGCTCGCTCTCGGCCTCTGTGGCGTCGACCATCCCCGCCGACTTGTTGGCCTGGTAGATCTTCTCCTGGTTCTGGTACTCCTCGCGCGCTCGTTCGAATATCAGCACGTTGGCGTCGATCGCCATGCCGATCGCGAGCACGAACCCGGCCAGGCCGGGCAGGGTGAGCGTCGCGCTCAGCGCCACCAGCGCCGCGTAGGCGATCAGCGTGTAGCAGGCCAGCGCAACGGCGGCCAGGAAGCCGACGAGGCGGTAGGCGACGCAGATGTAGACGCCGGTCAGCAGGATGCCGATTGCGCCGGCGATGAAGCTGGCCTGGATGGCGTCCTCGCCCAGCGTGGGGCCGACGGTCTGGCGCTGCACCTCGGTGACCGGCAGGGGCAGCGAACCGCCCTCGATCAGCACGGCCAGGTCCTGCGCGCTCTCCTGGTCGAAGGAGCTGCTGGTGATGGTCGTGGAGCCGCCCGTCTGGCCGACGTCGCAGGCGGTGTCCTGGTTGACCTCGGGCGAGGAGATGACCTCGTCGTCCAGCACGATGGCGACGCGCCGCTGGGGCTGGCCGGGGTCGTTGCAGGCGGCCTGGCCGGTCAGCTTGGCCCAGGCGTCGGTTCCGCTTCCGCGGAAGTCGACGTTGACCTGCCACTGGGTGTTGGTGGTGGGGTCGAGCACGGCCTCGGCGCTGGCGACCTGGTCGCCCTGGATCCGGGATTCGCCCAACTGGAGCTGGTTGCCCTGTTCGTCGGCCAGCGTGCGAGCGACCTTGCTGGGGTCGGCGGCCTGCTGGCCGGCGCCGGCACCCGCGCCCGCGCCGCCCTGGCCCTGCAGGAGCTGCTGGAGCTCCTCCTGGCTCATGTCGCCCATGCCGCCGCCTCCGGAACCGCCTCCGGAGCCCGAGCCGCCTCCGGAACCGCCCTGTCCGTCGGTCGGTGCGCGGGCCTCGTCGGCCGGCGCGTTGGCGGAGTCGCCCATGGGCGCCTGCACGCCGCTGCCCTGCGAGGGCGCGATGCCCAGTACCGGGTGGAAGGAGAGCTGCGCGGTCTGGCCCAGGATCTCCGCCGCCTCGGTGGGGTCCTGCACGCCGGGCAGTTCGACGATGACGCGGTTCTCGCCGGAGCGCGACATCGTGGCCTCGCTGACGCCGAGGCTGTCGATGCGCTCGCGCAGCACCTGGATCACCTTGTCGGTGTTCTCGGCGTTGGCCTCGGTGCCGTCGCGGCCGTCCTGGGTCTCCAGGATGATCTGTGTGCCTCCGCTGAGGTCGAGCCCCAGCTTCGGCGGGATGAACCATGCGGCGCCGAATGCGCCTATGACGATGGCTAGGGAGAGGATGCCGCGCAGCCAGCGCGTTCCGGCTCCCGTCTGGGTGGACATTGGACTACCTCTTCACGAACGGTCATGCGGCCTCTGCGGCAGGGCGGGGCGCCCTGCCGCGGGTGGACTGGTTCACATGCGTCCGGGGAGCGGCGGCGCCCGGCCGAAGGGCAGCGCGAAGGCCTCGTCCAGACGGGGAGCCTCGACCGAGCCCGGCGGCGGCACCAGCGTCCAGTGGCCGGCGAAGTCGCCGGCCCACGGGAGCACGGGGCTGTAGGCCTCGGGGAGGTCGCGCACCACCGGGCGGTGATCGGCCTTCCACCCCGGAAGGGCGACGGACACCGCGCCCGAGTCGCGTTCGACCAGGAGCGCCCCGTCGGACCCGGAGTCCTTCCCGCCTGCGGCGCTTCGGGAGTCGGCACGGGAGCCGGCGTCCGCGGCGGTGGCGACGGCCAGGGGCGCGTGGCCGGCGGTCCGGGCGGCCAGCGCCGAAGCGCCCGGCGAGAGCGGGGCGCCCACCAGCAGGAGGGCGACGACCGCAAGCGAGGCCAAGACACGGGAAACCGTGGTGACCACCGCCTTAGTCGCACCTGGGTCGCTTGCGGCCGCCAGCGGGCCCGTTGCGGGAATCCGGGCGGAGCACGTGCTCGGGCAGACGACCTTAAACGCCAACACTACCGATGTGCGAGGCCGCCGCTGCAGCCCTGCCCGCAGGCCGCAGACCGAACGCCCGCCGGTGGCCGCGTGCGCTGGATCGGAGCGTGGCAGGGCGCTCGCAGGCGCCCGTCCACAGGTGGTGGGAAAGCGGGTGAATCGGCGCCGCCGCCCCCTTAGGCTTGTGGCATGTCGTCGAAACGCCACATCCTGACCGCGGTGGCCTGGCCCTATGCCAACGGCCCCCGCCACATCGGGCACGTATCCGGGTTCGGTGTCCCCTCCGACGTCTTCGCGCGCTTCCAGCGAATGTCCGGGCACGAGGTCCTGATGGTCAGCGGCACCGACGAGCACGGTACGCCGGTGCAGGTCCTGGCCGACCAGGAGGGTGTCGGCCCGCGCGAGCTCGCCGACCGCTACAACCGGGTCATCGTCGAGGACCTGGTCGCGCTGGGCCTGTCCTACGACCTCTTCACCCGCACCACCACGGGCAACCACTACGCCGTCGCGCAGGAGCTGTTCGCCGGGCTCTACGAGAACGGCTACATCTTCACCCGCACCACCAAGGGCGCCGTCTCGCCCTCGACCGGGCGTACGCTTCCCGACCGCTACATCGAGGGCACCTGCCCCATCTGCGGCTACGGCAACGCGCGCGGCGACCAGTGCGACAACTGCGGCAACCAGCTCGACCCCGTCGACCTGATCGACCCGCGCTCCAAGGTCGACGGCGAGACGCCGGAGTTCGTCGACACCGAGCACTTCATGCTCGACCTGCCGGCCTTCACCCGGGTGCTCGGCGACTGGCTGAAGTCCAAGGGCGGCCAGTGGCGGCCCAACGTACTGAAGTTCTCGCTGAACCTGCTCGACGACCTCCAGCCGCGCGCGGTCACCCGCGACCTCAACTGGGGCGTGCCCATCCCGCTGGAGGACTGGCGCGACAACCCCAACAAGCGGCTCTACGTCTGGTTCGACGCGGTCATCGGCTACCTGTCGGCAGCGGTGGAGTGGGCCCGGCGCACCGGGTCGCCCGAGGCCTGGCGCCGCTGGTGGCAGGAGCCCGACGCCGAGGGCTACTACTTCATGGGCAAGGACAACATCGTCTTCCACTCCGAGATCTGGCCGGCCATGCTCATGGGCTACAGCGGCCAGGGCGACCGCGGCGGCGAGCCCGGCTCGCTCGGTGCGCTGAACCTCCCGACCGAGGTGGTCTCCAGCGAGTTCCTGACCATGGAGGGCCGCAAGTTCTCCTCGTCGCGGCGCGTGGCCGTCTACGTCCGCGACTTCCTGGAGCGCTACTCCGCCGACGCGCTGCGCTACTACATCATCGCGGCCGGGCCCGAGACCCAGGACACCGACTTCACCTGGGCCGAGTTCGTGCGGCGCAACAACGACGAACTGGTCGCCGCCTGGGGCAACCTCGTCAACCGCTCCATTTCCATGGCGGCCAAGTACCTCGGTGAGATCCCCGCAGCCGGCGAGTTCACCGACGACGACCGCCGCGTGCTGGTCGGCTCCGCCGCCGCCTTCGACGCGGTCGGCGAGCACCTGAACCGGTCGCGGTTCAAGGCCGGGCTGCAGGAGACCATGCGCACGATCGCCGAGGCCAACAAGTACATCTCCGAGCAGGCCCCCTGGGCGCTGCGCAAGACCGACCCCGAGCGCATGGCTACTGTGCTGCATGTCGCGCTTCAGCTGGTCAGCGACGCCAAGACGCTGATGACGCCGTTCCTGCCGGGGTCCTCGAACAAGGTCGACGCCATGCTCGGCGGCACCGGGGTCTGGTCGGCCATGCCGCGCATCGAGACCGCCGTCGACACCATCGGCGGCTCCGGCGAGCCCACCGAGTACCCGGTCATCACCGGTGACTACGCCGGCAACCGGGCCGTCTGGACGTCGGTGCCGATCGAACCGGGCACACCGCTGTCGCCGCCGACGCCGCTGTTCACCAAGCTCGACCCCAGCGTGGCCGACGAGGAGGTCGCCCGCCTGGAGCAGGAGGCCGCCGAGTAGCGGTCGGAGGCGCCGGGGAGGCGCCGGGCACGTCGGCGGTCCGCTCGCGCATCGACCCGCTGCAGCCGTGCCGTGTGCCCTGCGCCTGGCGCGGTGCCGGCGACGCTCGGTGCCCCCTGGTACCAGCGGGGCCGCACCGCGGGACGAGCGAGCGAAGGAAAGAGGCCCGATGGGCAAGCGAAGCGGCAGCGCCGTGCGCAACCGGAACGCGCAGACGCCGCCCGAACCGCCGGAGCCGCTGCGCGTGGCCGTCGGCGACAGCCACACGCACATGGACATGCAGAACCCGGAGGTCGGCGCGATCGTCGCGGCCGCCGAGGCGGTCGGTGTCACACCGCTGATGCAGGTCGGGGTGGACGTCTCCTCGTCGCGGTGGGCCGCCGCAATCGCCGACGAGTACCCGGCGGTATGGGCCGCGGCGGCCCTGCACCCCAACGAGGCGCCGCGGATCGTGCACGGCGACGGCGCCCCCGGCGTCGAGGCCGACGACACCGACTGGGCCGGCAAGGCGCGCCCCGCCGGCGGGCAGGCGGCGTTGGAGGAAGCCCTGGCCGAGATCGACCGGCTGGCCGCGCTGCCCCAGGTCCGGGCGGTCGGCGAGACCGGGCTGGACTACTACCGCACCGGCTCCGAAGGCGCGGCCGCGCAGCAGGAGTCGTTCCGGCGGCACATCGGCGTCGCCAAGCGCCACGGGCGGGCGCTGATGATCCACGACCGCGATGCGCACGACGACGTGCTGTCGATCCTCGCCGAGGAGGGCGCGCCGGAGGCCGTGGTCTTCCACTGCTTCTCCGGCGACGCCGAGATGGCCAAGATCTGCGCGGACAACGGCTACTTCATGAGTTTCGCGGGCAACGTCACCTTCGCCAGCGCCGAGCAGCTGCGCGAAGCCGCCGCCCTGGCTCCGCCCGAGCTCGTCCTGGTCGAGACCGACGCTCCGTTCCTGACCCCCAAGCCCTACCGCGGCAGGCCCAACGCGCCCTACCTCGTCCCCTACACCCTGCGCGCCCTCGCCGCGGCCAAGGGCATGGCCGAGGACGAGCTGGCCCGCGCCGTCGCCGCCAACGGCCGCCGCGCGTTCGGCCTGGACTGAGTGCGCGCGCGGGCGCGGTCGGGGCCCGCACCTACCCCGGCCCCTCGGCGCCCAGACCCCATTCGGCCAGCGCTTCGGCGAGCGAGGGTGCGGGGAACCCGGGGTCGCGCGTCGCGCGGCCCGGCGTGCGGTCGAACCGGGGCGCCGGTCCGGGGTAGAGGCGGCCGTCCTTGCGAACGACCGATCCCCGGGCGCTGACGTGCGGGTGGTCGGGCGCCTCCGCCATCGACAGCACCGGCTGCACGCAGGCCTCCGATCCGCCGAAGACCTCCGCCCACTCGTCGCGGGTGCGGGTGCGCAGCTCTGCGGCGAACCGCTCGCGCAGCTTCGGCCAGTTCTCCCGGTCCCACTGGTCGGGCAGCTCGGCACCGGCGAGTCCCAGCCCCTCAAGGAAGGCGGCGTAGAACTGCGGCTCGATGCAGCCCACCGAGACGTGGCGCCCGTCGGCGCACTCGTAGACGTCGTACCAGGGGGCGCCGGTGTCCAGGTAGTTGGTGCCCCGCTCGTCCGACCAGGCGCCGCGCTCGCGGTCCTCGTAGACCATGGACATCAGCAGCGCGCTGCCGTCGACCATCGCGGCGTCCACGACCTGGCCGCGCCCCGAGGCCTGCCGTTCCACCAGGGCGCTGAGGATCCCGGTCACCACGAACATGGTGCCGCCTCCGAAGTCGCCGAGAAGGTTGACGGGCGGGACGGGCGGACCGCCCCGGCGGCCGATGCTGTGCAGTGCGCCGTTGAGCGAGATGTAGTTCATGTCGTGGCCGGAGACCTGCGACAGCGGGCCGTCCTGGCCCCACCCGGTCATGCGCGCGTAGACCAGCCGCGGGTTGAGCTCCAGGCAGGTGTCCGGTCCGAGGCCGCGCCGCTCCATGACGCCGGGGCGGAACCCCTCCAGCAGCACGTCGGCCGACGCGACGAGCTCGCGGGCGGCGGCCGTACCCTCCTCGGACTTCAGGTCGATACCCATCACGGGCCGCCCGGCGCTCATGTGCGGGCGGTCGCCGCGTCCGGCCGCCTCGGCGGCCGCAGGCCGGTCCAGTCGGATGACGGACGCTCCGAGATCGGCGAGCAGCATGGCGGCCATCGGTCCGGGGCCGATCCCGGCGAACTCCACGACGCGGATTCCGTGCAGGGGACCCATGGGCGACCTTCCTGGGGATTCGGGCGGCATGCCAACGCGAACACCGTTCGGTTGCAGGGCTCATTCTGGCGGTGAGCCGCGCGTCGGCGCCACCGAGGGTGCCCTCGCGGCCGCGTCCGCGGGCGCGGACGGATTCGGACGGACCCAAAGCGGGGCCCCGGTCGGTGTGGTACTTTCCGGTAGCAGTCGTGGTCGGCTGCGGCGTGACGCCCCCGACCCGTCGCGAGCAGTGCGCCGAGGACCTCCCGCACCCTGGGCCCGCTCGCCGGAAGAGGCAGCCTCCTGCCAACCCCCTTTTCAAGTCCATGCGCGATCGCGAAGGCCGAGAGCAACGTGCGTAGTCCGTCGAACCGCGGCTCCCACCGCGGCAGCCGCAGGGCACCCGGCAGTCCGGGCCGGCCCGATCGGCCGGGTTCCCCCCAGCCTCCCGCCGGCGCCCCCGAGGCCGCCGCATCCCCCGGACCCGGCCCGAACGAGGGCGATTCCCACGGCCGGTACGACCCCTACGGCCCCGCGGGGGGCGGTCCCTACGAGCCCGGACCCGATCAGGGGCAGACCGCCTCCATGCCCGCCGCCGGCAGCGGGAAGGCGGGCGGCGGCCGTGCGCGCCGGGCCGCGCTGCCCGCCGTGCTGCGCAAGCGCGGTGTGGTGATCGGCGCGGTCGCCGCAGCGGTGCTGCTCGTCGCAGGCGGCGGCACGGCGTTCGCCATGGACCAGCGAATCAGCCTCAACGTCGACGGCGAGCGCAGCACCGTGCACACCTACGGCGCGACGGTGCAGGACGTGCTCGACTCCGCGGGTGTCGACCTGGGCGAGCACGACGCCGTCGCCCCCTCACTGGACACCGAGCTGGGCCAGGGCGACAACGTGCTGGTGCGGTCCGGCCGCGAGCTGACGCTGACGGTCGACGGCGAGCCCGAGAAGCACTGGGTCACCGCGCTGACAGTCGGCGAGGCCCTGAACCAGATCGGCATGGACCCGGAGTCGGTCAAGCTCTCGGCCGACCCCGACAAGTCGATCCCCGCGTCGGGCCTGGAGGTCGAGGCGGCCGCCGCCCGCCGGGTCGTCATCCTGCGCGACCGCGCGCGGATCGAGACCGCGACCACCGCCGGCACGGTCGAGCAGGTCCTGAAGGACAACGGCATCACTCTGGGCGAGCACGACAAGGTCAAGCCCAAGGCGTCCACCGAGCCCACCGACGGCATGGTCGTCGAAGTGACGCAGCTGCTCACCGAACCCAAGACCGAAGAGGTCCCCATCGAGGCGGAGGTCGAGGAGCGCGAGAACCCCGACCTGCCCGAGGGCGAGGAGAAAGTGGTGAAGAAGCCGAAGGACGGCGTCAAGAAGGTCACCACGGCCAAGATCATGGAAAAGGGCGTGAAGACCGACTACGTCGTCAAGGAAGAGGTCGTCAAGAAGCCGGTCAAAGGCATCACCGAGATCGGCACCAAGTCCGAGCCCGAGATCGACTCCTCCGCTGAGGCCTCCAGCCTGAACTGGGCCGCGCTCGCCGAATGCGAGTCGGGCGGCGACCCCACGGCGACCAACCCGGCCGGCTACTACGGCCTCTACCAGTTCTCCATGTCGACCTGGCAGTCCGCCGGCGGCACCGGCAACCCCGCAGAGGCGAGTGCCAGCGAGCAGACCATGCGCGCGCAGAAGCTCTACGACATGGTCGGCGGCAACTGGCAGGGGCAGTGGCCCGAGTGCGGCGTGCACCTGTTCGACTAGTTCGCCCAGCCGGAACGGGCCCGGCCCGGCTCCCCGCCCGCGGGCGGCGGTGATACGCGTGATATCCGGTACCGCCCCGGATTGTCGTGGGGGTCTGGTGAACTAGGAGGGGTGGACTCATCCCCGTATCGTCTTGTGCGGCGTGTGCACGCAGAGGTGCCGCCGCCGCTCCTGGACGACAACCAGCGCCGGGTCGTCGCGCACAAGGGCGGCCCGCTGCTGGTGCTGGCCGGGCCGGGGACCGGCAAGACCACCACCGTCGTCGAGGCGGTGGTGGACCGCATCGAGAACCGCGGTGTCGACCCCGCCCGGATCCTCGTGCTCACCTTCAGCCGCAAGGCCGCTCAGGAGCTGCGCGAGCGCATCACCGCGCGCCTGCGCCGCACCACGCGCGAGCCCCTCGCCCTCACGTTCCACAGCTACGCCTATGCGCTGATCCGGCGCGAGTTCGGACTCCAGGGCGACCATGCACCGCGGCTGCTCTCCGGCCCCGAGCAGCTGATGGAGGTCCGCGAGCTCCTGGCCGGCGAGTCCGCCGACGGCGCCGCCATGTGGCCCGAGCGGCTGCGGCCCGCGCTGGAGACCCGCGGATTCGCCGAGGAGCTGCGCGACTTCCTGATGCGCGCCCAGGAGCGCGGCATCGACTCCGCCGCCCTCGACCGGCTCGGCCGGGAGTACCGTCGCGACGACTGGGTGGCCGCGGGCGACTTCCTGGACCGCTACACCGGCCGCTTCGACGTCGCCCCGGTGCCGACCTTCAACTACGCCGAGCTCGTGCGGGTGGCGGCCAACCTGCTCAACGACCCCGGGGTCCAGGCGCGCGAACGCGCCGCCCGCGAGGTCGTCTTCGTCGACGAGTACCAGGACACCGACCCCGCCCAGGAGGAGCTGCTGTACGCGCTGGCGGGCGAGGGTCGCGACCTGGTGGCGGTCGGGGACCCCGACCAGTCCGTCTACGGCTTCCGCGGCGCCGACGTGCGCAACATCCTCGAGTTCCCGCGGCGCTTCCCCTCGCCCGGCGGCGAGCCCGCCCCGGTCGTGGCACTGCGCACGTGCCGGCGCAGCGGAGCGGGGCTGCTCACGGCCTCGCGCGGGGTGGCCCGCCGCCTGCCCGCCGCCCCGGCCCCCGGGGGCGGCCCGGTGAACGCGCACCGCGCGCTGACGCCGGCGGGCTCCGCCCCCGAGGGCGAGGCGCAGGTGCTGTTGGCCGAGAGCCCGGCGCAGGAGGCCGCGGTCATCGCCGACATCCTGCGCCGCGCGCACCTCATCGACGCAGTGCCGTGGTCGCAGATGGCGGTCCTGGTCCGCTCGGCCAGCAAGCAGCTTCCGACACTGCGCCGCGCGCTGTCGGCCGCCGGGGTCCCCGTGGCGGTGGGCGGCGACGAGATGCCGCTGGCCGTCGAGCCCGTCGTGCGCGCGCTGCTGCTCCTCCTCCGCTGCGCGCTGCGTCCCGAGACCATCGACGAGGCCGCGGCGCACGAACTGCTCACCAGCCATTTCGGCGAGGCCGACACGGTACGGCTGCGCCGGCTCGCCCGCGCGCTGCGCCGCCTCGACCTCGACTACCGCGCGGCACAGCGCCGCGCCGGCGAAGCGCCCGCCGACTCCGGCGAGGGCGGGGACGCTCGCGACGGCCCCGGCGGCGAGGAGCAGGGCCCCGACGCCGCCCCGGAGCCCGAGCCCTCGGACGGGGCCGCGCACGCCCACCCGCGCGGCAGCCGCCCCTCCTCCGCGCTGATCGCCGACGCGCTGCGCGACCCGCGCGAGCTCACCCTCGTCGATCCCGAGGTCGCCGCGCCCGCCCGGCGCATCGCCGGCCACCTCCGGCTGATCCGCGACCGCGCCGCGGCCGGGGGATCGGCCGAGGAGGTGCTGTGGGAGGTGTGGCAGGCCAGCGGACTGTCCGAGCGGCTGCTGCGCGCCAGCCAGGCCGGGGGCAGGCGCGGCGCCGCGGCCGACCGCGACCTGGACGCCGTCGTCGCCGTGTTCGAGAGCGCCGCCCGCTACTGCGACCGGCTGCCGCCCGGTCTGCCGCTGGGCTTCCTGGAGGACCTGGAGGCCCAGGAGATCCCCGCCGACAGCCTCGCCGAGCGCGCGCCCGAGGGCGAGGCCGTGCGCATCCTCACCGCGCACCGGTCCAAGGGCCTGGAGTGGGACCTCACCGTGGTCGCCGGCGTCCAGGAGGGCGACTGGCCCGATCTGCGGCTGCGCGGCTCGCTGCTGGGCGTCGAGCAGCTCGTCGACACCTCGGCGGGCTTCGGCGCGCCGCCCGGCGCGGGCCCCGAGTACGCCGCCGGGGCGGCCGGTGCCGCGGCGGCGTCCAAGCTCCTCGACGAAGAGCGGCGGCTGTTCTA
Organism: Streptomonospora wellingtoniae; assembly: GCF_031845375.1. Taxonomy (NCBI): domain Bacteria; kingdom Bacillati; phylum Actinomycetota; class Actinomycetes; order Streptosporangiales; family Nocardiopsidaceae; genus Streptomonospora; species Streptomonospora wellingtoniae. Next base: position 11,826 of record NZ_JAVREK010000004.1, read on the forward strand.
CGTCGCCTGCACGCGCGCCCGCCGGCGCCTGGTCGTCACCGCCGTCGGCGGCGACGACACCGAGGAGCGCCCGTCGCGGTTCCTCACCGAGCTCGGCATGGGTGAGCCCGAGCGCGTCAGCACGGGGCGCCGCTGGCTGTCGCTGCCCGCGCTGGTCGCCGACCTGCGGTCTGTGGTCTCCGACCCGCAGCGCCCCGATCCGCTGCGCCGCGCCGCTGCCGCCCACCTCGCGCGGCTCGCCGACGAAGGCGTCCGCGGCGCGGACCCCGCCGAGTGGTATGCGCTGACCGCCGTCTCCGACGACCGCCCGCTGGTCGACGGGGCCGACGAGGGAGCCATCCGCGTCTCGCCGTCCCAGGTGGAGCGGTTCACCACCTGCCAGCTGCGCTGGCTGCTGGAGAACGCCGCCGGAGCCTCCTCGATGGAGGTCACCTCCGCGCTGGGGAGTATCGTGCACGCCGTCGCCGTGCTCGTCGCCGACGGCGCCGCAATGGAGGACGTCCGGCGCAGCATGGACGACATCTGGTCCGAACTGGACTTCGGCGGCCCGTGGTTCGCCGGCAAGGAGCGCGAGCGCGCCGACGAGATGGTGCGCAAGCTGATCGCCTGGCACGAGTCCGGCGAGCGCGAGCTCGTGGTGACCGAGGAGGGGTTCAAGGTCGACATCGGCGGCATCGAGATCACCGGGCGCGTCGACCGGCTGGAGAAGGACGCCCAGGGCCGCGCCGTGGTGGTCGACATCAAGACCGGCAACGGGCGGCCCAAGGACGCCGAGCTCGCGCGCCACCCGCAGCTCGGCGTCTACCAGCTGGCCGTGCTGGAGTCGGCGTTCGCCCAGTTCGGGCTGACCGCGCCCGGCGGAGCCGAGCTGGTGCAGGTCGGCACGAAGGCGTCCTTCAAGCACGGCGCCCGCACCCAGGCGCAGGGCCCGCTGGGCGAGGACCCCGAGCCGGGCTGGTCGGCGGAGCTGGTGCGCGGCGTCGCCGAGGGCATGTCCGGCGCCCGGTTCCAGGCGGTGCGCAACGAGTTCTGCGACTCCTGCGCCGTCCGCTCCAGCTGCCCGGCGCACGACGAGGGGAAGCGCGTGTGACGGCCGCGCAGTACGGGTCCGCGGCGGCGCCCGACACGGGTGCGGCCTTTCCCGGGCGCCGGTTCAACCCGACCGAGCTCGCGCGCCTCCTGGGCCGGACCGAGCCCACCGCCGAGCAGGCCGACGTCATCGCCTCGCCGCTGGAGCCGGGCGTGGTCGTGGCCGGCGCGGGCTCCGGCAAGAGCGAGACCATGGCCGGCCGCGTCGTGTGGCTGGTGGCCAACGGCCTGGTGCGACCCGAGCACGTGCTGGGCCTGACGTTCACCCGCAAGGCGGCGGCCGAGCTGGCCGAGCGGGTGCGCACGCGGCTGGACCAGCTGCGCGAGACCGAGCAGGTACCCGAGGAGGTCCTCGACGGCGACCCCGCGGTCTCCACCTACAACTCCTACGCCGCCCGCCTGGTCGGCGACCACGCCCTGCGCGAGGCGGTCGAGCCCTCCGTCCGGCTCCTCAGCCAGGGGCAGGCCTACCAGCTCGCCGCGCGCATCGTCGCCGACTACGACGGGCCGATGGACGCTGTCACGGTCGGCCCGCGCGAGGTCACCGACCGGGTGCTGGCCTTGGCGGGCGAGCTCGCCGACCATCTGCGCACCCCCGACGACGTGCGCGGCATCGGCGCCTGGATCGGGGAGCGGGTCGCGGCGCTGCCCCGCAAGCCCCTCGCGCCCACGCGCGGCCTGCGCGAGGTGCAGCGGCGCCGCGAGCAGCTGCTGCCGCTGGTGGAGCGCTACATCGCGGCCAAGCGCGACCGCGAGGTCTTGGACTACGGCGACCAGGTCGCGCTGGCGGCGCGCATCGCGACCCGGCACGCGGAGGTCGGGCTGATCGAGCAGAGCCGGTTCCGTGTGGTGCTGCTCGACGAGTACCAGGACACCAGCCACGCCCAGCTCCTGCTGCTGCGGGCGCTCTTCGGCGGCGGCCACCCGGTGACGGCGGTTGGCGATCCCTGCCAGTCGATCTACGGGTGGCGCGGCGCCAGTTCGGGCAACCTCACCAGCTTCCCCACCGACTTCCCCGCCGCGCCGGGGCGGCCGGCGCCGGTGCGCAAGCTGGCGACCAGCTTCCGCAACGGCGAGCGCGTGCTCCAGGTCGCGCGGCGGATCGCCGATCCGCTGCGCGAGGAGAGCGGCTACGTGCCGGTCCTCCACCCCGGTGCGGCCCGGCGCGGCCGCGGCGCGGTGGCCGGCGGGCTCTTTCGCACCGAGACGCAGGAGGCGCGCTGGATCGCCGAGACCGTGCGCGCGGCCATCGACCAGCCCTTCCGCCTCGCCCCCGACGGCGCCGAATGGCCCCCCGGCGAAGGGGGCGAGGGACTGCGCTACAGCGACGTGGCGGTGCTGTGCCGCAAGCGCTCGCAGTTCCCGGTGCTGCGCGAGGCGCTGGAGGACGAGGGGATCCCGGTCGAGGTGGTCGGGCTCGGCGGGCTGATGACGGTGCCCGAGGTCCGCGACGTCATCGCCACGCTGCGGGTCCTGCACGACCCCACCGCCGGAAACGAGCTGGCCCGGCTGCTGACCGGCCCCCGCTGGCGCCTGGGGCCGCGCGACCTCGTCGCGCTGGGCGAGCGGGCGGCCGAGCTCGCGAAGGAGACGCGCCGCGACCTGGCGCCGTCCGCGCAGGAGACCGAGGACGACGATGACGAGGACCTGCTGCGCCGTACCGTCCTCGACCTCACCGCCGAGAGCGGCAGCCTCGTCGACGCGCTGGACGACCCCGGTGCGCCCGAGCACTATTCCCAGACCGGCTACCGGCGGCTGGCCGCCCTCGGCGCGGAGATGCGGGCGCTGCGCCGCGCGGCCGCCCAGTCGCTGCCCGACCTGATCGGCGAGGTCGAGCGCACGCTCGGTCTGGACGTCGAGGTGGCGGCGCGGCCCGGCCGCGACCCCGTCGCCGCCCGCGCCGACCTGGACGCGTTCCTGGACGCGGCGGTGCGGTTCGTCGGGAACAGCGATGACCCCACGCTGGGCACCTTCCTGACATACCTGCGCTCGGCCGAGGACGCAGAGAAGGGGCTGGAGCCGGGCGAGCGGGTCGGCGGCAGCGACACCGTCAAGCTGATGACGGTGCACGCCGCGAAAGGGCTGCAGTGGCCGCTGGTCGCGGTGCCGGGAATGTCAGGCGGCACCTCGTCGCCGGTGTTCCCCACCCGGGCGCGCGACGTCGGCGGCTGGGTCAGCAAGGAGCAGAAGCTGCCGTTCCCGCTGCGCGGCGACGCGGCGGGCCTGCCCAAGCTCGCCGACGTGGACAAGGAGAGCATCGAGGCGTTCGTCGCCGCCGACCGCGACCGCCACCTCATGGAGGAGCGCCGGCTGGCCTACGTCGCGGTGACCCGGGCCTCCTTCGGGCTGCTGTGCTCGGGCCACTGGTGGGGACACGCGAGCTCCGCCCAGCGGGGGCCGTCGGTGTTCCTGGAGGAAGTCCGCGAGGCTTGCGAGCAGGGGGCCGGGCGGGTCGCCGCGTGGGCACCGCAACCCGAGGAGGGCGAGTCCAACCCGCAGACCGTCGAGGCCGAGCCGGTGGCCTGGCCGCGCTCGCCCGAGGAGGACGGCGACGCCGCCGCGCGGCGCCACCGCGACATCCTCGCGGGCGCCGAGCTGGTGGCGCGGGCGCGGCGCGCCCCGGCGGAGGAGGACGCAGGGGACGGGCCCGGAGGCGCAGCGTCGGGCGATGCCGCGGACACCGGCGCCGACGCGGCCGGGGGCGGTGCCGCTCCTGACGGTGGTACGGGCGGTCCGGCCGCCGGCCCCGCCGCGCACGAGGAGACCGAGGGTGAGCGATGGCTCGCCCTGCTCGACCGGGCGCGCATGCCGGCGTCCATGCGGCGCAGCCTCGACGGGTGGCGCCGCGACACCGACCTGCTGCTGGCACACCGCGACTCGGCCCCGGCCGATACGGACGGCACGATCCCCGTCGAACTGCCCGCCCACCTCTCCGTGTCGTCCCTGGTGTCGCTGGCCCGCGACCCATCGGCGCTGGCCCGTCGGATCCGACGCCCGCTCCCGCGACCGCCCGCGCCGCACACCCGGCGCGGGACGGCCTTCCACGCCTGGCTGGAGCAGCGGTTCGGCCAGCAGAGCCTCCTGGGCCCCGGGGAGCTGCCCGGGGCGGCCGACGACGGCGCCGGAGGCGACGAGGACCTGGCCGAGCTGCAGCGGCGGTTCGAGGCAGGCGCGTGGGGCGGGCGCGTCCCGCTCGACGTCGAGGTCCCCTTCGAGACGATCATCGGCGACCGCCTCGTGCGCGGGCGGATGGACGCGGTCTTCCACGACGAGGACGGCGGCACCTACGACGTCGTCGACTGGAAGACCGGCCGCCCGCCCCAGACCGCCGCCGAGCGGAAAGCGGTCGCCGTGCAGCTGGCGGCGTACCGGATCGCCTGGGCCGAGCTGGCCGGGGTTCGGTTGGACGATGTGCAGGCGGCCTTCCACTACGTCCGCGCGCAGGAGACCGTCCGCCCGGCGGACCTGCTCGACGCCGAGGGCCTGGCGGCCCTGCTGGAGGACCTGCCCGGCGAGTGAGGCCGCGGCTGAGGGCGGCTGCCAGGGGGCGCCGGGGCAGGTCGGCGGTCGCGACACCGACTGGCTCGCCCCTTCGGGACCGGGGCAGGTGGGTCGGAGGAGTCGGAATGTCGTAGATCGGCGACAACATGTGGTTCGAAGAGCGGTGAGTTTCGCCGCGTCCGCTGGTCTGCACCGGTAGACCGCACCGACGTGAGGAGCAGCGCCATGACGGAACCGACGATCCGCGAGCCCGAGACCCGTACGGTCGACGCCCCCGGCGCGACCATCCGTTTCGATGTGCGGGGTGACCTGGGCGGGGCGACGGCCGAGGCTCCCGTGCTCATGATGGTCGGCTCGCCGATGGAGGCGAGCGGGTTCACCACGCTGGCGGGATACTTCGGCGACCGCCCCGTTGTGACCTACGACCCGCGCGGCGTGGGGCGCAGCCCCCGCACCGACGGCGCGTCCGAGACCACGCCCCAGGAGCACGCAGAAGACCTGCGCCGGGTGATCGGAGCCCTCGGGGTCGACCGGGTGGACCTGTTCGGCAGCAGCGGCGGCGCGCTCAACGGTCTCGTCCTGGTGTCGCGGCACCCCGAGCGGGTGCGCACGCTGGTGGCCCACGAGCCGCCGGTGGCCGAGGTCCTGCCGGACCGCGAGCAGATCACCGCCGTGTGCGAGGACATCTACGACACCTACCACCGCAGCGGGATGGGGCCGGCGATGGCGAAGTTCATCGCCCTCGTGCAGTTCTCGGGACCGCTGCCCGCGGACTACCCGGACCGGCCCGCACCCGATCCGGCGCAGTTCGGGCTGCCCACCGAGGACGACGGTTCCCGCGACGACCCGCTTCTGGGCCAGAACATCCGCAACGGCCCCGCCAACGTGTTCGACTACGACGCCCTGGCCGCCGCGCCGACCCGGATCGTCCTGGCGGCGGGGCGGGAGTCCGCGGCCGCGATGCCCGGTCGCGCCGCGTTCGGCGTCGCCGAGCGCCTTGGCGTCGAGCCGGTCGTGTTCCCCAGCCACCACGGCGGATTCATGTCCGGTGAGTTCGGTATGGAGGGCGAGCCCGAGGCGTTCGCCGCGACACTGCGGGAGGTCCTGTCCCGGGCCTGACCACGCGGTGCGTGACGGCGGGTCCCGGATCGGAGTCGGGGTATCACCGTTGATCTTGTAGCCATCGTCACTGGAAATCGTTTTTCATCACGATAGCTACAAGATCAACGGGGTTTGGGCCCCGCGGACGCGACCGCGGCGCGCTCGCCCACCGCGATGGCGGAGGTGGCGGCCAGGGCGGCGCTGCCGGGCCGGTAGTACTGCGTGTGGCCGCTGATGTCGCCCGGGTCGAAGCGGACGGCGCCGAACCCCGGGTCCATCGGGTCGGCGCCCAGCCCCACGGGCCCCGCGCGCACGCTGGGCACCCAGCGGATCCAGTCGTCGGGTGCGCGCGTGGTCCACACCCGCGCGCGGATCGCGGCGCCGTCGGTCACGCCCATGCCCGGGCAGGCCAGTGCGACGACGTCGTCGGCCACGTTCGCATGCGCGGCGGCCAGCCCGCACACGGCGGTGCCGTAGCTGTGGCAGGTGAGGGTCACGTGCGCGTCGGCGGGCAGCACCTCGCGCGTGAATCGGACCAGGGCATCCGCGCCGCGGCGGGCCCCTACGATGCCGGCGAGCTCCAGGCTGTGGCCCTGCGGCGGCAGGTAGCCCAGCCACACCACCACGGCGGTCTCGCGCATGGATGCCCGGTCGCGCATCGCCGCGTACAGCGCGCGGCCGTTGGCCAGCGGCACCGTGCCCGGTTCGGCGGGGTTTGCGCGGAAGTTGTCCCGGGTCTGCCCCGCCCCGGGGACGACGACGGCGACGTGCTCGGCGCCGTCGAGGTCGCCCAGCACCTCCACCACGCGCCCGGAGCCGGAGGGGTCCTCCGCCAGGATCCGGTGGCCTTCCACCACTGCGTCGCCGTATTCCAGCGGATCCGGGGGCGGAGACTTCGCCGCGGCGCCGGCACGCGCGCCGCAGCCCAGGCCCACGCAGGCCAGCACTGCGCAGAGCAGCAAGGCAGGTAACCGTCGAATCATGGGGCATGACGCTACGAATCCGGATACCGCAGGCGCGTCACCGCTGAGAGCGAACCGGGGCGTGGTCCCTGCGGGTGACGCACCGGCGCCGCCGCGGTCCGCGCGAGGCTTGCGGAGGGTCCGGACCGCCGCCGAGCGCGTGCCCCACTCCGCGCTCCGCGCGGGGCCGGATCACGGGCGGGGCCCGTCCGGCAGTGCGGGGCGGCTGCACGCGCTCCTCCGGCCCCGCCTCTACACGAGGCCGGTCTCGTAGGCGAACACGACGGCCTGGGTGCGGTCGCGCAGGGAGAGCTTGGTGAGGATGCGGCCGACGTGGGTCTTCACGGTCTGCTCGGCGAGGAACAGCTCGGCGGCGATCTCGGCGTTCGACAGGCCGCGGGCGATGTAGCGCAGCACGTCGGCCTCGCGCGGGGTCAGCGTCTCGACGATCTCCGGCCGCGCGTGGACCTTCTCGCGGCGTCCGCGGGCGATGTCGGCGATCAGCCGCCGGGTGATCGAGGGCGCCAGCAGCGCCTCGCCCTCGGCGACGACCCGCACCGCGGCGCGCAGGTCCTCCACCGGCGCGTCCTTGAGCAGGAAGCCGCTGGCGCCCGCGCCGAGGGCCTCGTAGACGTACTCGTCGAGGTCGAAGGTGGTCAGCATCAGCACCCGGGAACCGCCTTCGCCGCTCTCGCCGACGATCTCGCGGGTGGCCGTGAGCCCGTTCGTCGAGGGCATGCGCACGTCCATCACCACCACGTCGGGGCGGTGCTGGCGGGCCAGGGCCACGGCTTCGCCGCCGTCGGCGGCCTGGGCCAGCACGGAGATGTCCTCGGCCGCGTCGAGCAGTGTGGCGATGCCGTCGCGGACCATGTCCTGGTCGTCGGCGACGATCACGGTGATGGGCACGGAGCCGAGCTTAATCCGGATCGGCGGGGGCGGGGTCCGCCGCGGCGTCCAGCGGAAGCTCGGCCACGACGTCGAACCCGCCGCCTTCGGTGGGCGCCGCCCGCAGCTGCCCGCCGAGCATGGCCACCCGCTCGCGCATGCCGATCAGTCCGTGCCCGCCGGAGTCGAACACGGTGGCGGGCACAGACTCGGGGCGCGCGCCGTCCGCCGCCTCTGCGCCGCCGAGGCCGGGCGGCCCGTTGGCCACGCGCACCGTGAGCGCCTCGGCGGTGCGCGACAGCGCGACGGAGACCGGCGCACCCGGAGCGTGCCGTCCTGCGTTGCTCACCGACTCCTGCACGATCCGGTAGGCGGACAGGTCCACCGCGTCGGGGAGGCCGCGGGCGGCGCCGCCCGCCGCCTCCGGGCCGCCTTCCAGCGTGACGTCCATGGCGGCCCTTCGGGCGTTTGCCACCAGCTCGGGAAGCAGTGCGAGCCCCGGCTGCGGAGCACCCTCGGGCACTTCGTCCTCCTCGCGGAGCAGCCCCACCACGCGCCGCATCTCCGCCAAGGCCTCGCGGGCGGCGTCGCGGATGGTGGTGAAGGTCGCGGCGGGCCCCTGGTGCAGATCGGTGAACTTGTAGGGCGCGGCGTCGGCCTGGATGGCGATCATCGACATGTGGTGGGACACAACGTCGTGCAGTTCGCGTGCGATGCGCGAACGCTCCTCCAGTACGGCCTGGCGGGCGCGGTCGCGGCGGCGCAGGGCGCTCTCCTGCGCGAGCTGCCGCTGAGCCGCGCGCCGGCTGCGGACGTTGTAGCCGAACAGCAGCACCACCGGCACGATCGCGGCGATCCAGAGCGCCTGCCCAGCAGGGGTGCCCACGAGAAGGGAGGCGGCGGCGATGTCGGCTGCGGTGACCACGCCGACCCCGGCGGCGGTCCGGCCCGGGTAGGTGACGGCGACCGCGTAGAGCACGACGGGAAGCGACACCAGCGCGGCGATCGGCCACGGCCAGAAGCTCTCCGACACGAAGCTGCCCCCGACCACCGGGGGCGAGAAGAGTGCGACGGCGACCAGCGAGGCGAACATGCCTGCCGCCGTGATACGCCACGCCAGCAGGGGCGCGACCGGAAGGAGCGCGAACGGGAGGCCGAGCGCGAGGCCGAGGGGGACCGCGGCCATCGGGTCGATGCCGTGAAACTGCACCAGCTGCACTGCGGCCAGGGCCGAGATTCCCACGCCGACCCCGAGCAGCAGGAACCACGCCGTCGCCTCGCGGGGCAGTACAGGCGGCAAGGGGCCCTCGCCGTCCTCGTCGGGGACTTCGCCCTCGCGCGGCAGGAGAATCCACAGCAGCAGGTAGACGGGCACGCCCAGCGGGAAGGCGACCGCCGCGAACAGCACGCGCAGGGTGACTGCCATGGGCTGGGAACCGTGCGCGAACGCCGCGCACACGCCCCCGACGATCCGGCCGTCGGAAGGGCGGACCGCCCCGTGCAGTAGCCGCAGCGGGCCGTGGGGCCGCTCCGCGGGTGTGCGCCATAGGGCGTCGGCCACGGCGCGGGCGACCGACGCCGGGCCCGGCACGCCGCCCGAGCGGCGCGCCCGCGCGGCGGCGCCGCCCTCGCCGCCTTCGCGTGCGGGGGAAGCGGGGTCCGCGGGCAGCGCGCCGCGGGCGGCGCCCTGCGGCACGGCGCCGGCGGACCCCGCACCGACGCTGCGCACGGCGCCGGGGGCGTGGCGCAGCCGGCCGGCGTACTCGCGGCGCATCCGCACGTTGTCGCCGAGCAGAAGGGCCGCGGCCGCGACGACCGCCGACCACGGCGCCGCGGCCGGAACCGCCAGCGCGGCCACCACCGCCATCGCCGCCGTGCACATGCCGGCGGCGACCACCACTGGCCGGGCGTACTGGGTTCCCACAAGGAACAGTACGGCCAGGTAGGCCGGAACGGCTGCGGAGGGAAAGGGCACGAAGTCGGCCGTATACGCCGGCGACGCCACGAGCAGCGCCGCCGTCATCCACCGCCAGGCCAGCAGCACGGAGGTCCGCAGAGCGAGCAGCGGCGCGCCGAGCGCGACCCCCAATGCCGCGGCGACGAAGCCGGGGGCGGCGGCGCTCAGCTCCGCAGCGCTCGCCACGGAGACGGCCAGCGCGGCCGCCGCCGCGAAGAGGATCCCGTCGAACCGTTCGCGCCCCTCGGCGTCCGGTCGCTCGGCTATCCGCACCAGCCACAGCAGCGGGTAGGCGAGCAGGGGCGCCACCGGCCGGGCGAAGCGCCGCCGCACCTCCGCGGCCGGGCGGCCGCGCCGCGCGGCGATCCCGGCGCACACCCCGCCGAGCAGCGGAGGTGCGGCGGCCAGGGAGCCGTCGTCGGGCAGCTGCCGCGCGACGTTGCTCGGACGCTGCCACAGCGCGTCCAGGATCCCGGCCAGCAGCGAGGGGCCGCCTCCTGCCGCGCCCGAGCCGCGCTGCCGGGGGTGTGCACCGGCATCAGCCGATCGCTCTTCGTCGGACATTTCCCGCCCACTGTCGAGACCTCGTACCGGGCCGAGCCGCGCCGATCGCGGCGGAGGCCGCGGTCAAGCTCACCGCAACCCTAGGCCGCCGGTCGCGCCCCGGGCATGGTGCCGAGGTATCACGTCGCCGTGGCTCCGGGGTATCGGCCGGCGGAGGAGCGTGACGCCGTCGCCGGGGCGGTCCTTCGCGAGCCCCGGTGCCCCTCCGTCGGCGAGGGGCGGCTGGGGCTAGGCTCGGATCAGCGGTGATCCGCCGCCAAAGCAGGTCGAGGGAAGGGAAGCGGTCGGGCATGGATGTGCGCGGTTACATCGAAGGGCACCGCGGAGAGTTCGTCGCCGCGCTCAAGGAGTGGGTCGCGATCCCGTCCGTCTCCGCCGATCCCGAGCACCACGGCGACGTGCGCCGCTCGGCGGAGTGGCTGCGCGACCGCCTTGCGGCCACCGGGTTCCCCACCGCGGAGATCTGGGAGACCGGCGGAATGCCCGCCGTCTTCGCCGAATGGCCCGCGGCCGACCCGGGCGCGCCCGTCGTCCTGGTCTACGGTCACCACGACGTGCAGCCGGCGCGCGCGGCCGACGGGTGGGACACCGACCCCTTCGCCGCCGAGGAGCACGGCGACCGGCTGACCGGACGCGGCACCTCCGACGACAAAGGGCAGGTCCTCTTCCACGCCCTGGGTGTGGAGGCGGGCCTCGCGGCCTCCGGCACGGGCGCGCCGCCGGTGACGCTGCGGATGCTCGTCGAGGGCGAGGAGGAGTCCGGCTCGCCGCACTTCGCCGCGCTACTCGAACGCAACCGCGACCGCCTGGCCTGCGACGTCGTGGTGATCTCCGACACCACCATGTGGTCGGGCGACGTTCCCTCGATGTGCGTGGGCATGCGCGGGCTCACCGACTGCGAGATCACCGTCACCGGCCCCGACACCGACGTGCACAGCGGCTCCTTCGGCGGCGCGGTCCCCAACCCCGCCCGGGTGCTGTCCGGCCTCCTCGCCGGGCTGCACGACGATCGCGGGCGGGTGGCCGTACCCGGCTTCTACGACGGTGTGGCGGAGATCGGCGACGAGGAGCGCGCCCTCCTCGCCAAGCTGCCCTTCGACGAGGCCGAGTGGCTGCGCACCGCCGGGAGCCCGACCGCATCCGGCGAGAAGGGCTACAGCACTCTGGAGCGCCTCTGGGTGCGGCCCACCGCCGAGATCAACGGGATGTGGAGCGGTCACACCGGTGCGGGCGCCAAGACGATCGTCCCCCGTTCGGCGCACGCCAAGGTCAGCTTCCGGCTGGTGCCCGGCCAGGAGCCCGCCCACGTGCAGGAGCGGGTGCGCGCGTTCGTCGCCGACCGCGTCCCCGCGGGACTCGGCGCCGAGGTGGCGTTCGGCGGTCCGGGCGTGCGCGCCTGCGCCTCCGACATCGGCTCGCCTGCGGTGCAGGCGGCGCGTTCCGCGATGGAAGAGGCGTTCGGCACCGAGGTGCTGTTCACGCGCGAGGGCGGCAGCGGCCCCGAGGCCGACATCGCCGATGTCCTCGGTGCGCCGCTGGTCTTCCTCGCCGTCGGGCTGGACGAGGACCGCATCCACGCGCCCAACGAGAAGGTCGAGATCCCCTTGCTGCTCAAGGGAGCCGAGAGCGCCGCCCGATTGTGGGACCGCCTGGGCGCACAGCAGGAGCAGTGAGCTCCCGCGAGTCCTGCGGGACCGCCGGGCCGCACACCTGCGGCTGAGCGCCCGCTCCCGTCCCGCCCGGGCGGCGCGCGGACCGCGGCGCCGCGGGGACCGGTCCCCGCCTCCCTATGACGAGAAGAGCCGATGCATTCCTTCGATGAGATCCCAGCCCTGTCCCGCGGCACTGTCGATCAGGCCGGCCATCGGCGCGGCGACGAGGAGTGGCTGGACAAGACCTGGGCCGACCCCGAGACACGCGTGCTGGTCCTGCGGGACGGCGACCCGGCCGACGGCGTCCAGGCGCGCACGGCCCGCCGCTCGCGCGCCCTGGTGGCCGCCGGTGCCGACGGGCCGCACCTGGTCTTCGCCTCGCCCGCCGAGGCCCCCGAGGGCGAGCGGTTCCTGCTCGGAGTCGACGAATCACGGCGGGCGTATTTCGCGGTCCTCGCCGAGCCGGACGCGCAGGTGCCGCAGCCGCCCGGCGCCGAACCCGCATCGCTGCGCGAGGCCGGCGCGCTGCTGGGGGACCGCGACTCCGGCCTGTTCACCCGCGCCGTCGCGCTGGCCCACTGGAACGCCACCCACCGCTTCTGCCCGGCCTGCGGGGCCCCCGCCCGCCCTGCCGCCGCCGGCCATCTGCGGGTGTGCACCCGCGAGGGTACGGAGAACTATCCGCGCACGGACCCGGCCGTGATCATGCTGGTGCACCGCGAAACCGGCGGGACCGAGGAGTGCCTGCTCGGCCACAATCCGCGCTGGCCCGAAGGCCGCTACTCGGTGCTCGCCGGGTTCGTCGAGCCGGGGGAGTCCCTGGAGCAGGCCGTGGTGCGCGAGGTCGCCGAGGAGACCGGCGTGGCCGTGTCCGCCCCGCGGTATCAGGCGTCGCAGCCCTGGCCGTTCCCGCGCAGCCTGATGCTGGGCTACACGGCCCGCGCCACGGGGGAGGCCGAGCGTACGGACGACCAGGAGATCTCCGATGTCCGCTGGTTCACCCGCGCGGCCCTGCGCGAGGCGGTGGAGTCGGGCGAGGTTCTGCTGCCGGGCTCGGTCTCGATCGCCCGCAAGCTCATCGAGCAGTGGTACGGCGGTCGACTGCCCGGGGAGTGGTAGGCGCGTCCTGTGCGGCCCCCGCGGCCTCGTGCGGCCCCGGGCGCGAACCGCCCCCCGGCCGAGCGGCGTGCCGCGGTGCCGCCGTGTCAGCCGCTGCGGCGGGGGGCCGCCTGCGCGGCGGCGCCCTCGGCGGCGAGCTCGCCGGGAAGGGCGGTCAGGGGGTTGGTTGAGCTGGCCACCACTTCGCGGGCCATCTCGGCGACTTTGCGGCCGCGCGAGCGCGACGCCGACCGCAGCAGCTCGAAGGCCTTGCGCGGGGTCATCCCGTGGCGCTCGGAGAGGACGCCGATGGCCTGCTCGGTGACGACGCGGGTGTGCAGCGCGTGCTCCAGTTGCGCGACGGTCAGCCTCAGGCGCGCCTGCTCGTCCTCATCCCCGTCGCCGCCGGACCCGCGCGGGGGAGCGGGCGCCGAGCCGCGCGGCTGCTCCTCGGCGGCCAGCAGGTCGGCGAGCACCATGGCGTTGAGCAGCTCGGGCAGCTCCTCGCCGTTGTTCACCCGCCATCCGCCGGAGGTCCGCCGGATCACACCGGCTACGGCTGCCTCGGCGGCCGTCGCGCCGGCGGCGCTGTTCGACGTCACGTCTTTCCCCATATCCTCACTCCCCCGTGCAGGGCGGCGGCCGCCGCCCGCGTTGGCGGCGGCCCGGCGCAGGGCGCCGGTCGGTCACGAGACCGACGCCGCGAGCTTCTCCTTGACTTGGGCCAGCGACGGGTTGGTCATCGCCGAGCCGTCGGCGAAGACCAGCGTCGGAACCGTCTGGTTGCCGCCGTTGACCCGCATGACGTACTCGGCGGCGTCGGGTGTCTGCTCGATGTCCACCTCGTCGACCCCGATGCCCTCACGCGAGAGCTGGCTCTTCAGCCTCTTGCAGAAGCCGCACCAGGGCGTGGTGTACATCGTGATCGGACCGCCGTTCTGGGTGGTCATCGCCATTTCTCCTTCGACCGTAGGGGCAGGTCCCGACAGTTCGGATCTGCGGGACGCGGCGTGGAACGCCGATCCTTTCCAACGCCGCGCGCCCCGTCGAGCTTCCCGGCGCCGCTTCGTGTCAGCTGGTGGGACGCGAGGGGGCACACCCCGGTTCCGAAAGACTCGCGGTCCCCCGCAGGGCAGCGGCGACCTGCGCCGACGCTCTCGCCGCGGCTGAGGGCGCCCGCGATCCCCCTCCACAGCAGGCGGGTCCGGCTTGGTCGTGCGCGCCGGGCCCCTGAGACTTGAGAGACTGAGCGGGCGGATGTGCTCGGCGCGGCCGGATGTGGCCGCAGCCAACGGAGCCGACCCGACCCGAACCCCACGGCCCGCCCGGCGGCTCCGGTGCCGGAGCCGCAGCGGAATGGAGGCGCAAGCATGGACCCGGACCGCGTGCTGGAGGGTCTCGATCCCGAACAGCTTGAGGCGGCACGCGCCCTGCGCGGCCCCGTGTGCATCCTGGCGGGGGCCGGGACCGGCAAGACGCGCGCCATCACCCACCGCATCGCGCACGCGGTGGCCGCCGGAGTGGTTGCCGAGCAGCAGGTCCTCGCGGTGACCTTCACGACCCGCGCCGCCGGCGAGATGCGCGGGCGGCTGCGCGCCCTGGGCGCCCCGCGGGTGCAGGCGCGCACCTTCCACTCCGCCGCGGTGCGCCAGCTCTCCTACTTCTGGCCGCAGGCGATCGGCGGCCCGATGCCGTCCCTGATCGAGAGCAAGATCCAAGAGGTCGCCCGGGCCGCCCACGCCTGCGGGCTGCAGCTGGACCGGACCGGCCTGCGCGACCTCGCCGGCGAGATCGAGTGGTCCAAGTCCACCCAGGTGCGCCCCTTCGACTACGAGAAGTCCATCGCCAAAGCGGGCCGCACCGCGCCCATGCCCGTGCACGACGTAGCCCGGGCCTACGAGGCCTACGAGGAGCGGTGCCGCGACCGCAACCTGCTCGACTTCGAGTCGATGCTGGAGCTGACCGCGGCCATGATCGCCGAGCACCCCCAGATCGCCGACCGCGTCCGCGACCAGTACCGCTACTTCGTCGTCGACGAGTTCCAGGACGTCAATCCGCTGCAGAAGCTCCTGCTGGACGCCTGGCTGGGCGACCGCGACGACGTCTGCGTGGTGGGCGACCCCAACCAGACGATCTACTCCTTCGCCGGTGCCACCCCCGGTTACCTGACGGGCTTCTCCGCCGCCTATCCGCATTCCACCGTCGTGCGTCTGGTGCGCGACTACCGCTCCACCCCCCAGGTGGTGCGGGTGGCCAACGGCGCGCTCAAGCACGCCCGCGGCGCGGCCGCCGAACACCGCCTGGAGCTCCTGGCCCAGCGCCCGGACGGCCCCGACCCCCTCTACACCGAGTACGACGACGAGCCGGCCGAGGCCACGTCCGTGGCGCGCAAGATCGCGGCGCTGATCGACGCCGGCACACCGGCGCGCGAGATCGCGGTGCTCTTCCGAACCAACGCCCAGTCGGCCGCCTACGAGCAGGCGCTCGCCGACGCCGGGGTTGCCTACACCGTGCGCGGCGCCACCCGGTTCTTCGAGCGCCCCGAGATCCGCCAGGCCGTGCACACGCTGCGCGGTGCGCGCCAGGGCGCGGGGTCCGACCCGCTGGTGCAGACGGTGCGCGACATCCTCGCCCCGCTCGGGCTGACCCCAGAGCCGCCCGAGGGCAGGCAGGCGCGCGAGCGCTGGGAGTCGCTGGCGGCGCTGGCCCAGCTGGCCGAGGACGTCGCCGCCGCTCGGCCCGGCGCGACCATGGACGACTTCGCCGAGGAGTTGGACGCCCGTGTCGCCACCGAGCACGCCCCCGAGTACGAGGGCGTGACCTTGGCGAGCCTGCACTCGGCCAAGGGCCTGGAGTGGGACGCGGTCTTCCTGGTCGGCCTGACCGAAGGGCTCATGCCGATCGTCTTCGCCGAGTCCGCCGAGCAGGTCGAGGAGGAGCGCCGGCTGTTCTACGTCGGCGTCACCCGCGCCCGCGAGCACCTGTCGCTGTCGTGGGCGCTGTCGCGCTCGCCCGGCGGCCGCAAGGGCCGCAAGCCCTCGCGCTTCCTCGACGGCCTCCGCCCGGCCTCGCCGTCGCTGGCCGGCCGCGACAACCGCAGGCAGGCCAAGGTGGTGCGGTGCCGGATCTGCGGGAACACCCTCACCGAGGCCGCCGAGCGCAAGCTCGCGCGGTGCGGCGGCTGCCCGGCCGACTACGACGAGGAACTGCTGGAGCGCCTCAAGGCGTGGCGGCGCGAGACGGCCGAGGAGCAGAAGGTCCCGGCATACGTGATCTTCACCGACGCCACCCTGCAGGCCATCGCTGAGCACGTTCCCGACGACATCGCGCGGCTCTCGCGCATATCCGGCGTGGGGGCGGTCAAGCTGGAGCGCTACGGTGAGGCGGTGCTGGCCCTGTGCGCAGGCAAGGAGCCCGCCGCCGAAGACTGAGGAGGGGTGCCCGATGGGTGGGGACGGACAGAGCAGGCCGACCGAAACCGCCGAGCCGCCCGGTCGGCCGGATCAGCCGGAGCAGCCGGCCCAGAGCGTCGCCGGGCTGCTGGAGATCCTCGATCTGGAGCGCATCGAGGACAACATCTTCCGCGGCCGCAGCCCCGACGGCGGGCCGCAGCGCGTCTTCGGCGGACAGGTCGCCGGCCAGGCCCTGGTCGCCGCGGGCCGAACGGTGCCGGCCGACCGCCGCGTGCACTCGCTGCACGCCTACTTCATCCGGCCGGGCGACCCTTCGGTGCCCATCGTCTACGACGTCGACCGGGTGCGCGACGGCCGCTCGTTCACGACCCGGCGCGTCACCGCGATCCAGCACGGCAAGGCGATCTTCACGCTCTCGGCGTCCTTCCACGCCGACGAATCCGGCCTTGAGCACCGGGTCGCCATGCCCGAGGCGCCGGGCCCCGAAGAGCTGCCGACCATGCGCGAGCGGCTGTACAGCGCCTTCGGCCGGGTGCCGCGCTTCGCCAGCTGGCACCCGATCGAGCTGCGGCCGGTCGGTCCGCTGTCGTTCGAGGTCGAGCGCGACCCCAGCCTCAGCACCACCGACAACCTGGTATGGCTGCGCGTGGGCGGCAGCCTGCCCGACGACCCCATGCTGCACGTCTGCCTGATGACCTATGCCTCGGACATGACGCTGCTGGACACCGTGCTGCTGCGGCACGGGCGCACGTTCTCGGGGATCTCCATGGCCAGCCTCGACCACGCCATGTGGTTCCACCGGCCGTTCCGCGCCGACGAGTGGCTGCTCTACGCCCAGGAGACCCCCGCTGCCGGAGGCGCGCGCGGGCTGGCCCGGGGCCTGGTGTTCACCCGCGAGGGCGACCTCGTGTGCTCGGTGGTGCAAGAGGGTCTGCTGCGGGTGGTCGACCCCGAGGCGTCCGGCGGGTCCTGAGTCCCGCGCCGCCCGCGGTGCGCGCGCAGCACTGCGCCTGCGCCTTCGCCGCGCGCGGCCCGCGGGAAGCCGTCCGGTCTCCGCGGCGAGGCGCCCATAACGTTCTCCCGGCCGCCGGGATTCCCGTCCCCGGCTGGCCGAGTCCGGACGAAACACCTGGTCAAAAATAGGTTGCCGGAGTTGTCGGCCCCACCATAGTGTTGACTCCGTCAGCGCCCGCGCAGGCCGTGGACGAGAGTCCGCTGCCCGACCCAAGAGGGAGGTGTCCCATCTAATGATCACGAGCTACGAAGCCGGTTCCTTCGCCGTTTCCGGCGAGTTCGTCGCCAAGTCCTGGGACACCGTGCGCAACGGCGCCGCATGCGGCCAGCCGCGTCCGGTCGGCGTCCAGGGCGTCTCTTCGGCGAGCGCCCGGCTGACGCGTCCCGGTATGCAGCGGGGGCACGGCTATGCCCTCCTCGCGCGCACCGCGGATATCAGCCGACAGGAATCCGAGTTCGCAGCAGCAACCCAGCGCCCCAAGGGCGTAGTGGGGGAGTGTCCACGGGGCATTCCGGCCTAGCAGCACGACGGCCGGGTGTCTTCCCCGTGGCCGCGGACCCCACACAGGGGCCGCGGCCATTTTGATCTTCAGCGGAGACCGCCCCTCTCGAAGGTGGCAGGAGTGTCTTCCGCCGATCGCAGGTCTTGGCCCCGCAGCCGGACACATGTCCGGCCGAACAGCCGCCAACCGCGTTCGACACCACAGATCAGGGAGGACACCGATGCTTGCGTCGGTCCTGGAGACGTCGAGTTTCGGCGAGATCGAGATCCCCTGCAGGCAGGAGCCCGACCTCTTCTTCGCCGAGGCGCCGGCGGAGGTCGAGGCGGCCAAGGCCATCTGTCGGGACTGCCCGGTCCGCGAGCAGTGCCTGGCCGAGGCCCTGGAGCGTAGGGAGCCGTGGGGAGTCTGGGGCGGTGAGCTGCTCGTCTCCGGTGAGGTCGTGGAGCGCAAGCGCCCGCGCGGCCGTCCCCGGAAGAACCCCGAGCCCGTGGCGGCCTGACCGGCCGCCGCGGCCCGCCGCCGCGGCCTTCGAACGAAGCCGACCCCCGATAAGCCGCACCACCCCGGAAGGACACCCCAGCGATGCTGCTCTACGAGCTCGTCAACCTGCAGATGAACGTCGACCAGCGGCGCGAGCGGCAGCGCCGCCTGCTTGCGGCCCGCCGACTGCGCGCCGTCCAGCGCGAGCGCGAGCGTGCCGAACGGCTGCTCATGGAACTGCCGTGGTCGCGCCTGTGTTGATGTGACCTGTGCGGGGCCGGTCCAGCGCGGACCGGCCCCGCGCCGTACACCCGGCGGCCTCCGTGCTGGCCACAACCGGTCACCTGGTTTTGTCGGAGAGTGCCGCAGGTCACCGCTGATTGCGCTACTTTTCGCGCCCGTGCTGGCGGTACAGACTGGGGATCACTTCCGATAAGGAGCAAAAAGTCGCGACTCGGCCCTGTGGCGTCCGGGGCCCTCTGAGCTAACGTGAAGCTGTGCCTCAGAACACCAAGGTCGAGGTACGCCGAAGTCCCCGCCGACGACGGACGGTGTCCGCCTATCGCGACGGGGACAAGACGGTCGTCCTCGTCCCCGCCACGTTCTCCCGCGCCGAAGAGAAGCGCTGGGTCGACCGAATGCTGGAGCGCCTTGAGGCACGCGAGGAGCGCCGCCGTCCCGACGACGATTCGCTCCTGAGCCGCGCACTCGACCTCGCCGACCGCTACCTTGAGGGCCTGGCCCGTCCCGCGAGCGTGCGCTGGGTCGACAACCAGCAGACCCGCTGGGGTTCCTGCACTCCCGAGAACGGCTCCATCCGGCTGTCGCGGCGCCTCTCCGGCATGCCGTCCTGGGTGGTGGACTACGTGCTGCTGCACGAGCTCGTGCACCTGATCATCCCGCACCACGGGCAGGAGTTCTGGGACCTGGTGCACCGCTACCCCAAGGCCGAGCGCGCGCGCGGTTATCTGGAGGGCGTCAGCGCGGCGCCCCGCCTGGACGCCGGCGACAGCGGCGAGATCGGCGAGGAGGACGACGTCGACGAGGTGGGTGAGGTCGGCGACGTCGGTGAGGCCGATGGCGTCGACTCCGACAGCGCCTGAGCTTGACCCCACCGCCGATCTTGTCCATCGCAAATGGAAATCGTTTCCTCCACGATGGCTACACGATCGACGAAGTCTGGTCTATGAGGGAGCGAATCCCGGCTCCGGGCGGGCGCGCGCCGCCTCCGCCGCCGCGCGGACGAGGGTGCGGCAGGCGTCGTCAGTGGGTTCGGGGATGTCCCCGACGGCGAACCAGCCCAGGTCGGACGACTCGCCGGCGTCGATCGACAGCGGCGCCTCCCGCTGCGCGGCCACCGCGGCGTACTGCACGTCGAGATGCCAGGTGCCGCCGCCGCAGCCCACCCGGTGCCGGTCCAGGCGTACCGGCCCGGGCAGCAGCCGCAGGCCCGACAGCCCCGACTCCTCGGCGGCCTCGCGCAGCGCCGCCGCACCCAAGGAGGCGTCGCCCTCCTCGCAGTGGCCGCCGGTCTGCAGCCACTTGCCGATCTTGCGGTGCAGGGTCAGCACGGCACTCGTGCCGCCCGGGTCGACGATGGCGGCGCTGGCGGTCAGGTGCCCGGCGCCACAGGTGCGCGACATCGCATCGGGATGCCGGTCGAGGTGGTCCAGGTAGAGGCGGCGCAGCTCCTCCTGCGCCGCCTCGGGCGCACGCCAGGCCGCGAGGTCGGAGCGGGCCGCCGCGTGCAGTCGGTCCAGGATCACGCGGGGCCCCCGCCGGAGCCGCCCGCGCCGGTGCCGTCGCCGCGGTCCCCCTTCCCTCCGTCGCGGCCGTCGCCGGAGGAGGGCCCGTCAGAGGAGGTCTCGCCGGAGGAGGGCTGGTCGGAGGAAGCCTCGCCGGGGGAGGGCTGGTCGGAGGCGTCGGTGAACTGGCTGATGTCGATCTCGTCGGCCGCCGAGCCGGCGCGGCCGTGCACGAAAGCGTCGGGGTCGTCCAGGTCCTCGCCCGAGGGCATCAGGTCGGGGTGCTCCCACACGGCGTCGCGGCCCTCGATCCCCCGCGCGTCCTCCAGCGCGGTCCACAGTGCCGCCGCCTCGCGCAGCCGGCGCGGCCGGAGCTCCAGCCCGACCAGCGTCGCGAAGGTGTGCTCGGCGGGCCCGCCGGTGGCCCGGCGGCGGCGCGTGGCCTCGGCCAGCGCGGCCGACTGCGGCAGCCGCTCGGCCACCGCGGCGTCCACAACGACCGACAGCCAGCCCTCGACCAGCGCCAGCGTGGTCTCCAGCCGCGCCAGGGACGCCTTCTGCTGCGGGGTGTCCTGCGGCTGGAAGAGGCCTTCGCCCTCGCTTCCCGAGAGCGCCTCCTGCAGGGCCTCGGGGTTGGCGATGTCGATCTGGCCGAGCTTCTCCTCAAGTCCGCTCATGTCGAAGGACATGCCCCGGGCGTAGTCCTCCACCAGGGTGAACACGTGCGCGCGCAGCCACGGCACGTGCCCGAACAGCCGGTGCAGCGCGACCTCGCGCGCGGCCAGGTAGAGCCGGATCTCGTCCTCGGGGATGCCCAGGCCCTCGCCGAAGGCCGCTACGCCGTCGGGCAGCAGCGCCGCGGTTCCCTCGCCGGCCAGCGGCAGGCCGACGTCGGTCGAGCCCACCACCTCGCCGGCGAGCTCACCGATGGCCTGCCCGGCCTGCTGGCCCACGAGCATGCCGCCCATCTGGCGCACCATGCCCATCAGCGGGCCCGCCATCGACTGCATCTCGTCGGGAAGGTTCTGGCCCATGGACTCCACCAGCCGCCGGGTCAGCGGCTCGCACAGCTTCGACCAGGTCGGCATGGTCTTCTCGACCCACTCCGACCGGCTCCACGCCTGCATGGTGTGCACGCCGGACGGCAGCGACGTGGCCTCGTTGGTCCACAGGTCGGCCAGGCGCAGGGCCTCCTGCACCTTGGCGAAGTCGTGCGCGCCGACGCTGGAGTCGCCCTTCTGCGACACCGCGTGCCGGGCGATGTTCTTGGCCATGTCCCAGTTCACCGAACCGGACTCGGCCTGCTGTCCGCCGGATGATGAGGGCTGTGCCGCCATCATGTCGGCGAACTGGCGCAGCATCTGCGCCATCTGCTGGGGATCGCCGAAGGGGAAGCCGCCCGGCATGCCCGGCTCACCACCGCCGGGGCCGCCACCGCCTGGGCCGCCGCTGCCGGCACCCGAGCCGGAGTCGCCCGATCGGCGCCCGGACTCGTCGTCGGGGTCGTTCGGCATGCTGAAACCAAAAGGTAGGTCGCTCACGATTAGACCTCAGGCAGGATTAGGTTTGTCTCCACTGTCACGTTAGCTGGGAGCCGCCCGGAGTGAATACCGAAACGAGCCAGGTTCGCCCACAGCACACCTCACGTCCCGGGGCGCCGGTGATCGCGGTCACCGGCGCCGCCGAAGGCGTCGGCCGTCTCCTTGTGGAACGCCTGGTCACTGCCGCGGGTTCCGGCGCGGTCGCCGAAGTCGTCGCGATCGGAGGCCACGGCGACGACGCGGCGGAGGTGCCGCCGGGCGCCACCCGGCGCACTGCCGACGTCCGCGACCCCCGGCTCGCGGAATGCCTGCCGGGCGTCGACGTGCTCGTGCACACCGACGACGACCGAACCCTGGAGACCCCGGCCACGCAGCGGCGGGCCGACAACCTGCGCGCCGCCCAGACCGTGCTGACCGCGGCGGCCGCTCGGCGCGTCCCCCGTGTCGTCCTGCTCACCAGCACCATGGTCCACGGCGCCGACCCCGAGAACCCGGTCCCGCTGCCGGAGGACTCCGAGGTGCGCACCGAGACCGGGGCAGGCCTCGTCGGCGACTGGGTGGAGATCGAGGATCTGGCCTGCCGCGCCCGGCGCTCCCACCCCGGCCTCTCGGTGACGGTGGTGCGTCCCGCGCCCCTGGTGGGCCCCGGGCTCGACACCGTGCTCACCCGGCACTTCGCCGCGCCGCGGCTGCTGACCGTCCGCGGTCGCGAGCAGAGCTGGCAGTTCTGCCACGTCGAGGACCTCGCCTCAGCGTTGGAGTACGTGGCGGTGCGCGGCGTCGAGGGCGGCGGCGCGGTCGCGGTCGGCTGCGAGGGGGCCCTGCCCCAGGACGAGGCCGAGGAGATCGCCGGACTTCGCCGCTTCGACGTGCCGGCCAACCTGGTCTTCGGCGCCACCCGGCGGCTGCACAGCGTCGGTCTGACCCCCGCGACGGCCGCGGAGCTGAGGTTCCTGGTCTACCCGTGCGTCGTCGACTGCGCGGCGCTGCGCGAAAGCGGATGGCGCCCGGCCTACGACAACGCCGAAGCGCTGCGGGCCCTGCTGGAGGCGCGCAGCGGCAAGTCCGCCGTGGTCGGCCGCAACGTCGGCCGCAAGGAGGTCACCATCACCGCGGCGAGCGCCGCCGGCGCCGCGGCGGCGGCCATCGGCACCGCGGCCGCGGTGCGCCACCTGCGTAGGCGCCGGGGCCGCTGAACACGGTGCGCCCGCGCCCGCGGGCCGCCGTCGCAGGGCGGCCCCGGAACCGCCGCGCCGCCGCGGAATGCGCATTCGCGCACGGCCGCGGGCCCCGGCTGTTGATACCGTCGGCATGTGGATGCCATCAGCCTGGTAGGACTGCGCGAATCCCCGATCTCGGTCGACGAGGTCCTCGCCGCGGTGGGCGACCCCCGGGCAGGGGGCACGGCCTGCTTCATCGGCACCGTCCGCGACCACGACCACGGGCGCGCCGTCGCTCGCCTGGCCTACTCCGCCCACCCGCGCGGGGAGGCCGAGATGCGCGGCGTCATGGAGAAGGTCGTCGCCGACACCTCCGGCGACGGGCGCCCGGTGTGGCGGGTGGCCGCGCTGCACCGTGTGGGTGAGCTGGAGATCGGCGACACCGCCGTCGTCGCCGCCGCCGCTGCCGGGCACCGCGACGAGGCGTTCGACGCCTGCCGGCGGCTGATCGACGACATCAAGGCCCAGGTGCCCATCTGGAAGCACCAGGTGTTCTCCGACGGCGGCACGGAGTGGGTCGGGGCCGAGTAGGTCAGGTCGGCCGAAGAGCCGCCGAGCGCGCGTAGGCGGCCGTCCGCGGCCGCGGCGGGTCCCGGCGGGGGCCGTCCGCGCGCCCTTTAGGGTGTGCAGCATGTTCCGTCGTGCTATGACCCTGATCGTCGCGGTGCTGCTATTGGCGGGATTCGCGGTGGGAGCGGTGTATCTGCCCGTGCCCTATCTCGTCGCCTCCCCCGGCATCGCGCTGGACACGCTCGGCGAGAGCGAGGGCGAGCGGATCATCCGGATCGACGGGACCCGTAGCTACCGCCACGAGGGCGCGCTGTCCATGGTCACCGTGCAGTACACGGGCGGCCCCGACACGCACATGGACCTGTTCACCGTGCTGGGCGCGTGGCTCTCGCCCACCCAGGCGGTGCTGCCGCAGGAGGCGCTCTTCCCGCCCGACCAGAGCGTCGAGGAGATCACCCGGACCCAGACCGTGGAGATGAACAGCTCGCAGCGCACGGCCACGGCGGCGGCGCTCACCCAGCTGGGCGTCGACTACGAGACGGAGGCCTATGTCGCACAGGTGAAGAAGGGCAAGCCGGCCCAGGGGGAGCTGCGCAAGGGCGACGTGATCGCCCGCGTGGACGGCGAGCCGGTGGCCGGCAAGGACGAGGCTGTGGAGCTCGTCGGCGACCGCCGGCCCGGCGCTGCGGTCTCGCTCACCCTCGACCGCGAAGGCGCGGACGAGCCGGTGAAGGCCGAGGTGGAAACCACTGCCGGCGACGAGGGCGACGCCGTCATCGGCATCCTCGTCGCCGACCGGATGGAGTTCCCCTTCGAGGTCGACATCAGCGTCGGCGAGATCGGCGGGCCCAGCGCCGGGATGATGTTCTCCCTCGGCGTCATCGACCGGCTCAGCCCCGAGGGCCTCACCGGCGGGCACCAGATCGCCGGCACCGGCACCATCACCCCCGAGGGGGAGGTCGGAGGCGTCAGCGGCGTGGCGCAGAAGATGGTCAGCGCCGAGCGGCTCGGCGCCGAGTACTTCTTCGTCGCCGCCGACAGCTGCTCGCAGACCTTCGACTCCGCGGCCACCGGCGAGATCGATGTGGTCAAGGTCGGCGAGCTGGCCGACGCCGTCGACGCGCTGAAGAAGATCCGCAACGGCGAGGAGGCCGGCGACCTGCCGCGCTGCCAGCCGGGGTGAGCCGCCGTGTCAGTCCTCCTCATCCTCCAGCGTGAGCGCGAGCGCCGAGGTCAGCGCCGGAACCAGATCCTCGCCGTTGAGCACCTCGTCCTCGGAGTCGTGGTGGCGCATCCGCAGCGCGGAGTGCCGGCTGCCGTCGCGTAGGACGCCCGCCACCATGCGGACCTCCTCGTTGCCCTCCTGGTTCTGCGCCCACGAGCCGGCGTCGGCGTCGCGGGGCGGCTCCAGCGTGGCGTCGGAGCCCTTCAGCACCAGGCGCTCCATCACCAGGGCGCATCCGGTCACCGCCTCGGGCCAGGCCATCCGGCCCAGCGCCTCCTCCAGCGGCACCTCGCCGGGAAGCGGTTCCTGCTCAACGGGGGTGAGGTCGTCGTCGGAGATGTCGCCGGTCAGGCCCAGCATCTCGGCGAGGGCGGGCTCGCGCTCCATCAGGTCGGTGGTGGGTACCAGCGCGTAGATGCGCACCGGCTGGTCCCAGCCCTGGCCGGCGGCATGGCGCTCGAGTTCCAGGACGGCTTCGCGAATGTTGAAAGACACCCACCCATGGTGGCCGACGGCGGCGACCGGAAGGGCGCGTTCCACGGAGTAAAGTCGCACCACGGGTGGTCCGATGCCCGCCCGACTCCCAGTCGATGTCATCTTGTCACCGCCTGGCGCGGGGTTTCGGGAACCCGGGGACCCCGCAATAAGTTGCCGATACCAATGGGATGCGGTTCCCGGACATCGGGACCGAGTCCCGGATACCGACTGCAGTGCCAACTATGAGGGGGAGGCGTGAGCTTCCGATCGCCCGGCGCACCGTCCGCGCGCATGCCCCGTCGATCCCGGCTGCTCGCGCCTGTCGCGGTGGTCGTGGTCGTCGTCATCGCGGGGTTGCTGACCGCCGCGAACTTCTGGACCGACTACCTGTGGTTCGACTCCGTCGGGTATTCGACCGTCTTCCTCACCGAACTGCGCACCCGTTCGCTGCTGTTCGTCGTCGGCGGCCTGCTCATGGCGGTGGTCGTCGGCGCCAGCATGTTCTTCGCCTACCGCTCCCGGCCGCTGGCGCCGCCCATGAGCCCAGAGCAGCAAGGGCTGGCGCGCTACCGCATGTCGATCGACCCGCGGCGCAAGATCTTCTTCTGGGTGATCGTGGCCGGCCTGGGAGTGCTGACCGGTGCCTCGGCCAGCGGTGAGTGGGGCACCTTCCTGCAGTTCGCCAACGGCGCCTCGTTCGGCGTGAACGATCCGCAGTTCGGCCGCGACATCTCCTTCTACACCTTCACCTACCCGTTCATGCGGGTCGTGCTGGGCTACCTGTTCGCCGCCGTGGTGCTGGCGTTCATCGCCGCCGTGGCCGTGCACTACCTCTACGGCGGCGTCCGGCTGCAGAGCCAGGGGCAGCGCGCCACCCCGGCCGCGCGTGTGCACCTGTCGGTGCTGCTGGGCGTCTTCGTACTGCTGCGGGCGGCCGCGTACTGGCTGGACCAGTACGGGCTGGTGTTCTCCAGCCGCGGCTACACCTTCGGCGCCTCCTACACCGACGTCAACGCGGTGCTGTACGCGGTGATCATCCTGTCGGTGATCTCGGTGGTCTGCGCGCTGCTGTTCTTCGCCAACATCTACGTCCGCAACGTGATGATGCCGGTGGCCAGCCTCGGACTCCTGGTCCTCTCTGCCATCCTCATCGGCGGCGTCTACCCCGCCATCGTGCAGCAGTTCCAGGTCAGCCCGAACGAGCAGCGGCTGGAGCGCCCCTTCATCCAGCGCACGATCGAGGCCACGCGCGCCGCCTACGGCATCGGCGACGCCGAGGTCACCGACTACGACGCCCAGACCGAGCTGACGGCGGAGCAGCTGTCCGAGGAGGCCGCCACCATCCCCAGCGTCCGCCTGGTCGACCCCTCGGTCGTCTCGCAGACGTTCCAGCAGATGCAGCAGGTGCGCGGCTTCTACCAGTTCCCCGAGGTCCTCAGCGTCGACCGCTACGAGGACGAAGAGGGCGACAACGTCGACACGATCATCGCCGCGCGCGAGCTGTCCGGACCGCCTGCCGACCAGGACAACTGGCTGACGCGGCACACCGTCTACACTCACGGCTTCGGCATCGTCGCCGCGGCCGGCAACCAGGTCGACGACCAGGGGCGGCCGGTCTTCACCGAGTACAACATCCCGCCCGAGGGCGAGCTGTCGGAGGTCACGGGCGAGTACGAGCCGCGGATCTACTTCGGCCGCGAGGGCGCCGAGTACGTCATCGTCAACGCCGAGCCCGAGTACGACTTCCCGCTGGGCGGCGGCAGCGACGACGTGACCACGAGCGAGGACGCCGGGGACCCCGAGGGCGACCCCTCGCCGGACAACGCCAACGCGCCGGCCGACGCCCAGGCGGACGCCCAGGGCGACGGCCAGGAGGGCCAGGGCGGCGAAGGCGGCGGCCAGGAGGGCCAGGGCCAGGGCGGCGAAGGCGGCGGCCAGAGTCCTGATGCGCAGAGCCAGGAGCAGGGGGGCGGTGGTGCCAGCCAGGGCAGCGGCCAGCGCACCAACCGCTACCAGGGCGACGGCGGTGTCGAACTGGGCAACTTCTTCAAGCGCATCCTCTACGCGCTGCGCTACCAGGAGCCCGACATCCTGCTGAACAGCGCGATCTCCGACGAATCGCGCATCATCTACGAGCGCGACCCGGCCGACCGGGTGGAGCGGGTGGCCCCGTTCCTCACCGCCGACGGCAAGCCCTACCCGACGATCGTCGACGGCCGCGTCCAGTGGGTGGTGGACGCCTACACGACCACCAACATGTACCCCTACTCCGAGCGGATCGACCTCGCCGACGCGACCGAGGACACGTTCACCCAGAGCACCGACACCGTCAACGCGCTGCCGGGCAACCAGGTGAACTACATCCGCAACTCGGTCAAGGCGACCGTCGACGCCTATGACGGCACGGTCACCCTCTACGGCTGGGACAAGAAGGACCCGGTGCTCAAGACCTGGTCCAACGCCTTCCCCGGGGTGATCACCAAGAAGAGCGAGATCGGCGACGAGTTGAAGTCGCACCTGCGCTACCCCGACGACCTGGTGAAGGTGCAGCGGGAGCTGCTGCGGCGGTACCACATCACCGACGCCGACGCCTTCTACGGCGGTCAGGACTTCTGGAACGTGCCGGCCAACCCGACGACCGACGGCGACAGCCCCGAGCCGCCTTACCGGCAGACCATCCGCTACCCGGGCGAGGACGACGCCGACTTCTCCGTCACCTCGACGTTCGTGCCGCGCGGCCGCGAGAACCTGGCCGGCTTCCTGGCGGTCAACAGCGACGCGACCGAGGAGGACTACGGCAAGCTGCGCATCCTGCAGCTGCCGCAGGACACCGTGGTCATGGGTCCGGGCCAGGTCCAGGCCCAGTTCGCGGCCGACGACGCGATCCGCGACGAGCTGCTGCCGCTCCAGCAGAGCGAGCAGTCGCGGATCATCAACGGCAACCTGCTCACCCTGCCGTTCGCCGACGGTCTGCTCTACGTCGAGCCGCTGTACGTGCGCGCCGAGGGAAGCCAGACCTCCTATCCGCTGCTGCAGAAGGTGATGGTCGGCTTCGGCGAGGAGGTCGCGATCGGCAACAACCTGCAGGAGGCGCTGAACAACCTCTTCGATGGGGACGCACCCCTGCCGGAGAGCGGCGAAGACGACGACGGCGGCGGCGAGCAGGACGGCGGCGGTGGCGGTGCCGGGGGCAACGAGGAGCTCTCCGCAGCGCTCGAGGACGCCGCCCAGGCCTACGAGGACGGCCAGCAGGCCCTGAAGGACGGCGACTTCAGCGCCTACGACGAGGCCAACCAGCGGCTGCAGGACGCTCTGGAGCGAGCCGAGCAGGCCTCAGGCCAGAGCGGCGGCTCCGGTGACGGCGGAGGCGACGGAGGCGGTGGCGGCGGCTCGAACTGAGCCGTCCGTCCGTGCCCGGCCGGCGGCCGCGGCAGGAGGTGGAACCTCCCGCCGCGGCCGCCGGCGTTTCCGCGATGCCGGTCGGTGAATCCGATTTGGTGTTGGGGTAGGGGAGCGATACTGTAGAGGCACACCGACGCGGGGTGGAGCAGTTCGGTAGCTCGCTGGGCTCATAACCCAGAGGTCGCAGGTTCAAATCCTGTCCCCGCTACCACCGAAGGCCGGTGCGGAAGGGAATTCGGTTTCCTTCCGCACCGGTTTTTCTTTTGCTTCCCGAGCCGGTTCCGAACACCTCGAAAACGGGAGCCAGGTCCGGCGAAACCGGGGCCGCGCGCCGTGGGCGCGGCACTGCCCGTTCTCCCGATACGCCCTGCGACCGGGTGCGACGCGTCACCCTCCGGCCCGCGTCGCGCCGGGACCGGCTGGCGAATCCGATTTGGTGTTGGGGTAAGGAAGCGATACTGTGGAAACACACCGACGCGGGGTGGAGCAGTTCGGTAGCTCGCTGGGCTCATAACCCAGAGGTCGCAGGTTCAAATCCTGTCCCCGCTACCACCGAAGGCCGGTGGGAAGGAAGTCCGCTCCTTCCCACCGGCCTTTCGCATTCTCCGCGAAACGCGCACGGTCCCGAACGAGAACACCGGTTCGGGGCGCCGGGCCAGGCGCGTCCATGGAATCCTCCGGCGAGGGCGTGCGCGCGGACGTCGAAGACCGCGTCGCAGCCGTCCCGGACGGGGCGCTCGCGCAGGACCCATGCATGCACGGCCGCGTCGAGCGCGCAGGCGCCGAGCCCCGCCTCCATGGTGCCGGGCGGAATCGGGAGCGTGACCTGCTGGAGGGGATCGGAGACGCCAGCCCAGGCGCGGGCGGACCTTCGCAGGGCGGACTCCAGGTAGTCCTCCGCTGAGGCGCCGATCTCTCCCGTGGGTGCTGTCGGCCGTTCCGCCGCCCCCGCGGACCTGCAGGCGGCGGCCCCGATCCGCGGTCGGCGCTCGCGCGGTAGGCGTGCGGGCCCTCCGGCGACAGGTCCCGCGTGCCCGCGACTCATCGGGCCCGGTACCGCACCAGGCGTCTCCTCCTCGGACCGCAGCCCGCACACCCGCGGTCCTTCACCCTGACGGCCGGGGGGGACCGTGCCGCTCTCGGGGGGAGGCCGCGGCGGCCGCTGCCGGCGGGGCGGGGAGCTAGGCGCCCTTGAAGCCGTCGCAGGCGACGTAGGCGCCCTGGTCCGTGGTCCAGACGACGGTGAAGGCTCCCTCGGCCAGCGAGGCGTCCTCGAAGTCGCCGGGGAAGGCCAGCTCGACCCACGTGTCGCCGGAGATCGACCCGTCGGCCTTGTAGGTCGTGCCGTCGGGAGCCGAGACCGTGGCGGTGACGGGGGCGTCGCCGGCCCCGTTGTTGTTGCGGAGCTTCAGGGGCGCACTCTCGGATACGTCCGTGCGCGGCGCCGCTGTCTCCCAGGCGCCGCGGGCGTTGGCGGTGATCCGGGGGGAGCAGGCGACCTTCTCCGGATCGAAGCGGAGCTCGGCCAGCGCCGAGGGGTCGGCTACCGGCGCCGCGGCGTCGGTACTGGGAGCGACCTGCGACTCCAGCTCCTCCATCGAGGGCCCGGGGTCGGATCCGCACGCGCTCAGCGCGAGGCAGGCCGCCGCGGCGGCGGGGAGCAGCAGACGGAGGGAGGTACGGCTGAGCTGTTGCGACACGAGCCGCAGACTACTACGCCCGGACTGCGTTCGCGTCCCGCAGACGTGCGGGCGGCCCGTCAGGTCAGCCGCAGCGGCGCCGGGCCGCCGCCCGGGGTGGGGCCGCCGTTGAGCTGGGTGAGGACCTCGTCGTGCAAAGTGCCGTTGGTGCACACCAGCGGTCCGCCGTCGGAGAAGGCCTGGCCGCGCAGGTCCGTCGCGCGGCCTCCCGCCTCCTCCAGGATGACGGGCAGCGGAGCCGCGTCCCACAGCGAGAGCTCCGGCTCGGCGGCGATGTCCACCGAGCCCTCGGCGACCATCACGTGCGACCAGAAGTCACCGTAGGCCCGGGTGCGCCATACCGAGCGGGTCAGCCCCAGGAAGCTGTCCAGGCGCTGCTGGTCCTCCCACTCCGACATCTCCGAGAACGACAGCGACGCGTCCCCCAGCGCCGACACCCGCGAGACCGTGCAGCGCGTCGCCTTGGTCAGACTGCGCCCGCTCCAGGTGCCCCCGCCCTGCGAGGCCCACCAGCGGCGGGTCAGCGCCGGCGCGGAGACGACCCCGACCACCGGCCGGTCGGCTTCGAGCAGGGCGATCAGCGTCGCCCAGACGGGCACGCCGCGCACGTAGTTCTTGGTGCCGTCGATGGGGTCGAGGACCCAGACCCGGTGGCTGACACCGGTCCGGCCGTACTCCTCTCCCACCACGGCGTCGCGCGGCCGGGCGCGGGAGAGCACCCCGCGCAGGGTCTCTTCGACGGAGCGATCGGCCTCGGTGACGGGCGTCAGGTCGGGCTTGGTGTCGACCTTCAGGTCGAGCGCCCGAAAGTGCTTCAGGGAGATGTCATCGGCCGCGTCGGCGAGGACGTGGGCAAGACGCAGATCATCGTCAAAGGACGCCATGGCGGCTTACGCTACCCTTCCGGGGCCCGGAGCGGACTACCGGCGCCCTGCGGGATCGGAGAAATCGCGAGACTGTCGTGACAGTATGGCGCCATGGAGCGGTCGAACGGGCAGCGCACCCCTCGCGCCGCCGCTTCGGGCACACGGACCCGGCTGCTGGACGCCGCCTATGTCGAGGTCGTGGCCGGGCGCTGGGCGCGGATGCGGATGGCCGACATCGCCGCAGTCGCGGGAGTGTCGCGCCAGACCCTCTACAACGAGTTCGGCAGCAAAGAGGGCCTGCTGCAGGCCGTGGTCGTGCGCGAGGCAGGGCGGTTCCTCGACGGGGTGATGGACATCCTCGCCGGATCCACCGGCGACCCCGCCCATGCGGTCGCCGAAGCGGCCCGCTGGACCCTGACCGCGTCGGCAGACGACCCGCTGCTGGGCGCGATCATCACCGGCGACTCCGAACTCCTGCCGGTGCTGACCACGCGCGCGGCGCCGCTGCACGTCGAGCTCGGGTCGCGGATGACCGAATACCTTCGCGGGCGCCTGCCCGGCTGGGGCGCCGAGCGCGCCGAGGCGGTGGCCGAAGTGGCCCTACGGCTCACACTTTCCTACGTGCTGCTGCCCACCGAGCCCGACCAGGCCGCCGAACGCGTCCAGCTGGCGGTGCGCAGCATGGTCGCCGCGTCCCGGGAGCCCGCCCGCGAAGGACACCCGGGACGGTGAGACCGGTGCCGGTCGGCAGCCGCTGCCGGGTGCCGGCGCTTTCCGCGACCGCGGCTTCCCGCAGCGCGGCGGCGGGGCGCCCCGCCCCGCGTGTCAGTGCCGCTCGTCCTCGTCGTCGCGGCTGCTCAGCAGGCGGCGCAGCGAGGCCACGCGGTCGGCGTCCAGCCTGCCCTCGGCGATCTCGGCGTCCAGGGCGCAGCCGGGCGCGCCCTCGGTGTGGGGGCAACCGGGAGGGCACTCGGCCGCCGCATCGTCGAGGTCGGGGAAGCCCCCCACCACGTCGCCGGGGCTGACGTGGGCCAGCCCGAAGCTGCGCACGCCCGGTGTGTCGATGATCCAGCCGTCCTCGAAGGGCAGCGCGACGGCCGAGGTGGAGGTGTGCCTGCCCCGCCCGGTGACCGGGTTGACGTCGCCGACCGAGCGCTCGGCGTCGGGAACGAGCCGGTTCACCAGGGTCGACTTGCCCACCCCCGAGTAGCCGACCAAGACGCTCGTCCGGCCCGCCAGGCGCTCGTGCAGCGCGCTCAGTTCGCCTGTGCGGCTGGTGACGACGTGGGGCACGTCCAGCCCTGCGTAGGTGCTCAGCAGCTCGCCGGGCTCGGCCAGGTCGGCCTTCGTCAGGCACAGCAGCGGGTCCAGTCCGGCGTCGAACGCGGCCACGAGGCAGCGGTCGACGAAGCGCGGCCGGGGCTCGGGGTCGGCCAGCGAGCACACGATGGCCAACTGGTCGGCGTTGGCCACGATGACCCGCTCGACCGGGTCGGTGTCGTCGGCGGTGCGGCGCAGCACCGAGGCCCGCTCCTCGACGCGCACGACCCGTGCCAGGGTGTCGGGGAGCCCGGACAGGTCGCCGACCAGCGCCACCCGGTCGCCGACCACGATGCTGCCGCGGCCGAGCTCGCGGGCCTTCATCGCCACCACCTGGCGGCCGTCGACCAGGCAGCGGTAGCGGCCGCGGTCGACGGCGGTGACGAACCCGCCGCGGGCGTTCTCGTGCTTGGGGCGGATGCGGGTGCGCGGACGAGAGCCGCCGCGCGGGCGGACGCGGACGTCGTCCTCGTCCAGGTCGCGCCGCCCGCCCTTCACCGCGTCACCTCGGCCCAGAGCTCGGGGAAGCCGGGCAGCGTCTTGGCCGTCGTGGCGATGTTCTCCACCTCCACTCCGCCGACCGCGAGGCCGATCACCGCGCCCGATGTGGCCATGCGGTGGTCGTCGTAGCTGTGGAACACGCCGGAGTGCAGGGGCCGCGGCCGGACCGCGAGGCCGTCGGGCAACTCCTCGGCGTCGCCGCCCAGCGCGTTGATCTCGCGCACCAGCGCCGCGATGCGGTCGGTCTCGTGCCGCCGCAGGTGGGCGATGCCGGTCAGCCGCGACGGGCCGGACGCCAGCGCCGCGACCGCGGCGATCGTGGGCGTGAGCTCGCCGACCTCGCGCAGGTCGGCGATGATCCCGCGGATCTCGCCGGTGCCGCGCAGTGTCAACCCGTCGGGGCCGGCGGCGACCTCGCCGCCCATGCGCGCGAACAGGCCGCGCAGCGCGTCGCCCGGCTGGGCAGTGCGCTCGGGCCAGCCCGCCACGGTCACGCGGCCGCCGGTGACCAGCGCGGCCGCCAGAAAGGGGGCGGCGTTGGACAGGTCGGGCTCGACCACGACCTCGCCGGCCTTCACCGGGCCCGGCGCCACCCGCCACACGTCGGGCACCGAGGTGTCGACGGACACTCCGGCGGCGCGCAGCATCTCCACAGTCATGTCCAGGTGCGGCCGGGAGGGCACCGGAGAGCCGTCGTGGCGGACCTCCACGCCGTGCTCGAAGCGGGCGCCGCTGAGCAGCAGCGCAGAGACGAACTGGGAGGAGCCCGAGGCGTCCAGGCGCACGGTGCCGCCGCGCACGCCGCCGGTTCCGCGGACGGCCAGCGGCAGCGCCCCGCGGCCGCCGTCGTCGATGTCGGCGCCCAACGAGCGCATCGCCTCCAGCAGCGGGCCCACCGGGCGCTCGCGCGCCCGCGGGTCGCCGTCGAAGGAGACCTCGCCGTCGGCCAGGGCCGCCAGCGGCGGCAGGAAGCGCATGACCGTGCCCGCGTTGCCGACGTCCACGTGCGCGGGCCCGCGCGGGGGTGCGGGCGCGACCTCCCAGTCGCCGTCCGAGCCGCCGGAGGCCACTCCGATGCCCAGCGCGCGCAGGGATGCGGCCATCAGTTCGGTGTCGCGGCTGCGCAGCGGCCGGCGCACCGTGGCGGGGTCCTCCGAGAGCGCCGCCAGGACCAGCGCGCGGTTGGTCATGGACTTGGAACCCGGCAGGGTGACCGTGGCGTCCACGGGCGTGCGGGCGGTGGGTGCGGGCCAGTGCTGCGCGGATTCGGGCATGTCTCCAAGGTTATCCGGCACCCGCGGACCGCGCCGTCGGGCGCGGCGCCGCCGGAGCCGGTTCCGGCGGGAGGGGCGGCGCGGCCAAGACGCTGTGGGGGAGGATGCCGGAGTAAGCTTCGCCCCGCCGTGCCGGCGGCACACGCGAGCAGAGGAGGCCCCGATGGCCGACAAGGTCCACCACTACCGGGTCAGCGTCCGCTGGACGGGCAACACCGGTGAGGGAACCGCCGGCTACCGCTCCTTCGAGCGCTCCCACGACGTCGAGGCCGAGGGCAGGCCCGTGCTGAAGGGCTCGGCCGACTCCGCGTTCCGCGGCGACCCCGAGCGGTGGAATCCGGAGGACTTCCTGGTCGGCGCACTGAGCGAGTGCCACATGCTCTCCTACCTCGCCCTGGCCCCGGCGGCGGGGGTCGACGTCGTCGCCTACACCGACACCGCCACGGCCGCCATGACCACCCACCGCGACGGCTCGGGGGAGTTCGACGAGGCCGTGCTGCATCCCGTGGTGACCGTCGCCGAGGCGGGCATGGCCGAGGCGGCGCGGAGCCTGCACGAGAAGGCGCACGAGAAGTGCTTCATCGCGCGCTCGGTGAACTTCCCGGTGCGCAACGAGCCGGAGATCCGCGTCGCCGGCGCCGGGTGACCGCGAGGGCGGCGGCGGAGCGCGCGCCCCACTGTCCGTGCCCGCCGCTAAGCTTGCGCGCATGTGCGGTCGATACGCCCAAGCCCGCAACCGGCACGAGCTCCAGCTCGCGTTCGACTTCCCCGAGGCCGACGAAGGCGCGGCCCCGGCTGAGGGCGCGTCCGACCTGAGGGCCCGGCCCCCGCTGGAGGAGCTGGAGCCCGACTACAACGTCGCGCCGGGAAAGTCCGTCTACGTCGTGCTGGGCACCGCCCCCGGCGAGGCCGCCGCCGGCGCGGAGTACCGCGGACCGCGCGCCCTGGGCACCATGCGCTGGGGGCTCGTGCCGTCCTGGGCCAAGGACCCCGGCGTCGGCTACAAGATGATCAACGCGCGCAGCGAGACCGCGGCCGAGAAACCCGCCTACCGCAATGCGTTCGCCCGCCGGCGCTGCCTCATCCCCGCCGACGCCTACTACGAGTGGCAGTTGCTGCCCGAGGACCGGCCGGGCGAGGCCGAGGCGGGAACCTCCCCGGTCACCGACTCCGCCCACAAGCGCCGCAAGGCCCGGTCGCGCAAGCGCCCCTACGCCATCCGCTACGCCGACGGCTCTCCCCTCGCGTTCGCCGGGCTCTTCGAGCGCTGGCGCGATCCCACGCGCCCCGAGGGCGACCCCGCGGCGTGGCTGTGGAGCTGCACCGTCGTCACGACGCAGGCGGCACCCGAGCTGAGCGGCATCCACGAGCGCATGCCCGTGGTGGTCCCGCCGCCGCTGTGGCAGGTGTGGCTCGACCCGGCCTCCGGCCCCGCCGACCTGCACCGCGCCCTCGCGGCCACTCCGGTGCGGGAGTTCTCGGTCACTCCGGTCGGCACGGCCGTCAACAGCGTCCGCAACAACGGCCCCGAACTGCTCGACCCCGCCCCCGAGCCGCCGGAACCGGCCGGCGACCAGGGCGCCACGCTGTTCTGACGTCAGCCGTCGGGGCGGTCCGGTGCCGCCCGCAGCGCCGGTCGGCACCCCGCCGCCTCTGGAACCGGCGCGCACCCCGTAGGTAGGGTGGCCCCGATCACCGGATCGCCGCCGGGCCGGACGCGGGTCGGCGGTGCACCGTGACGGCGGTGCCGGATCCGTGTTCGCGACACAGGCAACGACACCGACGACAACGTCGCGTCGAGCCGCGGGGGCCGTCGCCCCTTCGGCCGATCCGACGACACCAACACCAACCGCGGGAGCTCGCGCCATGGCGGGCTGAGAGGGCGGCTGCCCCGAGAACGGGGCGGGTGCCGCCGACCGCAGAACCTGTTCGGGTAATTCCGACGTAGGGAGGCGTGCCTTGACGGCGCTCGACGACCGTAGTGTCCAGCCCACCGTGACCTCCGGTCCCATCATGGGATCGCAGAAGGTCTACCGAGAGGTTACCGACCCCGACTCCGGACGGACGCTGCGCGTTCCGCACCGGCGGGTGGGTCTGGACAATGGCAGCCACATCGACCTGTACGACACCTCCGGCCCCTACACAGACACCGACGCAGCGCGCGGAATCGACGTCCACGCCGGTCTGGAGCGCATGCGCGAGGAGTGGCTCCGCGACCGCGAACCGGTGGACGGCGCCGTCACCCAGGCGGCCTACGCCAAGGCCGGCGTGATCACGCCCGAGATGCGCTACATCGCCGAGCGCGAGGGGATGGCCCCCGAGTTCGTGCGCTCGGAGGTGGCCGTCGGCCGCGCGGTCATCCCGGCCAACCGCCGCCACCCCGAGTCCGAGCCGATGATCATCGGCAAGGGCTTCCTGGTGAAGGTCAACGCCAACATCGGCAACTCCGCGGTGACCTCCTCGGTCGCCGAGGAGGTCGAGAAGATGGTCTGGGCCACCCGCTGGGGGGCCGACACGCTCATGGACCTGTCCACCGGCAAGCGCATCCACGAGACCCGGGAGTGGATCATCCGCAATTCCCCGGTCCCCGTGGGCACCGTGCCCATCTACCAGGCTCTGGAGAAGGTCGACGGTGATCCCGCTTCGCTGACCTGGGAGATCTACCGCGACACCGTCATCGAGCAGGCCGAGCAGGGCGTGGACTACATGACGGTGCACGCCGGCGTGCTCCTGCGCTACGTCCCGCTGACCGCCCGCCGCGTCACCGGGATCGTCTCGCGCGGCGGCTCGATCATGGCGGCGTGGTGCCTCGCCCACCACGAGGAGAGCTTCCTCTACACCCGCTTCGAGGAGCTCTGCGAGATCTTCCGCCGCTACGACATCACCTTCTCGCTCGGTGACGGCCTGCGGCCCGGCTCCATCGCCGACGCCAACGACGAGGCCCAGTTCGCCGAGCTGCGCACGCTGGGCGAGCTGACCCACATCGCCCGCGCCCACGACGTGCAGGTGATGATCGAGGGTCCCGGGCACGTCCCGCTGCACAAGATCGCCGAGAACGTGCGGCTGGAGGAGGAGCTCTGCGGGGAGGCGCCCTTCTACACTCTGGGCCCGCTGGCCACCGACATCGCGCCGGGCTACGACCACATCACCTCGGCCATCGGTGCGGCGCAGATCGCCTGGCACGGCACCGCGATGCTGTGCTACGTCACCCCCAAGGAGCACCTGGGCCTGCCCGACCGGGACGACGTCAAGACCGGCGTCATCACCTACAAGCTGGCCGCTCACTCCGCGGACCTGGCCAAGGGCCACCCCCGGGCACAGGAGTGGGACGACACGCTCTCGACGGCCCGCTTCGAGTTCCGCTGGCAGGACCAGTTCCACCTGGCCCTCGACCCCGAGACCGCCCAGTCGTTCCACGACCAGACGCTGCCGGCCGAGCCCGCCAAGACCGCGCACTTCTGCTCGATGTGCGGTCCCAAGTTCTGCTCCATGAAGATCACCCAGGACGTCCGCAGGTACGCCGAGGAGAACGGCCTTTCCACGGTGGCCGCCATCGACAAGGGCATGCGGGACAAGTCCGAGGAGTTCGCCGACCGCGGCAAGCGGGTCTACCTGCCGATGGCCGACGACTCCGACCGAACCGACGGTTCCGAGCGGCCCGAGCACGCCGCTCGGACCGAGTAGGCGAGCGGGACCGCGGGCCGGGCCTCCGGCCCGCGCCCGGGGCCCGAACGGGGCCGGCACCGCGCGGCGGTGCCGGCCCCGGCGCGTGCGCCCGCCCGCCGTCGCCGTGCGCCTGTGTTCAGCGTGGCTGCGGCGGCGTGATCATGTTGGGCTTGCGGGCGCTCGCCAGCAGGTGCACGCCCACATAGTCGTCGGACTCCCCCGCCCGCAGCTCCATCTCGACCAGCCTTCCCAGCGCCTGGGAGTCGCGGGCGAGCATCACCTCGACGGTGGAGGCCGAGAGCACGGTACGCGGCCGGATCCAGTCGAGTTCCAGGCCGACGTCGGTGACGACCTCGCCGATCTGCTCGGCGGTGAAGCACCTCGTGATCGAGCCGTCGGGCCAGGGCACCAGCAGCACGTCGGCCCGCGGTGCGAAGCTCAGCTCGGGCCAGCAGTCCTGCTCGGCCAGCAGCGCCATACCCAGCACGACCGAGTCGACGCACAGCAGCACCCGGCCGCCCGGCCGCAGCACGCGGGCGATCTCGCCCAGCGAGGCCTCGGTGGCCAGGTGGCGCGACAGCACCCGGTTGTCGGCGAGCACGCCGTCGAAGGCGCCGCTGGTGAACTCCGACAAGAAGGTGGTGTCGCCGACCACGGGCTGCAGGCGCCCCGGCGAGCGCCGCCGCGCCGCCGGAACGTGCCCGTTGACCAGGGTGAGCTGGCGGCGCGGCCGAAGTTCGGCCGAAGGCAGCAGGGTGACCACGTCGTGTCCGTCGGCCACCGCCCGCGGCGCGCCGCGGAAGTCGGGCCCGGACAGGTCGAGGATGCGCCCTGGCTCCTCGGGCAGCCATCGGGCGAGCTGAGCGTCCGCCACAGCCCAGTAGAACCGCCAGTAGGCGGACAGGGAGTCGCTGGTCGCGAAGTGCGCGGCGGCCGAACGCGCTGGGCGGGAATCAGGCACGGCCTCGGCGGTCTCGTGTTCCGGCGGGCGGGACGCGGAGTTGGAGGACGGTCGCACGCATGCTCCTCTCCCACGTCTGTGTTGAAGGTTTTACCCTCACTCTTGCACGGGTCACCCCCGCGGGTGCGCCGAAACGGCGGTTGTGTGCCGCGCGCAACCGCCCCGACCGGTGGAATCAGCCGGGGCGGGGCGTTGTTGGCATGCACATCACTACCCGGCAGGCCGGATGCGGACCTCGGAAACACGCCGCGGCGCTTCGGGACCGGCTCCGGCTCCTGCGGCCAGACGAGGAGAACAAAGGCAGGTCAATGCCTACTGCTACCTGTGACTTAGACGAACCGCGCACGGGCGTCCCGGCGCCCGGCGATGTGCCCTCCGCGGGTGCGGCGTCGTATCGTGAGGCTACGGTTGCCCCACGGGAGGCCAGCACAAGGAGGCAGGCGGGCTTGAATCAGGGCCAGGAGACACTCGACGAGCAGGGCGCTCGGTTCGAGCGGGACGTGCTTCCGTTCTTGGACCAGCTTTATTCGGCGGCGCTGCGGATGACCCGCAACCCCTCCGACGCAGAGGACCTCGTCCAGGAGACGTTCGCCAAGGCGTTCGGCTCGTTCCACCAGTTCAAGGAAGGGACGAACCTCAAGGCCTGGCTGTATCGGATCCTCACCAACACGTTCATCAACTCCTACCGCAAGAAGCAGCGCGAGCCCCGGCAGGCCGGTACCGAGGACGTCGAGGACTGGCAGCTCGCGCAGGCGGCGTCGCACTCCTCCTCCGGGCTGAAGTCAGCCGAGGCCGAGGCGCTGGAGCACCTGCCCGACACCGACGTCAAGCGGGCATTGCAGGATCTGCCCGAGGACTTCCGCATCGCCGTCTATCTCGCCGACGTCGAGGGCTTCGCCTACAAGGAGGTCGCCGAGATCATGGAGACTCCGATCGGCACGGTCATGTCGCGGCTGCACCGCGGTAGGCGGCAGCTGCGCTCGATGCTGGAGGAGTACGCGCTGGAGCGCGGCATTCTGGATTCGGAGGACGGCGAGGGTATCGCGGTAGAGGCGTCCAACAGCGGGTTGAGTCGGAGGGACCAGCGATGAGCTGCGGAGGAGAGCACGCTACCCCGTGTAGCGAGGTGCTGGCGAAGGTCTACTCCTACATCGACGGGGAGCTCGAAGAGGGCAACTGCGCCGAGATCCGCGAGCACCTCGACGAGTGCGGTCCCTGCCTGGCCGAGTACGGCTTGGAGGAAGTCGTCAAGAAGCTCGTGGCCAGGCACTGCGGCGCCGATCCGGTACCCGGCGACCTGCGCTCGAAAGTCCTGCACCGCATCGAGGCGGCGCGGTCCGACCTCCAGGTGCGCGAAAGCGCGGAGGCGGACTAGGCCCGTGATGGGAGCCCGGCACATCACCGTTGATCTTGTAGCTATCGCAAATGGAAATCGTTTTCCTTCACGATAGCTACAAGATCAACGGGGTTCGGGACGGGCCAGCATCGGTGGCCGGGATCCGACCGGAGAGTGCACGGCGCGCTCGGCGGTGAGTCGGTCCCGGCGCGAGCGCGCCGAGCGAGGCCTTCCGGCGGCGGGTCAGCGGGCGCACTCTCCGCTGAACCCGACAATGCGGTCGATATTGCATCGAACAAGTTCTGCACTGGCGAAAAGCCGCGGAACCATTGAATTGTGACGTGTCCGGCGGTCGGTCTGCCCGGCTGCCGGACACATGTGTTTTCGGCCGGGCGCGGCGACACCGCCGCGCGTATCGACGGGATGCGCCGACGTCCGGGTTTTGGTCGCCGGGCAGGCGTGTGCGGCCGGCGCGCGCGGCTCGACACGCCCGGAGCCGCCGGGATTCAGGTCAAGAAATGGTCGCATTCTATTGTAGACGATATACGGAATGCTGTTCCGTCTTGCTCACGTTATGTGGTCATCAGTGGTGGCGGGTGCTGCGCGGGTTCACGGAAGATCCGGTACTGCGGCGTGCGGAGTTTGGTCGGCGTGTATCCGAACGGCTTCGGAGAGTAATCGAAGCGACTACGATACTCCTTCGGAATTCCGTCATCCGAAAACGGAATGCCAGAGAGCGGTCGGCTGCGGCCCGTGGATCGGGTCAGGGAAATCAGGCCCCTCGTGCGGGCCGTTAAACTGGTCGCCATATCCACCGTATGGGGTAATTCGCACAGCGCACCGGGGGTTCCCGGCCACATGGGCCGGGATGGGTGCGCGACCGGAAAACAGGGGGGCTGCCGTGGGTTGGCTCATTTCCGAAATG
This sequence comes from Streptomonospora wellingtoniae, assembly GCF_031845375.1. NCBI lineage: Bacteria > Bacillati > Actinomycetota > Actinomycetes > Streptosporangiales > Nocardiopsidaceae > Streptomonospora > Streptomonospora wellingtoniae. The sequence continues at coordinate 52,717 of NZ_JAVREK010000004.1, forward strand.
GTGCACCAGGGAATCATCACGACCGGTGCACTGGCCTGCGCGAACGGGTGGTGCTGGTGGTAGAACGGAATCGATGAAACCATGGTGGTTCGGTCGGCTTTGGGGTGGGAGGTACCAGGAATTGCGTGCCCTTCCGGGAGCGGCCCGGCTCTACATCGGGCTCGTGTTCCTCAGCGCCCTCGCCGTGGTCGGGCTCGGCCCCTTCACCGGGATCGACCCGGCCACGCTCGCGCTGGTCGTGGTGCTCTACGTGGTCACCGAGTCGATCAGCACCACCATGCACAACGGCAAGGCAGGGGTCTCGCCGGGTGCAGCGGCGTCGCTGGCCGCGGTCGTACTGGTCGGTCCGGTCGGCGCGGCCGCCGGCGCCCTGTGCTCGGCGCCCTTCGTGCTGCGCCGCCAGAACGTCGTCAAGCGGATGTTCAACGGCGGCCAGCTCGCTCTGGTGGGCTACGCCACCGGACACGCGTTCCTGGCCCTGGGCGGCGAGGTCGGCCCGCCTGACCGGGCCGACTTCCCGTGGATCCTCGTGCCCTTCTGCGCGGCGCTGGTCGTCTACGGCGTGGGCAACTCCGTGCTGGTGGGCCTGCTGATGTGGTGCCTGGGCGAGGTCCGCCTGGCCCCGCCGCGGCGCGTCCGCTGGCGCACGCTGGCCACCCTGGAGCTGGCGTCGCTGGGCTACGGCATGCTCGGGCTCTTCATCGCCGTGGTGTGGGGGGTGATCGGGGCGCCGGCGATCCTTCTGGTGCTCCTCCCGCTGTTCATCGCCCGCTGGGCCTTCGACCAGTGCCTGGCCGAGCAGCGCGCGCACGAGGCCACCCTGGCCACGCTGTGCCAGGCCGTCGAGACCAAGGACTACTACACCCGCGGGCACTGCATGCGGGTGTCCAAGGGCGCGGGCATGATCGCCCAGCAGCTGGGCATGCCCGCCGAGCGCGTGCAGACCATCCGCTATGCCGGGATGCTGCACGACGTCGGCAAGCTCGGCGTGCCCACCAAGGTGCTGCAGAAGCCCGACAAGCTCACCGAGGAGGAGTTCGCCGCCATCCAGCTGCATCCCATGCGCGGCTACGAGATCGTCCGCGAGATCGGCTTCCTGGACGAGGCGCTCGGCGGGATCATGCACCACCACGAGCGCATGGACGGGCGCGGCTACCCGATGGGCCTGGCCGGCACCGACATCCCCGAGTTCGGGCGGATCATCTCCGTCGCCGACGCCTTCGACTGCATGACCTCTACGCGTTCCTACCGCAAGGCGCGCACGGTCGAGGAGGCCTTCGCCGAGCTGCGGCGCGGCGCCGGCACCCAGTTCGACCCCGCGATGGTGGCGGCGCTGATCACCGCCGTCGACCGCGACGGCTGGGAGTTGCCCGACGCTGTCGAACCGCCCGGCGACGGCTCGGCGGTGGTCGCCCAGCAAGACCACGACGACCCGAGCGTCCCACTGCGCGTGGTGCGGGAGGCCGAGCGGTGATCACCGAGGAGTTCTACAGCATGCGCGCGCCTCGCCGCGCGGGGGCCTGGCGGCTTCTCGACGAGCCGATGCGCGTCCTTGTGATCGTCGTCGCCGCCGCCTTCGCCGCCGGTTCGCTGCTGTGGACCCTGGTCACCGGGTTCGGCGACGCGCAGACGGCGCTGGCCTTCGGCGTTCTGATCGCCCTGGGCGAGCTGGCCCGCATCACACTGCCGGGCAACCGCGAGGTCGCGCCCGTCGCCTCGGCCGGCGCCATCGGCTACACGTTCCTGCTCAACATCGGCGGCGACCACGTCCACCACTCGGGCTGGCAGGTCCTGGCGGTGGTCACCGTCGGCTTCGCGTTGGGCGAGCTGCCGCACATCGCCGCCGGACGCACACCCGAGTGGAGCGACCTCGCCCGCCGGATGATGGTCATCGTGGTGATCACGCTGGCGTTCCGGCCCTTCGCCGGCGACCTTTCACCCGGCGCCGAGGAGTCGCAGTGGTGGCCGGCGCTGCTCCTGATGGCCGTGCTGGTGCTGGCCGGGTGGCTGACCGACGCCGTCATCGCCGCGGCCATCCGCGCCGAGCGGCTGCGCGCCCGCCTCACCGTCGCCTTCCGCGACGAGCTGCGGGCCCACGCCGGCCTCGGCATGGCCATCGGCTCCTCGGGCATCCTCATCGCGCTGGCGAGCACCATAACCGGCCTGGCGGGCCTGCTGGTGTTCACCGCGCCCTTGCTGGTCACCCAGGTGGCCTTCCGCCGCTTCGCCGAGGTCCGGCTCACCTATCTGCAGACCGTGCGGGCCCTTTCGCGGGTCACCGAGGTGGGGGGCTACGTCGCCACCGGCCACTCGCGCCGCGTCAGCAGGCTGGCCAAGTCGATCGGCTGCGAGCTGGGCATGCGCGAGTCCGACCTGCTGGAGCTGGAGTACGCCGCGCTGATGCACGATATCGGCCAGCTGTCGCTGCGCGACCCCATCGCCAGCGGCGCCACCGTCTTCGCGCTGCCGCGGGAGCAGCGGCGCATCGCCGAGCTCGGCGCGGCGGTGATCCGCGAGACCGGCGTGCTCGACTCGGTGGCGGAGCTCGTGCGCCGCCAGTGCGAGCCCCACGGCGGCGACGGCGACGACGGCCCGCCGCCGCAGGGCAGCCGGGTCATCAAGGTCGCCAACGCGGTGGACGACCTCGTCGGCGAGTCCGGGGACCCCGAGCGCGTGCAGGCGGTGCTGGAGCGCCTGCGCATGGACGGCTTCGGCGAGTACGACCCCGAGGTCGTCGAGGCCGCCGCGCGCGCCATCGAGCGCGCCTCGTGCCGCTGGTGATCCGGCGCGGGTCTCCGGGAGGGACCCCGACCCCGTTGATCTTGTAGCTATCGTGAGTTAGAACGATTTCCATTCACGATAGCTACAAGATCAACGGCGATGGGGGGCCGGGCCTTGCCCGGGTGCAGGGGCGGGTTCGGCCGCGACGACCGGGGTGAGCTGGGCAGAGACCACGTAGGCGACGGTGACCGCCACGATGACCAGCGGCATCACGGCCAGGCCGTCGGAGAACAGCAGCAGCGTCGCCAGCATCACCGATGTCAGCGGCAGCCTGAGCATCACGACCGACATCGCACCGATGCCCATCGCGACGCCGGCTACCAGCGACAGCCCCACGAGATGCGACAGCAGCACCCCTCCTGCCGCGCCCAGGAACATGGCGGGAAACGTCGGGCCGCCCCGGAAACCGCTCAAGGAAGCGGTGTAGGCGAGGCCCTTGCAGGCGATGAGGAGCAGCAGGGACGCGACCGAGTACTCGGCGCTGTGCGCTATGAGCGGACCCACGGCGGTTTCGCCCGAGAACAGCACCTGCGACGAAGGCTTCCCGGTGCCCGCGGTGTAGGTCATGGCCAGCAGGGCGATGATCAGTCCCAATAGCGGCGTCACCAGTAGCAGGTGCCGCTGCGCGAACGGCTGTATCGCCTTCGCCAGGCGGCGGATCGCCGTCCCGAGGAGGGCCGCTGCGACGCCTATGGCAATGGCCCAGGCGAACTCGGCGACGTCGGGACGACTGTAGTCGGGCACGTCCGGAAGCCGCAGGGAGAACGTGCCCAGTCCCGTCCAGGAATCGAGGCCGATGAAGATCAGCGATCCCGTACCGGCGCCCAGCAAGCCCGGGACCAGCACCAGGCTGAGCACCGATCCGCCCAGGCCCGCCGCTTCCATCAGCAGGAACGCCCCAAGAATGGGGGAACCCAGCAGGGTGCTGACAGCGGCGAAACTACCGGAGGCCGCGACCACGGACAGGAGTTGCGGCGGCGCGTCCCGCTTGGCCAGGCGCACCGCCAGGACCGCCAGCCCACCCCCGAGGGTGATCAGTGGAGCCTCCGGTCCCAGCACCGCGCCGGCGCTCAACGTGGCCAGGGCGGCCAGCGCCACGCCGGGAAGCTCGCGGAGTACCGGCGCTCCCTGCGCCTTGAATCCCTCTGTCGGGGGCTCCCCGCCCGCCCCCGGCAGGTACCGTATCGCGGCTCCCACCAGCGCTCCCGCCACCACCAGCACGGGAACCGGCCACCACACGGGCGCGCCGGCGAAGCCCAGCACCTTGGGCAGATCGGCGAAGACCCACGTCTGCAGCTTCTCCGTCAGGGCGAGGAACCCGAACGCCGCCGCCGACACGGGCACGCCCAGGGCGCCCGCGATGAGCAGTAGCCCCACGTAGCGGCGACTGCGCAGCATGGCTGCCGGATCGAGGGACTCGGTCACTACACCTGCGTTCCGGAGTATGGGCGGACCTCAGGCCGGTCCGGCCCTCGGATCACGTTTCACCTGCCCGAACGGGTCCGAGACTATCCCCGCAGAGGCGGGGGCCCCCGGAGAAGCCGCTGCTGGGGGGCGTGTCGGCACGATCGCGCCCGGTTCTCCGACGCCGCCGTGCTGCTGCGCTGCACCCGTTCAGCGGGCGGCGATGCGGCCAGAGCCCCCGGAGGAAGCCGGAACTGTGACCTTGCCCGCCGTGGTGGAGCGGCTTCGGCGCAGCTCCGCTGCGGTAGGTTCGGCTGCCATGGCCATCCCCGAAGGGCTGCTGGGCAGCGCCGACCTGCTGGTCGGTACGCAGGACACCGCCCTCGCGCTGGGCAGCGGCGACGCCGAGGTGCTCGGGACGCCGCGCGTGCTCGCGCTGGCCGAGGCCGCCACCGTCGCCGCGACGGAGGGCCGGCTCGACGAGGGCGCCACGACCGTGGGCACCGAGATCGCGCTGTCCCACCTGGCCGCCTCGGCCGTGGGAGCCCGCGTGCGCGCCGAAGCCCGGCTGAGCCGGGTCGACGGGCGGCGGCTGCTCTTCGACGTGGCCGTCTCGCAGGAGGGCGGGCAGGGCACCGCACTGGCCCGCGGGACCGTCGAGCGGGTCGTGGTGGACCGCGCGCGCTTCACCGCCGCCGCGCGGCCCTGACACCGGTCGCGCGGCGCCCTCAGACGCCCATCGTCTTGCGCGGGTAGACGTTCCCGGGATCGGTCGCGATGTTGACCATGTAGGGCACGCCGGAGTCGAAGGCGCGGCGCAGGGCCGGGGCGATCTCCTCGGGGTCGGTCACCAATTCGCCGCCGCCGCCCAGGGCGCGCACGACCTCGTCGTAGCGGGTCTGGGGGGTGAGGTCGGCGGCGACGTCATAACCGTAGAGCATCTGCATCGGCGCCTTCTCCAGGCCCCAGATGCCGTTGTTGCCGCAGACCATCACGACCGGGAGCCGGTGGCGCACGAGGGTGTCGACGTCCATCAGGGAGAACCCGGCGGCGCCGTCGCCCATCAGGGTCACCACCTGCGACGAGGGATGGGTGAGCCGGGCCGCCGCGGAGTAGCCCATGCCCGTGCCCAGGCAGCCGAACGGGCCCGGGTCCAGCCACCGGCCGGGGCGTTTGGGCTCGACGTACTTGCCGGCGTAGGAGACGAAGTCGCCCCCGTCGCCGATCACCACCGCGTCGTCGTCGAGGAGGCGGTTGAGCTCGCCGTAGATGCGGGCCGGGTGGATCGGGTCGGCGCCGGAGGCCAGCGCGTCGGAGTCCTGGGCGGCCGCGGCCCGGGCGGCCTCGGTGATCTCGGCGCTCCAGCGACGCGCGGAGGCGCTCGGCGCGGCGGCGCCTGCGATGCCGCGCAGTGCGGCCGAGAGGTCGCCCCAAACCGCGGCGGCCGGCGTCATGTGGTCGGTGACCTGCTCGGCGGAGTCGGCCACGTGCACGACCTTGGCCAGCGGGAAGTCGTCCTTGCCGCCGAAGAGGCCGTGACCCAGCCGGAAGTCCAGGGGAGTTCCGACGACGATCACGAGGTCGGCCCGGCCGAGTGCCGCGCCGCGGGCACGGTTGGCCAGCAGTCGGTGCCCGCCCGGCAGGACGCCGCGCCCCTGCCCGTTGGTGACGACCGGGACGCCCAGCTCCTCGGCGGCCTCCAGGGCGGCCTGCGCGGCTCCGTCGAGCCAGACGTCGGACCCGTAGACCAGCACCGGCCGCTCGGCCTCACTCAGCAGGCGAGCGGCCTCGGCGACACGTCCGGGCTCCGGCGAGCGGTCGGCCGGGGGCGCCGCGGCCGACAGCTCGGCCTCGGCCTGGTCGTAGAGGCGGTCCATCGGGATGTCCAGGAACACCGGGCCGCGGTGGGCGCCGTTGGCCAGCCGGGCGGCCTCGTCCATCGCCGCGCCGATGCCGTCGGTGCCGTGCACGGTCCAGGCGCGCTTGGTGACCGGCTCCAGCATCGGGGGCTGGTCGAGCTCCTGCAGCAGCCCCTGGCCCCACCGGCTGTCGGGGGCGCGCCCGCCGAGGAGGATCAGCGGCGAGCCGCTGAAGCGGGCCGTGGCAACGCCGCTGACGGCGTTGGTGACTCCGGGGCCGGCGGTGACCACGGCCAGGCCCGCACGTCCGGTGAGCTTGCCGACGCCTTCGGCGGCGAAGACGGCGGTCTGCTCGTGGCGGACGTCGAGCAGCCGCATCGTGGGCTCGGGTTTGACCGCGCCGTCGTAGAGCGGGAACACGTGGCCGCCGCTGAGTGTGAACATGGTGTCGATGCCGTGGTGGCGGGCGATCTCGACCGCGTGGGCGCCGCCGTGGCCGCTCAGGCGGCCCGTGAAGGGCGGCGGTGCGGAGACCTGGGGCGTGGACATGGCGGCGGTCACACTCCTTCGTATAGGGGGTGAGAGCAGGGCGGGCGGCCGCCGGCCGCCGACTTCCGGGCGAGCGGTTCCGTGAGGCGGTGCGCGGCGGGGCGGGGCGTCCGGGCTACTCGCCGGTAAGTTATCAGGCGCCGGTGATCGCGACCACACCGGCGCGGCCGACCGGTGCGGCCGGCCCCTGCGCCCGGCGGCTCACTCCTCCTCGGGTGGACGCAGCCGTGTGACGAACTTGTAGCGGTCACCCCGGTAGAGCGAGCGGACCCACTCCACCGGGTGCCCCTCGCCGTCGAAGCTGTGCTGGCAGTGCAGCACCAGCGGCAGCCCGACGTCCACGCCCAGCAGCCGGGCCTCGTTCGGTGTGGCCAGGACCGTCTCGATGGTGGCCTCGGCCTCGACCAGGCGGACGTCGTAGGCGCTCGCCAGTGCCTCGTACAGCGACGCGTAGCGGTCCAGCTGGCGCCGGAGTCCGGGGAAGCGCCGCGCCGCCAGGTGTGCGGTCTCCACGGCCATCGGCTCGCCGTTGGCCAGCCGCAGGCGCTCGATGCGCAGCACCCGCCCGCCCGAGCGGATCGCAAGCAGCTCGGCGAGCTGGTCGTCGGCGTTGATGTAGCTCACGTCGAGGATGCGCGTGGCCGGGTGCAGGCCGTGGGAGCGCATCTCCTGGGTGTAGCTGGTGAGCTGCAGCACCTGGGCCACCTTGGGCTTGGCGACGAAGGTCCCCTTGCCCTGGATGCGCAGCAGCCGCCCTTCGACCACCATCTCCGTCAGCGCCTGGCGCACCGTGGTGCGCGACGTGGCGAACTGGGCCGCGAGCGCACGCTCGGGCGGCACCGGGTTGCCGGCGGGCATGGCCTCGATGAGTTCCAGGAGCAGCTTCTTGACCTGGTAATACTTTGGAACTCGGTGACCGTCTTCGAGCATTCGCTGACCCGTCACGTCGGACTCCTCCACCGCTTCCCCGGTCGCTATTGGTGTGGACCACTGGTCGAGTGCGTTTCTATGAGTATGCCTGCAACCGTGGGATGATTTGTGAGTGCCTCACCTCAGTGATCTCATCCGGCGCTACACCGCGCTCAAAACGGCGGATCTGGAGTGGTTCCACTCACTGGTCTCGGACTGGCAGCTGCTGGCCGACCTCTCCTTCGCCGACCTGGTGCTCTGGGTGCGCCTGCGCGACGACAGCGGCTGGGTAGCGGTGTCGCAGATGCGCCCCACCACCGGGCCCACGGCCTTCCAGGACGACCTCGTCGAGACCGTGCTGCGCGACGAGGCCGCGGATGCGGCCGCGGGCGGCCGGGCCGCCCGGCTGTCGGCGCGGCGCACACTCATCGACCGGGCCTGGAGCGAGGGGCGGATCTGCCGCGAGGGCGACCCCGACTGGTCCGGCGGTGTACCCGTGCGCGAGGAGACCATCCCGGTGCGCCGCTCGGCCAAGCTCATCGGGGTGATCCAGCGCAGCACCAACCTCAGCTCGGCGCGCACACCCAGCCGCCTGGAGCTGACCTACCTGCAGAGCGCCAGCGACCTGGCGCAGATGATCGCCGAAGGGGAGTTCCCCTTCAACGATCAGGGACCACTGATGGTGCGCTCGCCGCGGGTGGGCGACGGCCTGCTGCGGCTCGACCAGGACGGCGAGGTCGTCTACGCCAGCCCCAACGCGCTGTCGGCCTACCGCCGCCTCGGACTGACCGCCGACCTGGTGGGCGCGCGCCTGGACCGCACCACCCTGGACCTCGCGGCAGCGGGGGACGCCCGCGACGAGTCGCTGACCTGGACAGCCGGCGGCCGGGTGCCCCAGGAGGCCGAGGTCGAGGGCCGCGGCTCCACCATCCAGCTGCGCTCCATCCCGCTGGTGGTGGGCGGCGTGCGCATCGGTGCGCTGGTCATGGTGCGCGACGTGACCGAGCTGCGCCGCCGCGAGCGCGAGCTGATGACCAAGGACGCCACGATCCGCGAGATCCACCACCGGGTCAAGAACAACCTGCAGACGGTGGCGGCGCTGCTGCGCCTCCAGTCGCGGCGGCTCGACGTACCCGAAGGCCGCGCGGCCCTGGACGAGGCGGTGCGCCGGGTCGGCTCGATCGCCATCGTGCACGAGATGCTCTCCCACACCCCCGACGAGGTCGTGGACTTCGACGACATCGCTGACCGCGTCATAGAGATGGCGGCCGAGGTGTCCTCGACCGGTGCTGCGGTGGTGCCGCGCCGCTCCGGCCAGTTCGGACTGCTGTCGGCGCTGGTGGCGACGCCGCTGTCGATGGTGCTGGCCGAGCTGGTGCAGAACGCCGTCGAGCACGGGCTGCGCTACGAGCCGGGCAGCATAGAGGTGCACGCGAGGCGCGACGACCCGCCGCTGGGCGAGGAGGAGAACGGGGGCCGCCTGCTGATCGAGGTGCTCGACGACGGCGGCGGGCTGCCGGCGGACTTCGACATCGAGAGCACCGCGAGCCTGGGCCTGCAGATCGTGCGCACTCTCATCGTGAGCGAGCTGGACGGCTCGCTGGAGATCAAGCCGCAGGAGAACGGCGGCACCAAGGTCGCGATCGAGCTGCCCGTCGAGCGCCGCATCGAGCCCTACCCCTGACAGACCGTCGGCCCCGAACCCCCGTTGATCTTGTAGCTGTCGTGAAGGAAAACGATTTCCAGTGACGATAGCTACAAGATCAACGGTGATGTGCCGGCGCGCAAGGAGTCGCGGTGGCCGCACCGGGCCCTTTCCCCGGGGGGCGAAGTGTCGGGGCGGATCGGGCCGTGCGATGCTGTGGCAGTGGTTTCGGAGCTACGAGCGCGCCATGGCGACCGGTGCGCGGCGGCGCTTGAGCGCGCGGCGCTCGTCCTCGCTCATGCCGCCCCACACGCCGCCGTCCTGGCCCGTCTCCAGGGCCCAGCGGAGGCACGCGGTGTTGACCGGACAGGCCCCGCACACCTCCTTGGCCTCCTCGATCTGGATGAGGGCCGGGCCGGAGTTCCCGATCGGGAAGAACAGCTCGGGGTCCTCGTCACGGCAGGCGGCGTGGTGACGCCAGTCCATGCGGATCACTCCTCACGGTGAGGGAAGCGTGCGCTTTGTGAACGAATTCACTAAGTCGGCGGCGACCAGGCGCTTGTCATCGTTGACTCCCGGTCCGGCGTGCGCCCAAACTGCGGGCGCCCAGGGGTCCGGTGATCGCACGGAGTCGCGCCGTGCTCCCTGACCTCGGAATCTCCCTTTTACTCGCCCGTAACGTGCGGCGACACTTTTGAGCGTGACAGCATTGATCGGTGCATGCAAGACCGCCCGGTGCGCCAACCTGGGCAGGTTCGTGTCGTGTGCGTCACAGGCGTAATCACCAGGTTCTTTACCGTGCCGTTAACCGATGATTCGTAATGCCTTCGGTACGGATTCGAGATTGACTCGTTTTCGGTGTCCGAGGTATTCGCCGTCGATCTGGAATGCGCGCGGAGTGCGGGATGTGACGCTGATCGCCGTCTGATCGTGCCACGAGACGTAGCCCGGCCCGTACGGCGGGACGCCCCGGTGCGACATCATCTGGCGCAGCAACTGCGCGGTGCGGACGGTGTGCAGCTGCGTGAGCGCGAACAGGTCCAGGCCCAGTCCGAACCGCGAGCGAGGCGTGGGCTGCACCGGCACAGCGCCGGCGTAGGTCCACGGGGTGGTGTTGGTGACCACCGCGAAGTACAGGTCGTGCACGGCCTCGTGGCCGGGCGCCTCGATGCGCAGGGAGGGCACCTTGATGTCGCCGCGCAGGAAGAGCTTGAGCGCGACGGAGATGTAGAGCCCGGGGGAGGCCCGGCGTCCGCTGCGGCGCAGCCGGTCGACCTCGTGCACGACGTCGGCGTCCCAGCCGAACCCGGCGCAGAAGGTGAAGTAGCGGTCGTCCTGGTCGGTACGCATTCGGCCCAGTCCCACCGAGCGCTGTTCTCCCGCGCGCGCCGCCTCCAGCATCGCGCCGGTCGCCTCGATGGGGTCGGTCGGCAGTCCCAGAGCCCGGATGAACACGTTGGCGCTGCCGCCCGGCAGGGCGGCGAAGCTGGGCCGCTCCAGGCCCTCGGGCGTGGCCAGCAGGCCGTTGACGACCTCGTTGACCGTGCCGTCGCCACCGAGGCTGATCACCAGCCCGTAGCCCTCGCCCGCGGCCTGGCGGGCCAGCTCGCGGGCGTGGTCGCGGTACTCGGTCTGGGCCACGTCCAGGTCCATGTCGCGGGCGATGGCGCCGACCAGCACGTCGCGGGAGCGGGGCGTGGTGGTGGTCGCCTGCGGGTTGACGATGAACAAGGCGCGCACGCGGCCAAGTCTAGGGTGCGCGCCGAGTGCTCCGAGCCGGGCCCCGCAGGGGATCCGGCGGGCGGTCGCACGGCCGTCCGCCGCGGCGCCCGCGCGCCTTCGGTGCGCGGGGCGGGCGCGCGGCGGAGCAGGTCCGGCGCTGTCATCGGGAGGGCGGGCGCCGGTTCGGCCCCCGCCGCGGGGGACCGGCGTGGGCCGATAATGTGGAACGTGTCCTCACGACCCATCACCCTCACGCTCGCCGCCGCGGTGCAGGCCCTGGTGACGGCCGCGATCGCCGTCGGAGCCGGCACCGTGCTCGTCGAGACGCTGCTGGGCAACGCCGCGGCGCCCGGTGCGGCGATCCCGCTGACCGTCCTCGCCCTGCTGGCCGCCGCCGCCACCGGCTACTGCGCCTGGGGGCTGCTCCGGCTGCGAAACTGGGCGCGCACACCCGTCGTGCTGACACAGATCTTCGTGCTCGTGGTGGCCTACTACATGTTCACCAGCGGCCAGTACGCGGTGACGGCCGCGATGGCGGCGGTGGCCGCCGCGGGCCTGGCGCTGGTGCTGGCCCCGCCCACCACCGCCACCCTGTTCGGCGACGACCCGCGCGGCGGCGGACCGGGCGAGGGCGGGTAGCGGCGAGCGGGCCCGAGCTCCGCCGGGCCGCGTGCACGGCGCGGCGGGCGCTCAGTCGTCGGTGGTCAGCGCCTGGCGCAGCTGGGCGAGCGTGCGCGCCAGCAGCCGCGACACGTGCATCTGCGAGATCCCCAGCTCCTGGGCGATCTGCGACTGGGTCATGTTGCCGAAGAAGCGCAGCAGCAGAATGCGCTTCTCGCGCGGCGGGAGCTGCTCCAGCAAGGGCTTGAGCGACTCCCGGTACTCCACGCCCTCCAGCGAGTCGTCGACGATGCCCAGCGAGTCGGCCACCGCCGGCGCGTCCTCGTCGCCGCTGTCCGGGGCGTCCAGGGACACCGTGGAATAGGCGTTGGCGGACTCCAGGCCCTCCAGCACCTCCTCCTCGGACATCCCGAGGTGCTCGGCCAGCTCGTGGACGGTGGGCGCCCGGCCCTCCCGCTGGGACAGGTCGCTGACGGCCTTGGTCAGCGACAGCTTCAGCTCCTGGAGCCGGCGGGGTACACGCACCGCCCAGCCCTTGTCGCGGAAGTGGCGCTTGATCTCGCCGACGATGGTGGGCGTGGCGTAGGTGGAGAACTCCACACCGCGCTCCAGATCGAAGCGGTCGATCGACTTGATCAGGCCGATCGTGGCGACCTGCGTGAGGTCGTCCAGCCACTCGCCGCGGTTGCGGAAGCGCCGCGCCAGGTACTCGACCAGGGGCAGGTGCAGCTCGACAAGTTCGTCGCGGATGCGCTGGCGTTCGGGAGCGTCTCCGGGAAGCTCGCTCAGGCGTTCGAACAACTCGCGCGCACGGGCGCGGTCAGGCACCGCGTGCTCCGTCTTCGCCGTCAGAGCGGGCCCCCTCTCGCTCACGCCGTCTCCGCCACACCGCGACGTTTGTGCAGCACGATGGAGACGCGGTCGTCAGGGCCGGCATCGGCGTCGACCTCTCCGGCAAGGGCCGAGAGGACGGTCCAGGCGAAGGTGTCGCGCGCGGGGAGCCGGCCGTCGGCTGTCAGCACCGAGACGGAGATGCGCATGCCGTCGCCGGTGAGTTCGAAGTCGGTGGTCAGGTCGGTCCCCGGCAGCGCCTGGGTGAGCAGCATCGCGCACGCTTCGTCGACCCCGATGCGCAGGTCCTCGATCTCGTCGAGGGTGAAGTCGAGTCGGGCCGCCAAACCCGCCGTGGCCGTGCGCAGCACGGACAGGTACGCGCTGTCGGCCGGCATCCGCACGGTCACAGCGTCGCGCACGTCCGTTGCACCCGGCGGCGGTGCGGCGGTTTCTTCGGTCACGTGCCTCCTCCAGGAAGCGAGATTGCCGCTTGAGTGCAATCTATCTTGTTTCGGTCCGCCTCCGGTGCACACGTCGTGGCCCGTGTCCCGTAGCGGCTCCTATCCCTAGTCTCGGACACGCCCGGGACCGGGGGACAGCCCGGGAAGGCAGTGGAATCCGTGCCGAGACGCAACCGGAACCGGGGCGGTATCAGTGAATTCGGCTGGGCGTGTTCCTCCGGGCAGGAGTCAGGGAAGCCTCCCGTCGCTCTGCGGGACCGCTCCCGCCGGGATCTGGGGCGCTACGGCTTGCGTACCGTCGACCCGATACCCGGCTCCGTGTAGGTGAGGCCCCGGGTTCGGAGGCCCGCTAGCGCCTTGTGCGCGGTCGCCGACGCGACGCCGAACTCGTCCATGAGTGCGAGAACGGAAGGCACACGGGACCCCGGCGGGTAAACGCCCGCGCGGATGCGGCGTTCGAGCTCGTCTGCTATCTGGACCCATCGCGGAACACCTTCGCGCCACTCCACGCGGGCAAGCTAGGCACGTCAAGGATTTGCAGCAATTCTAGCGTGCTAGGCATGCTATAGATATACTGCTGTTTTAATCCAACAAAACGCCGCGGCGGGTGCGGACACACCCCCCGCGGCCGGACAACCGAAAGGACCGGTTGCCGATGAGCATCCTAGTTCTCCTGCGCGCGTTCATGCGCTCCCTGCGGCCGGACACGGGCTTCCCCGCGGTCTTGCGGCACGCCCTGGACATTCCGACTGGCTGCACACCTGCGGCCCCCGTGCATCCGGCCAGGGCTCCCGCGCGCTGCCGCGCCCCGCGCGTTCGCCGGTACGCCCCGAACACGGTTCCCGCCGACGCGGCCGGGGGTGCGCGATGACCTATTCCAGCGACTGCTACCACCGACCCGACGAGGCGCACGCCGACGCGCTATACGACACGTTGAGCGAGGCCCTGAAGGAGCGCGGCCGCAGCCCCGCTCAGCGCGCGCGGGCGCAGGACAACGCCGACGCCGCCTTCAGTGTCCTCGACATGTGGCTGCGTTCCGGGGGAGCGCTGCCCGCCCCGTGGCGGCGCTGTCCGGTGCCCGAGGGGCCCGGGAGCGGCGGAGAGCGGTAGCCGGTCCGCAAGCCGGTTCCGGCGGGCGGGCCGCCGACGGTGCTCAGGCCTCCGGGCGCAGGTAGCGGCCGAGGACCTCGGCTTCGGCGCGGAGGCGCCCGGCGGCGTCGGCGCGGCCGAGCCGCTCGTACTCCTGCGCCGAGGCCGAGCGCTCGTCGGCCTCCCGCGCCACGATCGCGCGGACGTCGGCCTCGCTCAGCGCGCGGCGCTCCGCTTCGGCCGCGCCCACACCCGCGGCCGCGCCGGCGACGTGCTCGCTGTCCGCGGCCGCCGCCGGGAGGCCGGGGTCGGTCGCCTCGGCGTTCTCGACGGCGGCCAGGGCCGAGCGGAGCGCGGCTGCGGCGGTCTTGTCGCGGTTCTTGAGGGCGGCCGTCAGGTCACGCCGCATGTCGGTACGCACTTGCAGGAAGGTAGCCGAAACCCCCGAACGCGTCGAGCGGATTGCGCCGGCTCCCGCCGGTGCGGTCCTGGGCGAGTCCGTTCTCCGGTCCGATCGGCGCAGCCGTGGGCCCGTCAGGAGGAGGCGGACCGCTCGGAAAACCCGTTGCCCCCCGCGAGCGGCGCTGCCACCCTCGCAGCCCATGACCGACGCCACCGCCTTCCTCAGTGCCTACGACGACCAACTGCGCAGCAGCGCCGAGACACCCAGCGCCGTCTCCGTCACCCGCCGCGGCCCGCTGCGGCTCGTGACGTTCGCGGGCGGCAGCGGGTTCGTCACGTACCGGGACCTCGGTGCCGCCGACGCGTCCGCGATCAAGCGGTTGGTGGGGGAGGCGCTGGCCCACTACCGGGCGGATCCCGCGATCAGCCGGGTGAAGTGGAAGTGCCGGGGGCACGACCGTGCGCCGGGCCTGCACGAAGCCCTTGTAGAGCACGGTTTCGTGCCCGAAGAGCCGGAGTCGATCATGATCGGCACGGCGCGGCGACTGGCCGAGGACGTCCCGCCGCCCGCGGGTGTGGCCCTGCGGCGTATCTCCGCCGAGGCCGATGTGCGCGCGATGAGCGCGATGGCCGACGAGGCCTTCGGCGATCCCCCCTCCGCGGAGATGGCCGATGCCCTGCTGCGCCGCCTGGTGCGTGCCGACGGCATGGAGCTGTGGGTCGCGGAGGCCGAGGGCGCGATGGTCGGCGCGGGGCGCCTGGAGCCCGTCGCCGATACCGGCTTCGCCGGGATCTGGGGCGGAGCGACCCGGGCGGACTGGCGGGGGCGCGGCGTCTACCGGGCGCTGACGGCTGCCCGGGCCCAGTCGGCCCTGGCCATAGGCAAGACGCTGATCCACAGCGACTCCAGCGAGTACTCCCGCCCGATCCTGGAGCGCTCCGGCATGGTCGGGGTCTCGACGACGACCCCCTACATCTGGCACCGCGAGGAGGGCTGAGCCGTCAGCCGGACGCCGCGGAGCGGTACCACCCGGTACCGCTCCGACGGTCAGCCGTCGGCCTTCCCGCCGAGGGAGTGGAGCGCGTCGCCGTCCAGGCGGAACACGGTCCACTCGTCCATCGGCTCGGCGCCCAGAGACCGGTAGAACTCGATCGAGGGCGTATTCCAGTCCAGCACCCACCACTGCAGCCGATCGTAGCCGCGCTCCACGCAGAGCTCGGCGAGGGTCTTCAGCAGCGCCTTGCCGTAGCCGTGCCCCCGGTACTCCGGGCGGACGTAGAGGTCTTCCAGGTAGATGCCGGGGTTTCCGGTCCAGGTGGAGAAGTTGCGGAACCACAGCGCGAACCCCGCCACGGCGGCGCCGCCCGCGCCCTCTCTTCCCCCTCCGCTCTCGGTGGCCTGCTCGGCGATGTGGGCCCCGGCCACCGGGTTCGCGCCGAACAGGGCGTCGCGGAACTGGGCCTCGGTGGCCACCGCCGCCTCGGGCTCCTTCTCGTAGTCGGCCAGTTCGCGGACCAGGCGGTGGATGACGGGGACGTCGTCCGGGCGGGCGGGGCGGATCAACGCTTCTCCTCGGCTGTCATGGCCGGCGCCGGCGGCGGGCCGCCGCCGGCGCGGCTCCGCGGGTTCACAGCACCTTCGACAGGAACGCCCTGGTGCGCTCGTGCTGCGGGTCGGCCAGCACCCTGCCCGGAGTGCCCGACTCCACCACGGCGCCCTCGTCCATGAAGACCAGCGTGTCGCCGACCTCGCGGGCGAACCCCATCTCGTGGGTGACCACCACCATGGTCATGCCCTCCTCGGCCAGGCCCTTCATCACGTCCAGCACCTCGCCCACCAGTTCGGGGTCGAGCGCGCTGGTGGGCTCGTCGAACAGCATCAGCTCCGGGCGCATCGCCAGCGCCCTGGCGATGGCCACGCGCTGCTGCTGCCCGCCGGAGAGCTGGCGCGGGTACCCCGACGCCTTGTCGGCCAGGCCCACGCGGTCCAGCAGCTCCAAGGCGTCCTCGCGGGCCTGCGAGCGCGGCAGGCGCTGAACCCGCACGGGCGCCTCCATGACGTTGCCGAGCACCGTCATGTGCGGGAACAGGTTGAAGTTCTGGAAGACCATGCCGATGCCGCGGCGCTGGCGGGCGACCTGGGTGTCGTGCAGCTCGTAGAGCTTGCCGGCGCGCTGCCGGTAGCCCATCAGCTGACCGTCGACCCACAGCCGCCCCGCGCTGATCTTCTCCAGGTGGTTGATGCAGCGCAGGAACGTGGACTTGCCCGAGCCGGAGGGGCCGACCACGCAGCAGACCTCGCCCCTGGTCACCTCCAGGTCGATGCCGCGCAGCACCTCCAGTCGGCCGAACGACTTGTGCACGCTCTCGGCCACGACCATCCGGCCTTCTCCGGCGCCGGCGTCCACGCCGGCCTCCGCGGTGTTCTGGGTCAACTCGCCGTCCTACTCGCTCTATGCCCTCTGCCCGCTATGCCCTCTGCCCGGCGCCGCGCACGCTCGCACCGCGGTTGGAGCGGTTGAACGCCTGCTCCAGGTAGTACTGGCCGATCATCATCAGGCTGGTGATCGCCAGATACCACAGGCAGGCGGCCACCAGCATCGGAAACAGGTTGAAGGTGCGGGCGCCGATCTGCTGCAGCTGGAAGAACAGCTCGGTGGTCAGCGGGATCGCCGACACCAGCGAGGTGTCCTTCATGATCGCCGTGGCTTCGTTGCCCGTCGGCGGGATGATCACCCGCAGGGCCTGGGGCAGCGTGATGCGCCGCAGAACCAGGCCCTGGTTCATGCCCAGCGCCTGCGCGGCCTCGGTCTGGCCCTTGTCGACGGAGAGCAGCCCGGCGCGGACGATCTCGGCCATGTAGGCGCCCTGCGACAGCGACAGCGCGATGACGGCCGCCACGAACGGGCTGAGCAGGGTCTCCATCGGCACCGAGTAGAACCGGGCGCCGTCCTCGAAACCGAGCAGCGGCAGCCAGTAGTTGTCGAAGGGGACTCCGAGCTCGATCGTCTGGTACAGGATGGCCACGTTGCCGAAAAGCACGCACAGCACGATGCGCGGCACGGCGCGGAAGAACCAGGTGTAGATCCACCCCACCGTCACCAGGACCGGGTTGTCCGACAGCCGCATCACGGCGACGACGATGCCGATCGCGATGCCGATCGCCAGCGACACCGCTGCCAGGATCACCGTCGTGCGCACGCCGATCAGCACCGGCGAGGAGAACATCTGCTCGAACAGGAACGGCCAGTCGAACGCGGGGTTCGTGACGAGCATGTTCACGAACATCGCGCTGAAGAGCAGCAGTACGGCCGCCGCGACCCAGCGGCCCGGGTGGCGGACGGGCACCGCCTTGATCGCTTCGGGAGGGGACTTGCCGGCCGGCGCCTCGGAACCGGGCGCCGGCCGGGGGTCGTCGGGAGTTGTGCTCACGTGCCTTCTAGCCTTCGACGGACGGATTGACCTCGGACTCGTCCAGGGTTCCCTGGCCGTCCAGCTCCCACTTGGCCAGGATCTCGGTGTAGGTTCCGTCGTCCATGATGCTCTGGTAGCCGGCGGAGATGGCCTCGGCGAGCTCGGTGTTGTCCTTGGCGACCACGGCGCCGTAGGGCGCCGCCTCGTACTGCTCGCCGAGCGTCTGGAGCTTGCCCTCGGTCTGCTCGACCGCGTAGACGGCCACGGGCATGTCCGCCAGCCCGGCGTCGTTGCGCCCGGAGATGATCGATTCGGTGGCCTGGTCCTGGCCCTTGAACTTGCTGATGTTGATCTTCGGGTCGCCGTTGTCCGCGCACTCCTGGCTGCGGGCCTCGATGTCCTCGATCTGGACGGTGTTGGCCTGCACCGCGATGTTCTTGCCGCAGGCGCTGTCGGGGTCGACATCGGCCGGGTTGCCCTTGGCGGTGAACCACTGGGTGCCCACGGTGTAGTAGCTCACCATGTTGGCCTGCTGCATGCGCTCCTCGTTGATGGTGAACGAGGAGACCCCCACGTCGTACTTGCCGCTGCCGACGCCCTCGACGATGGTGCCGAACGTGGAGCTCTGCCATCGGGTGTCGAGGTCGAGCTTGGCCGCGACCGCGTTGAACAGCTCGACGTCGAAGCCGACGACCGTCTTGCCGTCCGTGGAGAGGTACTCGGCGGGCGCATAGGTGGAGTCGGTGCCGATCTTGAGCGCCCCCTGGTCGCGGATCTGCTGGGGGACCATCTCCGCGAGCTCGGGATCGGCCTTGACCGACGGCGTGGACGCGGGGTCTTGGCCCGCGCCCTGGCCGCCTCCCTGGTCGTCACCGCCGCCTCCGCCTCCGCATGCCGACAGGGCGAGGACGGCGGCGAGGGCGCCGGCGGCAAAGGGAACGCGTCCGATCCGGGCAGCCGGCGCGGTCGAGTGCTTCAGCACGGCCACGTGTCTCTCCTTCTCATGGGCGAACGGCGTCGGGTGGTCGGCGTTCGCGTCGTCACGTTCCGGCGGTAGGCCGGACGCGCAGCACAAGTGGGCAGGATAGTCCTTCGTGCGAACGTGAATGTTCCATCGTCGGCGCACTGGCATGTTGGTGGGGTCACCGTTGTGAGAGGATTGGGTAACGGGTGAACCCCGAACCGCTGCGGCGCTGGGCTCGCACCGAGCCGCGGAGACCGAGCTCCTCATCCCTCCGGCATCGCCGACGACGTGGCCGAGGGAGTCCTCCTAGCATCCCTAGCACCCCTGCCACTCCGCGCGCCGCACTTCCCGATCGCCGAGACTGAGGCGAACTCGAAGCCGCGCCCGGAATCCCGCCGCTCGGGCGCGCTTGCATATCTGAGGGGTTTTGCACAGATCATGACGACCACTGATTCCCATTCCCGGTTCGACGACGATCCGGCGTTCGTGCTGCACCGCGGCGGCAAGCTGCGGATCGAGGGCACGGTCGAGGTCACCGACCACGAGGGCCTGGCCCTGGCCTACACTCCCGGCGTCGCACGGGTGTGCACCGCGATCGCCGACGCGCCGGAGCTCGTCGACGCCTACACCTGGAAGAGCTCCGTCGTCGCCGTCGTGACCGACGGCTCGGCCGTGCTCGGCCTGGGCGACATCGGCCCGCAGGCGTCGCTGCCGGTGATGGAGGGCAAGGCGCTGCTGTTCCGCAAGTTCGCCGGAGTGGACGCGGTGCCCATGGCCCTCTCGTGCGAGGGGGTCGACGACATCGTCGAGACCGTCGAGCGCATGGCGCCGTCGTTCGGCGGGGTGAACCTGGAGGACATCTCCGCGCCGCGCTGCTTCGAGATCGAGCGGCGGCTGCGCGAGCGGCTGGACATCCCCGTCTTCCACGACGACCAGCACGGCACCGCGATCGTGACCGTCGCCGCCCTGCGCAACGCTGCCCGGCTGACCGGACGCTCGATCGCCGACCTGCGGGTCGTGGTCTCGGGGGCGGGCGCGGCCGGTGTCGCCGTGACCAAGATGCTGGTCGACGGCGGGGTCGGCGACATCGCCGTCGCCGACAGCAAGGGCATGATCTACGCCGGGCGCGAGGGACTCACCCCGATCAAGGCCGAGATCGCCGAGATCAGCAACCGCGCCGGCGTGCGCGGCTCGATCGAGGGGGCGCTGGAGGGCGCCGACGTGTTCATCGGCCTCTCGGCCGGCGAGCTGCCCGAGTCGGTCGTGGCTTCGATGGCGCCCGAGGCGATCGTCTTCGCCATGGCCAACCCGACCCCCGAGATCCACCCCGACGTCGCCCGCGCCCACGCCGCCGTCGTGGCGACCGGCCGCAGCGACTTCCCCAACCAGATCAACAACGTGCTGGCGTTCCCCGGGGTGTTCCGCGGCGCCCTGGACGCGCGCGCCCGCGACGTCACCGAGGCGATGAAGCTCGCCGCGGCCGACGCGATCGCCGACCTGGTGGGCGACGACCTCGGCCCCGACTACATCATCCCGAGCACGTTCGACTCGCGGGTGGTCCCGGCGGTCGCCGAGGCCGTGGCCGCGCAGGCGCGGCGCGACGGTGTCGCCAGAGCGTAGTCGGTCGGTCATTCTCCGTAGCCGGTCCGAGGCGCAGGTCTCCCTTGCCCCGGACCGGCTACCCCCTCCGTCTGCTGCGGTAGCGCTACAGGCAGCGCCCCACGGTGGCGACGACGAACGCCGCCCACGCCCCCGCGGGGAACCGCAGCACGGTGCCCTCAGGCGCCGTGGAATCACGGACCCGGACGGCCCTTGTCCAGCGCATCACCTGGACGCACTGGCCTCCCCCTGTTCCGCTGTAGGTGCTCGTGCGCCATCGAACGCCCAGCGGATCCTTCGCGGCCATGCCGCGCTCCCTTCATGACTCATCGGTTTCCCCCTCCTCTCCGCTCCGCAGGCGCTGCTCCGCCTCGCTGATGACTTCCCGTGTCCGATCGGGGTGCAGGGCCGCGGAGCGCAGGTGTTCGAAAGCGGCCGTGTAGTAGGCCACCTCCTTGGCTTTTTCGATGTAGAGGCTGCTCGTCAGGTTCTCCACGTGCACGAGCAGGGGTGAGTGGATGTCCGAATCGGGGAACTCGAGGATGTCGAAGGAGCCGTTGAGCCCCGAATGCGCGCCCGCCTCGTACGGCAGGACCTGCAATGTCACCTGCGGATTCCGATCGAGGTCCAGCAGGCGCCGCATTTGGTCTGCCATGACCGATAGTCCGCCGACCGGGCGGTAAAGGATTGATTCATCAAGCAATGCCCAGATATGCGGTGGCGAGGAGCTGAAGACGACCTCCTGGCGGCGCATACGCAGTTCCGTGCGGCGTTCGATCTCGTCGTCCGAGACCGGCGAAGGGTGCGCCCGCATCAGCGCCCGGGCGTAGTCGGCGGTCTGCAGCAGGCCCGGAACGATCTCGGCCTGGAAGAACCGCAGCGCGCCGGCCTCCGGCTCCAGCCCGAGGTAGACGTCGAAGCGCTCGGGCATCACGTCGCCGTAGACGTGCCACCAGCCCCTTCGCCGCGACTCGCGGGCGAGTGCGACCAGCGACTGCCGCGCGTCGGGGTCCTCGACACCGTAGAGCTCCAGCAGGTCGCGCACATCGTCGGAGTTGGTAGCGACCTGCCCGCGCTCGATCCGGGAAAGCTTGCTGCCCGACCACGACATGGCCTCGGCGGCCTCTTCGCCGGTCTTGCCGGCGTTCTCCCGCATTCTCCGCAACTCGACACCGAGGCGGCGCCGGCGGGCTGTGGGGTTGTCGGCAGCGGCCACTGGCTGTGCCTCCTGTTCGGGGGGAAGGCCGGAATACGGCGGGGCGCCGCACGGGCTCGGTCGGCAGGGCGGTTCCGCGCGCGGCACAGGCAGGCTACTCGACGCCGGGGTGCGGGAAATCCACCGCGTCCGGGGGCGTGCGCGGCGGCACCTTTTTGCAGAATGCGAACCTTTTCCCGGGAAAGAGAAAACAGGGTCCCCGCCGCTTTGCCGGCTCCCTCGGCAGCCGTCTTGCCGAACGCCCGGCCGGCGTTTGCGCGAGATTGTCCCCCGGCAATTCTAAGGGGACCCGGGAGCCGCCGATGCGCCTGCGACCGGGGGAAGCCGCGCGGCGGCCGGACGCCGCTCGGGGCGGCCCGCGCTCCCGCGGTATCAGGTGGTTAGGGTCAGGGCATGTTCGCTATCACCGCAGCACGCATCGACAAGAAGAACCCACTGTCCGGGCTGGAGGCGGGGGAGCGGCCGGATCCGGCCCCGCCCGAAGGGTGGACGACGGTGCGGGTCAAGGCCGCCGCACTGAACCACCACGACCTGTGGAGCCTGCGCGGCGTGGGCCTGGCGGAGGAACGGCTGCCGATGGTGCTCGGCTGCGACGCCGCCGGGCTGGACGAAGAGGGCAACGAGGTCATCGTGCACGCCGTGATCGGCGACCCCGACGCGGGCGGCGGCGACGAGACCCGCGACCCCCGCCGCTCCCTGCTCTCCGAGGTCCACCCGGGCACGCTGGCCGAGAAGGTCGCCGTCCCCCGGCGCAACCTCGTCCCCAAGCCGGCGGAGCTGTCCTTCGAGGAGGCCGCCTGCCTGCCCACGGCGTGGCTGACGGCCTACCGGATGCTCTTCGTGCGCGCGGGCCTCGAACCCGGCTCGCCCGTCCTGGTGCAGGGCGCCGGCGGCGGCGTGAGTAGCGCGATCATCCGCATGGCGGCCGCGGCGGGCCACCGCGTCTACGCCACCAGTCGCGACGCCGGCAAGCGCGAGCGCGCCGAGCGTCTGGGCGCCTACCGCGCCGTCGCGTCGGGGGAGCGCCTGCCGGAGAAGGTCGACGCCGTGTTCGACACGGTCGGCGAGGCGACCTGGGGCCACTCCCTGCGCTCGCTGCGTCCGGGTGGGCGGATCGTCACCTGCGGCGCGACCAGCGGCGATGCGCCCCCGGCGGAGCTGAACCGGGTGTTCTTCCTGCAGCTGTCCGTACTCGGCTCGACCATGGGCGGCCGCGACGAGTTGCGCCGCCTGGCCGAGTTCTGCGCCCGCACCGGCGTGCGCCCGGAGATCGACCGGGTACTGCCCCTCGACCGCGCCGAGGAGGGCTTCGCCGCGATGGAGCAGGGGGAGCTGTTCGGCAAGATCGTCTTCCAGGTCTGAGCCGGTTGCGGGTCCGCTCTGCGGCTCGCGCGCGCGGCGCGCGAGCGGGGGGCGTCCCGCGCCGCGCGCGGGGACGCCCCCTTCGCCGGACCCGTCCGGCAGCCGGGCCGGGGGTCAGGACGCGGAGCCGCCGTCGCGGCGGTCGCCGTCCTCGTTCACCGCCGTGCCCCAGGGGTCGGCGGTGCCGCCGGAGGCCTCGTTCGGCTCGTCGGAGGACTCCTCGTGCCGTCCGTGCGCTCCCGGCCGCTCGCCGGCGTCGGCGCCGCCGGCCGCCCCCCGGCCGCCGACCGCCGTACTCCAGGGGTCCGCCGGTCCCGCGGAGCCGCCGGAGGCCCCGCCCCGTTCCGGCTCGGCGGAGCCGGACGCCGCGCCGGCCTTCCCGGTACCGGTGTCGGTACCCGTGTCGGCGCCGCCGGCGGAGTCGCCGGCCGTGCCCGTGCCGCCGCAGGTCGAGGACCCCGGGGACCCGCCGTGGCAGCGGTCGTCCTCCTCGCGCTCCGCCTTGTCCTGCGGCCCCCAGTTGCCGACGTCGCGGCGGATGGTCTCGAACGTGTCGTCCAGGATCCGCCGCAGGTCGTGCGCCGCCGACTCGCCGGCCTGGCCGGCCTCGCGCACCACGTCGCGCACGCGTTCGGAGAAGTCGCGCAGCGCCTGATCGAACTCGGGCCGCTCGCCAGGGCGCTTGCCCCAGGCGCCGAACCCCTGAGCGAAGCGCTCCCAGTCGCGCGTCCACCGCGAGCCGCGGGACGCTTCCTCTCGGTCGTCGGCGTTCTCGCCGCCCCGTGCCGAGCCCGCGCCGCCGCCGGCCGCTCCGGACTCCCCGGCACCGTCGGCGCCCTCGCCGCGCGGCCTGCGGCCCGCGCCACCGCCCTTCAGCTCCTCACGCAGCGAGCTGATCGTGTGGCGCACGTCCTCGCGGACGGCCTCGGCGACGTCGCGCACCGAGTCGGTGATCTCGCGTTCGAGGTCGTCGATGTCGGCACTGCGGCTGTGCAGCTCCTCGCGGCCCTTGTCGGTGAGGCGGTAGACCTTGCGGCCGTCGACCTCCTCGTGGGTGACCAGGCCCTCCTCCTCCAGGCGGGACAGGCGCGGGTAGATGGTCCCGGGGGAGGGCGAGTAGACGCCCAGGAAGCGGTCCCGCAGGAGGCTGATGATCTCGTAGCCGTGCCGCGGGCTCTCGTCCAGCAGTTTCAGCAGGTACAGCCGCAGGCGGCCGTGGCCGAATATGGTGCTCATTGGTCGTTCCCCCTCGGGATCGCTGCGGGGGCGTCGGGATCGCGGCGCAGCAGCGAGACAGCGCCCGAAACGGTCGTGGCGGTGATGCCGGCGGGATCGACCCCGCTGCCGATCTTGCCGATGAGGCTGCCCCGGGCGCGCTGGTCGCGGCGCTCCAGGGCGAAGTCGGAGTCCAACTTGCCGGTCGCCGAGCGCAGTTCCGCGGTAGCCGACGTCTCGGCCGGCACCCGAAGTGCGATCTCGCCGGAGACCGAGCCCAGGCGGACCCGGCCCGCGGGAGCCACGTCCACGTCGCCGAGGAACGGGCCCGACGCGCTCTTGCCGGAGAGGTCGTGCAGGCGTCCCCCGGCCACCGCGACCTGGCCGCCGGC
Source organism: Streptomonospora wellingtoniae (assembly GCF_031845375.1). Taxonomy (NCBI): domain Bacteria; kingdom Bacillati; phylum Actinomycetota; class Actinomycetes; order Streptosporangiales; family Nocardiopsidaceae; genus Streptomonospora; species Streptomonospora wellingtoniae. The sequence continues at coordinate 77,155 of NZ_JAVREK010000004.1, forward strand.
CGTGTGGAACCGCAGGCTGCCCTGCAGGTCGCGGGCCGCGACGTTGCCCGAGACGGTGTTGGTCTCGGTCTCGCCGGTGAGCCCGTCCAGGGTGACGTCGCCCGAGGCCGTGCGGACCTGGGTCTTGCCGCTCAGCCCGGCCACCACGACCGGGGCCGAGAGCGTCGTGACCTCGACGGGGCAGTCGCGCGGCACCTGCAGGCTGACGGTGGCCGACCGGCGCGCCATGCCCCGGTAGCCCGACAGCTGCACCGGGCGCAGCCGGTCCAGCAGGCCGCTGCCGGTGAGGTCGTCGTAGGTGACGGTGAGGATGCCGGCCTCCTGCGTGGCCAGCACGGGCCCCCCGGAGAGGTCGGAGATCTCGAACGTCACCGGGTCGTCGGTGGGCAGGATGTTGACGTGACCGCCGATAATCCGGACGCGCAGTGCCACGATTCCGTCCAGAGTGCGTGTCGTCGGCTGGTCGATGGTCCAACGCGCCATCGGGATACCTTTCGGCTCGAACCGCTGTTGGAATCACGATATGTCGCGAGTGCCCCCGGTTCAAGATATGTCGTGAGATACCGGGGGAGGGTCCGGGGAGGCTCCGGGCGGACTCGGGGTGCGCCCCCGGCACAGCACCGCCGATCTTGTAGCTATCGCAAATGGAAATCGTTTTCCTTCACGATGGCTACAAGATCGGCGGGGTGCGGGCCCTAGTCGTCCTCGTCGTCGAGCCGCGCCAACCAGGTGGCCAGCCGCTCGACGGGGGTCTCGAACTCCGGGTGGAGGTCGGTGAAGGCGCGCAGCTGGTCGGCGACCCACGCGAGGGAGACCTCCTCCTCGCCGCGCCGCCGCTCCAGCTCCTCGATGCCCCGGTCGGTGAAGTACATCGCCTCAGTCCGCCGGCGGGAAGACGGTGTTGATCAGCGCCTGCTGCTCGACCTCGTGCCGCTTGCCCGAGCCGGCCGCGGGGGCCGAGCCCGCCGGGCGCGAGACCCGGGTGAAGGGGCGGTCGAGCTGCTCGGAGAACACCAGCGCCACGAACGGCCACGGACCCATGTTCGCCGGCTCCTCCTGCACCCACAGCACCTCGCCCGCCTCGGGGTAGCCCGAGAGCATCTGGCGGATCTCCTCGGTCGGCAGCGGGTAGAGCCGCTCGACCCGGACCAGGGCCGTGCTGGTGTCGCCGGTGCGCTTCCGGGCGGCGTCGAGCTCGTAGTAGATCTTGCCCGAGCACAGAACGACGCGCCGCACGTTCTTCGGGTCGAGTCCCGTGGTGTCGGGGATGATCGGCTGGAACGCGCCCGTGGTGAAGTCGGCGACCGGCGAGGTGGCTGCCTTCAGCCGCAGCATCACCTTGGTCGTGAAGACCACCATCGGGCGGCGGTACTGCGACTTCACCTGCCAGCGCAGCAGGTGGAAGTAGTTCGCCGGGGTGGTCGGCAGCGCCACGGTCATGTTCTCCTGCGCGCACTGCTGCAGGAACCGCTCGATGCGCGCCGAGGAGTGGTCGGGCCCCTGGCCCTCGTAGCCGTGCGGCAGCAGCAGCACCACGCTGGAGCGCTGGCCCCACTTCTGCTCGCTGGCGCTGATGTACTCGTCGATGATGGTCTGGGCGCCGTTGACGAAGTCGCCGAACTGGGCCTCCCAGGCCACCAGCGCGTCGGGGCGCACCACCGAGTATCCGTACTCGAAGCCCAGCGCCGCGTACTCGCTGAGCAGCGAGTCGTGCACGTAGAACTTCGAGGTGCCCTTGTCGAACTGCTTCAGCGGGGTGTGTACCTGCCCGGAGTCGCGGTCGACCAGCGCCGCGTGCCGCTGGCCGAAGGTGCCGCGTCGGGTGTCCTGGCCGACGAGGCGCACGGGGTGCTCCTCGAGCAGCAGCGACCCGAACGCCAGCATCTCGCCGGTGGCCCAGTCGAGCGCGTCGTCCTCGACCATCTGGGCGCGGCGCTGCAGCTGCGGCTTGAGTCGCGGATGCGGCAAGAAGCCCTCGGGCAGGCTCACCTGGGTGTCGACCACCTGCTTGACGACCTCGCCGGTGATGGCGCTCTCGACCGACGCGTGGTCGATGCGGCCCTCGTCGAACACCTCGGGCTTGATCACCGCGCCCGGCTCGATCGGCTTGCGGCCGGCCTCGCGGGTCTCGGTGAAGGCGCGCTCCAGCTGCTCCTGGTAGTCGCGCAGCGCCTGCTCGGCCTCTTCGATCGTGATGTCGCCGCGCCCGATCAGCGCCTCGGTGTAGAGCTTGCGCGTGGAGCGCTTGGCGTCGATCACGTCGTACATCAGCGGCTGGGTGAAGGCCGGGTTGTCGGTCTCGTTGTGGCCGCGCCGCCGGTAGCAGACCAGGTCGATCACGACGTCCTTGTTGAAGGACTGTCGGTAGTCGTAGGCCAGCTGGGCGACCCGCACGACCGCCTCGGGGTCGTCGCCGTTGACGTGGAAGATCGGCGCCTGCACCATGCGTGCCACGTCGGTGGCGTAGACGCTGGAGCGGCTGTCGGCCGGCGAGGTGGTGAACCCGACCTGGTTGTTGACGATGACGTGCACGGTGCCGCCGGTGCGGTAGCCGCGCAGCTGCGACAGGTTGAGGGTCTCGGCCACCACGCCCTGCCCGGCGAAGGCGGCGTCGCCGTGCACCAGCAGCGGCAGCACGGTGAACCCGTGCGGGCCCTTGTCCAGCACGTCCTGCTTGGCGCGCACGATGCCCTCGGCGACCGGGTTCACGGTCTCCAAATGGCTCGGGTTGGCCGCCAGCGAGATCGCGATCTTGTCGCCGTCGGGAGTCTCGAACGTGCCCTCGGTGCCCAGGTGGTACTTGACGTCGCCGGAGCCGTGGGCGCTGCGCGGGTCGAGGTTGCCCTCGAACTCGCCGAAGATCTGCCCGTAGGACTTGCCGCAGATGTTGGCGAGGACGTTCAGCCGGCCGCGGTGGGCCATGCCGATGACGACCTCGTCCAGCTCCGCCTTGGCGGCGCGGGTGATAACCCCGTCCAGCAGCGGGATCAGGGACTCCCCGCCCTCAAGCGAGAACCGCTTCTGGCCGACGTACTTGGTCTGCAGGAACGTCTCGAAAGCCTCGGCGTTGTTCAGCCGGCGCAGGATGTGCAGCTGCTCGTCGCGGCTGACCTTCTCGTGCTCCCGCTCGACATGCGCCTGGATCCACTCGCGCTCCTCGGGATCCTGGATGTGCATGTACTCGATGCCGACGGTGCGGCAGTAGGTGTCGCGCAGAACGCCCAGCACGTCGCGCAGCTTCATCAGCTGCTTGCCGCCGAACCCGCCGGTGGGGAACGCGCGCTCCAGGTCCCACAGCGTCAGGCCGTGCTGGAGGATGTCCAGGTCGGGGTGGCGGCGCTGGTGGTACTCCAGCGGGTCGGTGTCGGCCATCAGGTGCCCGCGCACGCGGTAGGCGTGGATGAGCTCCTGGACGCGGCTGGTCTTGTCGAGCTGGTTCTCGCCGGCCGAGATGTCCTGGGTCCAGCGCACGGGCTCGTAGGGCAGCCGCAGCGACCGGAAGATCTCGTCGTAGAAGCCGTCCTCGCCCAGCAGCAGCTGGTGGATGCGGCGCAGGAACTCCCCCGACTGGGCGCCCTGGATGATGCGGTGGTCGTAGGTCGACGTGAGCGTCATGACCTTGCTGACCGCGAGGTTGTTCAGCGTCTCGGGAGCCGCGCCCTGGAACTCGGCGGGGTACTCCATCGAGCCCACGCCGAGGATGGTGCCCTGGCCGGGCATCAGGCGCGGGACCGAGTGGACGGTGCCGATGCCGCCGGGGTTGGTCAGGCTGATGGTGGTGCCCTGGAAGTCGGGCACGCCCAGCTTGTTGTTGCGGGCCTTGCGGATCAGGTCCTCGTAGGCGGTCCAGAACTCCTTGAAGTCCATGTTGTCGGCGGACTTGATGCTGGGTACCACCAGCTGCCGCGTGCCGTCGGACTTCTGCAGGTCGATCGCCAGCCCGAAGTTGACGTGCTCGGGCTTGGACACGCCCGGCTTGCCGTCGACCTCCGCGTAGGAGTGGTTCATCTCCGGCAGGGACTCCAGCGCCTTCACCATCGCGTAGCCGATGATGTGGGTGAAGGAGACCTTGCCGCCCCGCCCGCGCCGCAGGTGGTTGTTGATCACGATGCGGTTGTCGAACAGCAGCTTGACCGGCACCGCGCGCACGCTCGTCGCGGTGGGCAGCGCAAGGCTGGACTCCATGTTGGCGGCCGTACGCGCGGGCGCGCCGCGCAGCCGCTCCTCGGAGGCCTGGAGCGACTCGTCGACGGGCTTCGCGCCCTCGGCGTCCTGCCCGGTCCCGGACTTTCCCTTCCCGTCGCCCGATGCGGACGCCGCGCGCTTGGGCTCGGCGGACTTGCCGCCCTTGGTGGTTGCCGAGTCCGCGGTAGCGGACTGGGTGCCCGTGGCCGCTGCACCCTTGCCCGTTCCGTTGGCCTGGGGAACGCCGGACTTGTAGTCGGCGAAGAAGTTCCACCATGCCTTGTCAACCGAGTTCGGGTCGTCGAGGTACTTCTGGTAGAGCTCCTCGACCAACCACTCGTTCGGGCCGAAATCTGTCAGGGGTTGAGACGCCTCAGACGACACGGCGGAGATCGCCCTCTTCCGCAGCTCGCTTGTGAATGTGTGTATGGCGAGATGGCCGCTCCTCGGGGCGGGCCGGCACTTGAAGCGGCTCGCTGGGAGCCGCCGGAGCACACGCCCGGTCAGCAATCTCGGGTAACAGGCTAGCTGTCCAGGCACGCCGATGGGGACCCGAGGCCGGTAACGGACTGGGAGATTGCTAACAATGATTCACACTGTCATGGCGTCCGCTTGACCTGACCTGCGGTTTTCGTGTTCCGGAGGCCCGTCGGGGCGACGGCGGGCGCGCGGCGGCACGGCGCGCGCGAGGCGGTTCGCGGACCGGCGAGACGCGGTCGGGAGGAGGCGGTGGATCGGAATCGGCCGGCGTGCGCCGCTCACCATGCCCGCTCGCGGCCGCGCCCAATCCCGGCGCGGACGGGGAATCGCCCGGAACCGGAATCAGCGGACCGGCGTCTCACGTGGTGTGCGCGGTCCGGACAGGACGGCTGGTCCCGGCCCCGGCGGAACACGGGGGTTTCGCCGGGAGACGGAGCAGGTCCGGGCCGCGCACGGTGCTTCCCGGGCCGCGCGGGCGCGCGGTGTGTACGCCTCCCGCACGGCACCGGAGTACGGCACGATCGGGCGTTGGGCGGTGCGCCTGCGGGAGGCCGGCCCGCAAGCGGGTAGGAGACCCGGAAGCCTTGGGCGGGGCGGCGGTCCGCGAACGAGCGGGACCGGCCCGCCGCGCCGCACACCGACTGTGGGGGGACGAGCGGCTATGGAGTTGCGGTTCGACGGGCGCGTCGCGATCGTCACCGGCGCCGGGCACGGCCTGGGCCGCGCCCACGCCCTCGGACTCGCGGCACGCGGCGCCAAGGTGGTGGTCAGCGAGAACGCCGGCACCGGAGCCGACGACCCCGGCGCCGACCCGGTCGCGGCGGCCGAGGAGACCGCCGAGCTGATCCGCTCCGAGGGCGGCACCGCGTGCGTCAGCATCGACGACATCACCGCCGAAGAGGGCGCCCGCTCGCTGGTCGAGACCGCCGTGGACACCTACAGGCGCGTCGACGTCGTCGTCAACAGCGCGGGCATCCTCCGCGACCGCGCCTTCCGCAACATCGGCGTCGCCGAGTGGGACGCGGTGGTCGCCGTGCACCTGCGCGGCACCTTCCTCGTGACCCGCGCCGCCTTCGGCTACATGCGCGGCAACGGCTACGGCCGCATCGTCAACACCGCTTCGCCCTCCGGGCTGTTCGGCAACTTCGGGCAGAGCAACTTCGCCGCGGCCAAGATGGGCGTCCTCGGCCTCACCAAGACCGTGGCAATCGAGGGCGCCAAGTACGACATCACCGCCAACGCCGTCGCCCCGCTGGCGCGCACGCCCCAGACCGAAGGAGTGCTCCCCGAGGGCCCGAAGGAGCTGCTGGCGCCGGAGCGCGTCAGCCAGGCGGTGGTGTGGCTGGCCCACGAGGACTGCGAGACCTCCGGCGAGGTCTACTCCGTGGGCGGCGGGCGCGTCGCCCGGATCTTTCTGGCCGAGGGGCCCGGAGCCGAGTTGGGCGGGGGCAGCGCCGAGGACCTGCGCGACATCTGGCCCGACGTCAACGCCGAGCGGCCCTATGTCATCCCGCGCGACTTCAGCGAGCAGGCGCGCATCCACATGCGCGGCGGTGGCTGAGCCGCCGCCCCGAAGCGGCGCCCCTCCCCGGCGAAACGGTGGCGCCAAGGCGCGTGCGAACCGCTATCGGCGCTCCGACGCGGGCCGCGGGCCCGTATCGGTACGCGGCTCGCCGTTTGCCCGCGCGGCCGCCTCCGGCGCTTCTACCATGGCGGAACGGAGCCGGGAGGGTGGCGATGAGGGAGTTCGGCGAACTGGAGGCCGCCATCATGGACGCGCTGTGGCGGTCGGACCGCCCGCTGGCCGTCCGCGACGTCCGCGAGTCCATGGACTACGACCGCGACGTCGCCTACACGACCGTGATGACGGTCACCAACATCCTGTACCACAAGGGCCTGCTGGAGCGGGAGAAGGCCGGGCGCGCCTGGCTCTACTGGCCGCGGGAGTCCCGCGAGGAGCACACCGCGCGGGTGATGAGCGAGGTGTTCAGCGGCTGCGGCGACCCGGGAACCACCATGCTGCGCTTCGTCGAGGGTTTCAGCGACGAGGACATGGCCCGCCTGTGCGACGTGGTCAGCGAGGTCCGCGCCCAGCGCACCCGGGCCCTGTGACCCGCAGCGGGGCGCACGGGGCGACCCCGGGCCGTGAGCGCCCCGCGGACCGGCGTCTATGCTGCCCCGTGTGGACGAACCCCTTGTCACGCGCATGCGCCCGTTCGGCGAGACCGTCTTCGCCGAGATGAGCCGCCTGGCCACCGAGACCGGAGCCGTCAACCTCGGGCAGGGATTCCCCGACACGGACGGGCCGCCCTCCCTGCTGGAGGCCGCCGCGCGGCACATCCGCGAAGGCGTCAACCAGTACCCGCCCGGTCCCGGTCGCCCCGAGCTGCGTGCAGCCGTCGCCGCCGACCGCAAGCGGCGCTACGGGATCGAGCTCGATCCAGCCGCCGAGGTCTACATCACCGTCGGCGCCACCGCAGGCATCGCCTCGGGCGTGCTGGGCCTCGTCGAAGCCGGCGACGAGGTCGTGGTCTTCGAGCCGATGTACGACTCCTACGCCGCGGTGATCGCGCTCGCCGGCGGGGTGCGCCGCCCCGTCACCCTGCGGCCCGACCCCTCCGCCGACGGCCGGTTCACCTTCGACCCGGCCGAGCTGCGCGCGGCCGTCGGCCCGCGCACCCGCATGATCGTCGTGAACACGCCGCACAACCCCACCGGCACCGTGTTCACTCGCGAGGAGCTGTCGGAGATCGCCCGGGTGTGCCGGGAGAACGACCTGATCGCCCTCACCGACGAGGTCTACGAGCACCTGGTCTACGACGGTGCCGAGCACATCCCGCTCTCGACCCTGCCCGGCATGGCCGAGCGCACGCTGGCGGTTTCGTCGGTCGGCAAGACGTTCTCGGTCACCGCGTGGAAGACCGGCTGGGTCATGGGGCCGGAGCCGCTGGTGCGCGCGGCCCGCACCGTCAACCAGTTCCTCACCTTCACCGCCAACGGCGCTCTCCAGCTGGCCGTGGCCGAGGCGCTGCGCGACGAGGGCGAATGGGTGCTGCGCCAGCGGGACGCGCTGCAGGCCAAGCGCGACCGGCTGTGCGAAGGGCTGCGCACGGCGGGCCTGGAGGTCCTGCGGCCCCAGGGCACCTACTTCGTCATCACCGACATCCGCCCGCTCGGCTACAGCGACGGCATCGAGCTGGCCCGCTCGCTGCCGCACACGGCCGGCGTCGCGGCCGTTCCGGCGCAGGTCCTCTACGACAACACCGACGAGGGCCGCCACCTCGTGCGGTTCGCATTCTGCAAGCGCGACGAGGTGCTCGACACCGCCGTCGAGCGCCTGACCGCCGCGTTCGGACGCTGAACCGGGGGCGGGCGCGCGCGGACACCCGACGCGGCGGCCGCGACACGCCCGGTTCCGCAGCCGAACAGCGCCGACGACTCCGGGAGGCATCCGTGACCACGACCGCGCCAGCGGGCATGCCGGCCGACGCGCTCCGCGCGGCCGAGGCCGCCAAGGGCTTCATGCCCACCGGCGAAGGGCTGGCGCTGCACGCAGCGGCGCTCGCTCACGCGCCCCTCGGCCCGGTGCTGGAGATCGGCACCTACTGCGGCAAGTCCGCGGTCTTTCTGGGCGCGGCCGCGCGGCAGGCGGGCGGCACGGTCGTGACCGTCGACCACCATCACGGCTCCGAGGAGCACCAGCAGGGCTGGGAATACCACGACCCCGGCCTGGTCGACCCGGTCACCGGCCGGCTCGACACGCTGCGCGAATTCCGCCGCACCATGGCGGCCGCGGGCCTGGAGGACCACGTCGTCGCGGTGGTGGGGCGGTCGGCCGACGTCGCGCGGCTGTGGTCGGCGCCGCTGGGCATGCTCTTCATCGACGGCGGCCACACCGAGGAGGCCGCCCGGACCGACTACGAGTGCTGGACCCCGCACCTGGCCCCGGGCGGCGCGCTGGCCATCCACGACGTCTTCCCCGACCCCGCCGACGGCGGCCGGCCGCCCTACGACGTCTACCGCCGCGCACTGGACAGCGGCGCGTTCGCCGAGACCGGCGCGCAGGGCTCCCTGCGCCTGCTCAAGCGCGTCGCCTAGCGTCGCGCGTTTGCGGGCGGCCGTCCCGGACGCGGACCGGTCCGCGCCCCGGACGGCCGGTGACACCCCGACACCCCGGCGGTTCCGGTCGCGGCCGGAACCCCGATTCCTCCGGCCTTCTGTATCGGCGGACGTGCCCGAGCACATAGGCTCTGGCACAGACGAGAACGCAGTTCAACGACGTGCGGGCAAGGGGTGCAGGAACAGGTGACCACCAACGGCGCGGCGCGACGGGTCGACCAATTCACGCTGGACAACGGACTACGCCTGGTGACCGCACCGGCGTCGACGCCCCAGGTGGCCGCCGTCAACCTGTGGTACGGAATCGGGTCCCGCTTCGAGGTGCCCGGGCGCACCGGCTTCGCCCACCTCTTCGAGCACCTGATGTTCCAGGGCAGCGGCAACGTCGCCAAGGGCGAGCACTTCGACGCCGTCGAGCGGCTCGGCGGCGACATCAACGCCTCCACGTCCACCGACCGCACCAACTACTACGAAACCGTGCCCGAGCACGCGCTGGACCTCGTGCTGTGGCTGGAGGCCGACCGCCTGGCCACGCTGCGCGACGGCATGTCCCAGGAGGTGCTGGACAACCAGCGCGACGTCGTGAAGAACGAGCGGCGCCAGCGCTACGACAACCAGCCCTACGGCACCGCGCTGGAGCGCATCCTGCGGCTGGCCTACCCCGAGGGCCACCCCTACCATCACGCGACCATCGGCTCCATGGCCGACCTGGACGCCGCGGACCTGGACTACGTGCTCGACTTCCACCGGCGCCACTACGGCCCCGACAACGCCGTGCTGACGGTCGTGAGCAATCTCGACCCGCAGGACGTGCGCGACCGGGTCGAGCGCTACTTCGGCGCGATCCCGGCGCGCCCCGCGACGGCCGAGGCGCCCGACGCGGCGCTCACCGGCCTGATCGGCGGGCCGGTCGCCGAGCGCGTGACCGAGACCGTTCCGGCGCCCGGGGTCTTCCTGGGCTTCCGCGTCGGCCCCTACGGCGAGCGCGACTTCGACGTGATGCACCTGGCTTCGGCGGTCCTGGGCCAGGGCCAGGGCAGCCGGCTCTACCGCCGCCTGGTGCTGGAACGGGGCCTGGCCGCCGACGACGGCGGCGCCGCCGCCGACCTGCTGCCGTTCCGCTACACCTCCAGCCTGATGCTCGCCAACATGATCGCGCGCGAGGGCGTGAGCGGCGACGAGCTGGAGGCCGCCATGATCGAGGAGATCGGCACCCTCGCCGAGGGCGTCTCCGACGAGGAGCTGGAGCGCGCCCGCGCCGTGCTGGAGCGCGACCACATGCAGGCGCTGTCGCACCCCAGCGGGCTCGCCGACACCATCGGCGCCAGCACCCAGCTGTTCGGCGACCCCGAGCTCGCCTTCACCTGGCCCCAGCGCTGGAACTCCGTGACCGCCGAGGACGTCGTCGACCTGGCCAAGCGGCTGCTGGTGCCCGAGAACAGGCTGTCGGTCCGCTTCGACCCCGAGCCCGCGGCCGAGCCCGCGGCCTGACCACCGCGGTGTGCGCCGCCGCGCGGCGCCGCACACCGGGCCACGTCCGTCCGGTCCGCCCGCCGGCGCCTTCGTCCGCTACACGAGAGAGTCGTTACCCGCATGCTGCAGACCCGCCCGGAGCTCGGTGCCCCGAAGCCCTACACGTTCCCGAAGCCGCGACGCCTGACCGTGGGGGGCGGCACCGTCGTCGCCATCGACGTCCCCGGCCAGGCCTTCGCCTCGGTCCGCCTGGTCCACCCGTCCGGGGGTGCCGCGGAGCCGCCGCAGAGCATGGGCGTGGCCGCGCTCACCAACGAGGCGCTGGAGGACGGCGTCCACGGCAACAGCTCACTGGCCCCCGCATTGGAGCGCCACGGCGCCGAGTGGGTCTCGCGTGTCACCTGGGACGGCTTCATCACCGGCGTGGACGCTCCGGCGAACCGGCTCAAGGACGCCACCGCACTGCTCGCCGAGGCGGTGCGCAGCCCCGCGCTGCGCGACGAGGACGTACTGCGCCGCCGCGACCAGATCCTGGAGCGCTTCTGGCTGGACGCCTCGGTGCCCTCGACGCTGGCCGCCCGCGCCGTCGGCGGGCAGCTGTTCACCGGACGCTACGCAACCCCGCTCAGCGGCGCGCCCGAGCGCTTGAAGAGCGTCGACCCCCAGACGGTCCGCGACTTCCACGCCTCCGCCGTCGCGGGCGTGGCGGGCACGCTGGTCGTCGTGGGCGACCTGTCCGGAGTGGACCTGGAGGAGCTGGGCTCGGCCGTTTTCGGCGGGGCCGGCTCCGCGCAGGGCACCGAGCCGACCGCGCCGGGGCCGGCGCCGGGCGAGCTTCCGCGCGTGGTGGTCCTCGACCGGCCCGACTCGGTCCAGTCGGCGCTGCTGATGGCCCACCGCGCGCCCGCGCGCTCGCAGGTCGACCTGCCGCGCGCCGACGGCGTCAGCGACGTGCTGGGCGGCATGTTCACCTCGCGGCTGAACCTGGAGCTGCGCGAGCGGCTGGGCTACACCTACGGTGCGGGCTGCCGCTTCGACCTGCGCCGGGACGGCGGGGTGTTCCTGATCAGCACCCAGGTCGACACCGAGACCACGGCGCACTCGCTGACCGCGTCGCTGGCCGAGATCGAGCGGCTGCGCAGCGACGGCGTCACCGAGGGGGAGCTGTCGGCGGTGCGCGAGTCCAACACGGTAGGGCTGCCGGTGACCTACTCCACGGCGCGCAGCCTGGCCGGGGCCCTGGTCGAGATGGTCGTGCACGGCCTGCCCGAGGACCACATCGACCGCCTGCGGGCCGGCTTCGAGGCACTCACCGCCGACGACCTCGCCCGGGCCGCGCAGGAGTACCTGCGCCCGAGCGAGATGGTGACCGTGATCGCCGGCGACGCCAAGCGGCTGGAAGGTCCGCTGAGCGAGGCGGGCGCGGGTCCGGTGACCGTGCGCGACCCCGAGGCGCTCTGGAGCTGACCGGAGGCGGCCCCGGCCTGCCCGGGCGACTCCTGTGTACCGACCGTGACTGTTGGTAAGAACGGTAGAAAACCTGCATGGAGTCCCTTGGCGAGGACATAACAAAACCGAACCTAAACGACGCTGATCCGGCAACCACCTGCTTGGACGTCGGCAATGCCTGGTATAAACGATGATCCGTGCACGTGTGGCGCGGGGGACCCGTGCCGTTCGATGCGACCCAAAGAGCCCGCAGGAGGCCAGCGTGGCCGTGATGAGACTCGTTGATTGACCGTGTCCTCCATAGAGAAGCCCGAAGCGGAGCGGCCCGAGAGCGCTGAGGTGAACTCGGCCGCGGCGGCCGTCGACACCGGAACTCCGCGCCGCGTGCTGAAGGGGCGCTACGAGCTCGTCGACGAGATCGCCCGCGGCGGTGTGGGCACCGTCTGGCGCGCGACCGACCTGGTGCTCGACCGCCGGGTGGCGGTCAAGGAGCTGCGCCTGCCCGACGACCTCAGCGCCGCCGAGCGCGACGGCCTGCTCCAGCGCACCACACGCGAGGCCCGCGTGGCGGCCCGGCTCGCCCACCCCGGCGTGGTCACCGTGCTCGACGTCGTCGACGAGGACGACCGCCCGTGGATCGTCATGGAGTACATCGACGCGCGCACGCTCGCGAGCATCATCGACGTCGCCGGTCCGCTCCCCTACCAGCGCGTCGCCGAGATCGGCCTGCAGCTGATCGACGCGCTGAGGGTCGCCCACGACGACGGCATCGTGCACCGCGACGTCAAGCCCGAGAACGTGATGATCAGCGAGGACGGCCGGGTCGTGCTGACCGACTTCGGGCTGGCCGCCTGGACCGGCGAGTCCGCGCTGACCAGTTCCGGCCGCATCATCGGCTCGCCCTCCTACATTCCGCCCGAGCGCGCGAAGGCGGGCCCGGTCGGGCCGGAGTCCGACCTGTGGTCGCTGGGCGCCACGCTATACGCCGCCGTCGAAGGCCACCCGCCCTACGACCGCAAGGGCTACATCCGCATCCTCAAGGGCGCCGACCTGGACGACCCGCCAACGGCGCAGAACGCCGGCCCGCTGGCCCCGGTCCTGGCCGGGCTGCTGCACGTCCAGCCGGGCGACCGCCTCACGGCCGACAACGCGACCAAGATGCTGCGCATCGCCGCGCTCGCGCCCTGGGCGCCCGAGACCAGCCCCGAGACCGCTGCCAAGACCGCCGCGACCGGCGCCCAGCCGGTCGTCCCGCGCCCGGCGCGCGAAGACGCCCGCGAGGGCGGGGGCGACCGCGGCGGCGGGGCGGGCGCGCCGTCCTCCTTCACCGGCGGTGAGGCCGACGAGGCCGACGAGGAGGGCGAATCTCCCGCGGCCGAGGACGGCGGAGCCTCCGAGGACGACGAGGCGGAGTCGGCGCGCGAGCACTTCCGCCAGGGTGCCCACCTGCTGCGCAACTCGTTCCAGGAGTCGGTCTCCGACCTGCAGGACCAGGTCTCCGACTCCGTGACCCACCTGCACGAGCGCATACAGCGCCACCGGCCCGAGTCGGTCGGCCACCTGCTGACCTCGATCCGCGACTCCACCGACACCCTCGGGCTGACCAGCTCGGGCAAGCACCGCGAGGGCAGTTCGCTGCCGGTGGTGCTGGCGGTGATCGCGGGTGTGCTGCTGCTGCTCGGCATCGTCCTCTGGGCGCTGCTCTTCCGCACCTAGCGGCGGGGGCCCGGTGGTGCCGGAGCCGCAGAGGAGAACCACACCCCCGTCGATCTTGTAGCTATCGTGAAGGAAAACGATTTCCCCTCACGATAGCTACAAGATCGACGGTTTGTGCGCGCCGGCGGTGCGCACCCCGCGTCCGCCTTCGGCGCGCAGAGCCTTCGACTCACCCGGGGATGAGACCGGTGAGTACGCGGCGCACCATCCGCTCGAAGAGGGCATGGGTGTCTTGGTGTGCATCGGTGTCGGAAGCCTTTGCCAGTGCGGCCACAATGCGGGGGTGGCGCTCCTCGGTCGCGTTCGCTGCCAGGGAGGTGGCGTGGGCGCGTTGCGGATCGGTGGGCGAGCTCAGCCGGTGCAGCTCGGTGCGGGCGAACAGGGTCACCAGCCCGTTCAGCAGTCCGACGGTCTCCATCTGGGCCGGGTAGGGCAACGATGACGGTGCCAGCGCGCGCAGCGCGTGTTCGAGGTAGTCCATCCCGTTGGGGCCGAGCCGCGGCTCGCTGGGCAGGTGGAGAAGCCAGGGGTGGCGCAGGTGCACCCGCTTCGCGCTGCCCGCCAGGACGGCCAGATCCTCGACGGGGTCGCCGCTGAGAGGGGCACCGAGGTCGATCTCTCCGGCCACGGCGTCGGCCATGAGATCGAGGAGGTCGTCGCGGGTGGCGACATAGCGGTACAGGGATGCCGGCCCGGTGCCCAACTGCTTGGCGACCTGACGCATGGATACCGCCCTCAGGCCGTTCGCGTCGGCCAGCTCGATCGCGGCGGCGGTGATCTGGGCGCGGGTGCGTTCAGGCGCAGGGCCGCGCGTGCCCCGTTCGGGGCGCTCCCATACGGTCATCGATTCGTCGGCCACCGGCCCCTCGTTTCTCCCTGCCGCGTCGCATCAGTAGTCTATTACTGAGAACAGCGATCGCAGTATTTGGAGGAGCAGGTATGAGCCCACAGCTGTGGACCCGCACCCGTTGGGCGCAGAACGGGAAGGTTCGGCTGGCCTTCGACGAGCTGGCCGACGGGGGAGGCGGGGAGCCGCTGCTGCTCGTCATGGGCCTCGGAGTCAGTCGGGCGTGGTGGCCTGACGGGCTGTGCCGGACACTTTCCGAACACGCGTTCGCGGTCGCCCGCTACGACCAGCGCGATGCCGGCGACTCGACACACGTGCCACCCACGCAGACCCGCCTGCCGTTCACCGCTTTGGCAGCAAGGCGCGGCGGGGCCTATACGGCCGAGGACATGGCCGACGACGCCGTCGCCGTGCTGGACGCACTGGGGTGGGAGTCGGCGCATCTGTTCGGCGCGTCACTCGGGGGCGCCGTGGCGCAACGTGTCGCCGTCCGCCATCCTGACCGTGTCCGTACCCTGACCACGATGTCGGCGGTTCCCGGAGATGCGGCGGGGCTGCGAGCCCTGCGCTACGTCCGCCCGACCGCGCTCGCCAGGCTCAGTCGCATGACGTTCCCCGACACAGAGGAGGGCAGCATCCAGGCCGGCCTCGCGGTCGCCCGGTTCTGCGCCTCGCCCGGCTACCCCTTCGACGAGGCGGAGGCGCGCGCAAGCGCCGAACGCCTCGCCGACGCCGGCGCTCGCGACACCCGGGCGCAGAGCCGCCAGATCGGCGCCCAATGGCATGGTCCGGCGATCAGTACGATCGCTGCGCCCACCCTGGTGCTGCACGGGAGCGGCGACCCCCTGATCCGGCAGAGCGCGGCCCGCGCCATCGCATCCCGCATCCCCGGCTCTCGGCTGGTCACCCTGCCGGGGGTCGGCCACGACATCCCTTCGCCCGTGTGGGGCACCGTCGCCGCCGAAATGCGCCGGTTGGCCGCGGGCGCCGACTCGCCCGGCCCGCGATGATCCCGCACGCGGCCGATCCCGACTCCGAACGGATACTCGGACGCACCGGCGCGAATGTGCGGTCGGCGGCCGCTCAGGACGCGTGCGGGCGGTTCGTCTTCTCGACGTGAGTGGGGCCGGCGGGATTCGAACCCGCACTGTACAGGTCCTAAACCTGCTGCCTCCTGCCGTTGGGCTACGGCCCCGAGGCGGCGGTCTCGCGCGCGGGCGCCCGGGGGCGGAGCGGGCGAGTCGACCGTCTGAGTGAGGGTGGCACCGGCCGAGCCCGAGCGCAAGTGGGTCGGGCCGGACGGCGCCGACCGGGCGGGGAAGGAAGGCTCCGGCCGGACGGACCGCGGTGCACGGAGCCGCGGCGCACCGCTCGCGGGCGTGCGGGCCACCCGATCGCGGGGGTGGCCCGCGGCGGCCGGTCCCCGCGGGCGCTCAGGCCAGGCCCAGCTCGCGCTTGACTCGCTCGACGTGGCCGGTGGCCTTCACGTTGTAGAAGGCCTTGGCCACGGTGCCGTCAGGGTCGATGACGAAGGTTGAGCGGATCACGCCCTGCACGACCCTGCCGTAGTTCTTCTTCTCCCCGAAGGCGCCGTAGGCCCTCAGGACCTCCTTGCCGGGGTCGCTCAGCAGGGGGAAGGTCAGGCCCTCCTGCTCGCGGAACCGCGCGAGCTTCTCGGGGCTGTCGGGTGACACGCCGAGGACGGTGACGCCCGCGTCCTCGAGCTCGCGCAGGTTGTCGCGGAAGTCGCAGGCCTCGGTCGTGCAGCCGGGCGTCATGGCGGCCGGGTAGAAGTACAGCACCACGCGCTTGCCGCCGGCGGCGAGCACCTCGCCGAGGCCGACGTCGGAGCCGTCGGCGGCGGTGAGGGTGAACTCGGGCGCGGGGTCGCCCGGGCGCAGCCGGGCGGTCGACTCGCTGGACTCGCTCACTGTTCTCCTTGCTCCTCTGCTTGGCTCCCTGTTCGCCTGCGGGCCCGGTGGGAAACCGGCCGTGCGGCCGCCAGGTCGGCGAAGCCGCCGCGTAGGCGACTCCAGCCTATGGTGTCGTCCGGGGGCGGGCGGCGGCCCGGGCCCGGGCCGCCGAGGCGCAGGGCGGCCCTCCCCGAAACGGCGCCCGCGTCGGCGACCGTGACCGGCGCTGCCGGTCATCCCCTATGGTGGTCGGCACCTGCGCACTCGGTGGATCCCCCATGGGCCGCCTCTGCTGCGTAGACTCGTGCGGCACACCCCGGGCCGCGCGGGCTCGGCCGGCGTTCGCTGGGGTAGGAGCACATCCGCTCGCGTGTGGGAGTTCGAACCGACGATGACTGGTTTCACTTTGGACGAGGTCAAGGAGCGCACGCTGCGGGCGCGCGACTCCTGGTGGACGGTGTGGCTGGTCGACCCCATCGCGGTTCCGGCGGTGCGCTTCGTCGCCAACCGCACCTCGATCACTCCCAACCAGCTCACCGTCACCGCCTTGTTCCTCGGCCTCGGCGCGGCCGCCGCGTTCTCCGTCGGGCAGTGGCAGTTCCTCCTTCTGGGCGCGGTGCTGTACTACCTGTGCTTCCTCGTCGACTGCATGGACGGCAAGCTCGCCCGCCTCGCCGACCGGGAGAGCCTGTTCGGCTCCTGGATGGACTACGTCTTCGACCGGTTCCGGGTGCTGGTCTGCGCCATCGCGCTGATGGGCGGACAGTACGTGCTGACCGGTCAGGTCGGCTTCGTCTGGCTCGCGCTGGCCGTGGTCTTCGTCGACATGCTGCGCTACCTCAACGCGCTGCAGGTCTACACGGTGCGCCGGGAGATGCGCTCGCGCCTTGCGGCGGCGCTTGAGCGCGCACGGGCGACGCTCTCGATGCTGGAGCCCGAGGAGGACGCCGAGTCCGGCGCGGACGGCATCGCGTCGAGCCGGGACGGCCGACCGTTGAGCGACCAGGGCGAGCAGGCGGTGCTGCGCCACGGGATCTCGGTGCTGGAGCACATACTGCAGACCCAGACCGAGAGCGAGAGCCGCTACGACCGCGATGCGGGAAAGCACCCCGATGTGCGCCTGCCGCGCGTCGACCTGCACCAGGAGTTCCGCACCCGGTTCCCCTGGTACCAGCGGTTCTGGGACTTCCTGCGGGCGCGGCGCATCCGCACCCACCTGGTGAGCGGGATCGAGTTCCAGGTCGCGGCGTTCGTGATCGCACCCCTCGTGGCTGTGTTCTCCACGTCCGGAATGGCCTGGTTCGTCGTAGCAGCGGGTGTTTCACTACTCGCTTTCGAGGCGGCCCTGGTCTATAAACTGTGGTTGTCCACGCGGGACTTCTTCCGCGTAGTGGACGGTATCGAAGGCGCCTTGGGCCTCCCGCCCGCCCCTGGCGACGCGGTCACCGGCGCCCAGCCGGGCCCGGCCCCCGGCCCGTCCCAGGCGACGCTGCGATAGCGGAAGGAAGCTCTTTATGGAGGAACGCGAGTCCGCGCCCCTGCCGCGGGACGCCGCGGGTGTGCAGGCCGAGATCGAGCGGCGGCAGCGGAGGCTGTCCGAGGCCCTCGACGGGATCGTCGACCGCACCAAGCCCGCCAACGTCGCCCGGCGCAGCTGGGACCGCGTCCGCGGTACCGGTGCGAACCTCGCCGACGAGGCCCGTGCTCTGGTGATCGGAGGCAAAGCGGTACGGCTGGACAGCCACGTCGTGGAGCCGCCCGAGGGCAGCGTCCGGCTGCGCGGCGACGACGAGGTCGTCTCCACCTACACGTCGCGCGGCCGCATCGCACCCGAGGTGCTGATCCTGGGCGCCGGCGTGGGCGTGGTCGTCGCGGTCGGCGTTGCCGCGATGCTGCGCCGCCGCAGGGGCTAGGCAGCCGGCTCTCTGCGGCCCCGGAACCTCCGGACGGCGCTCCGCACCGCGGGGCGCCGTTTCGCGTTCACAGGAACGCCCGGCCCTCGCCCCGGTAGGTGGGTACCGCGGTGGCCTCCGCGGGCTCAGGTCCCTCGACCAGGTGCAGGTGCGAGAACCGCTCGCACAGCTCACCGGCCTTGGCGTGGCGGAACCAGGCCAGGTCGCCGACGGCCAGCGAGTCGGCGGCGGCTCCGAGCAGCGGCGTCTGCACCTCGCCGGCGCCCTCTGCAGAGCTGTAGGACAGGCCGGCGGGCAGGTAGGGCTGCGGCAGCCTGCCGGCGTCGGGTGCGCCCGAGGCGAGGTAGCCGCCGCCCAGCACCGTCGCCGCGCCGGTACCGGGACGGCGTACCACGGGGAGCGCGAACAGCGCCGCCGGGCGCCCGGAGAAGCCGGTGTAATGGTCGAACAGTCGCGGCTGGTAGAACCCGGAGCCCGCGGCGACCTCGGTGACGGCGCGTTCGCGGCTCGTGGTGTGCACGCTACCGGTGCCGCCGCCGTTGACGAAGCGCAGGTCGGCGACGCCGCGGACGGCGCGCACCACGGCGGCGCGGCGCCGGGCCAGCTCCATGCGGGAGCGGTGCTGCACCCACCGCAGGGTGCGGCCGTACAGGGGGCGGGCGGGCGGCGCGTCGCCCACCCCGGCGATCTGCGCCTCATAGGCCATGATGCCGTCCAGCCGCAGCCCGGGGCGGGCCGCGATCGCCCGCGCCAGCGCCGCGGCCTGGGCGGGGGTGCGCACAGGCGAGCGGTGGGCGCCGATCCGCAGCCGGGGGCCGAGCGGCTGCCAACTGGTGTCGACGTCGATGCAGACCTTGACCGGGTGCGCGGGATCGGGCCCGGCGGCTTCGATCATGTCCAGGTGCGCGATGTCGTCGACCATCAGGGTGATGCGCCCCGCCGCCCGCGGGTCGGCGGCCAGCCGGGCGACGGCGCGGGTGTCGGCGGTGGGATAGGCGACCAGGATGTCGTCGCCGACCGGGCCGCCGGAGTCCTCGTCGGCCAGCCACAGCGCCTCGGGCAGGGTGAACGCCATGATGCCGGCGAAGCCGGGCTGGGCGAGTGCCTCGCGGAGCAGGTGCCGGCAGCGGATCGACTTGCTGACGACGCGGACGGGCGTGCCCGCCGCCCGTCGCGCGATGTCGGCGGCGTTGGCGCGGAAGGCCGCCATGTCGACGATCGCGAAGGGGGCGCTGAGTTCGCGCGTCGCCGCCTCGTAGTGCTCGCGGACGCTCGTCGTGCTCGTCATGTGCGGAGCATCCCACAAGAATCCGAGGACTATTCATGTTCGGGGCGGGAATGCGGCGGCGAAACGGGCCGGTTCCGGTCGGTCGGCGCCGGGGCGGGCAGGAACGCGGGGCGGTGACCGACCCGGTACCCGGGTACGGCCCTTCCCGTCCGCGGCTACTCTGGTGTTCCCGGCTTTACCAGCCCGCCTATCCCGGGAGAACGCCGACCTATGAGCGCCGGTCCGAGTGAACGCGAGTACGTACTGACCCTGTCCTGCCCCGACGCCCGAGGGATCGTGGCGGGCGTGGCCAACCTCCTGGCCGGGCACGGTTGCAACATCACCGAGAGCCAGCAGTACGGCGACTCCTACTCCGGGCGCTTCTTCCTGCGCACGCAGTTCACCGCAGAGGAGGCCGCCCCCGGTGAGGACGCGCTGCGCGGCGCGTTCGCGTCGCTGGCCGGCGACTTCGACATGGAGTGGGACCTGCGGCCCCGCGACGTCCGGCCGCGGATGCTGGTGATGGTGTCCAAGTTCGGGCACTGCCTCAACGACCTGCTCTACCGTCGGCGAAGCGGCCTGCTGGAGGCCGACATCGCCGCGGTGGTCTCCAACCACCCCGACCTGGAGTTTCTGGCGCGCTCCTACGACCTGGACTTCCACCACCTTCCGGTGGGTGCCGGCACCAAGGCCGAGCAGGAGGCCCGCCTGCTGGAGCTCGTCGACGCCTACGACGTCGACCTGGTCGTGCTGGCGCGCTACATGCAGATCCTCTCCGAAGGCCTGTGCGCGAAGATGTCCGGGCGGATCATCAACATCCACCATTCCTTCCTGCCCAGCTTCAAGGGAGCCCGCCCTTACCACCAGGCGCACGCGCGCGGTGTGAAGCTGATCGGTGCGACCGCCCACTACGTCACCGCGGACCTCGACGAGGGGCCGATCATCGAGCAGGAGGTCTCGCGGGTCGACCACACGCACAGCCCCGAGCAGCTCGCCGCCATCGGCCGCGACCTGGAGTCGCTGGCGCTGGCCCGCGCCGTCAACTGGCATGCCGAGCGCCGGGTGCTGCTCAACGGCGAGCGCACCGTCGTCTTCCGCTGACGCCGGCCGCGGGAGGCCGCGGCCCACGCTCCCCTTGCGCCGCCGCGCAGCGGCCCGTTCCATCGCGCACGTCCTCGCCGCCGCGGGGCGGTCCGTCCCCGGCCGCCGGGCGCACTCGGATCCGCCGGTTCGCGACGCGATCAAGTAACACTTCGAGCATTGCCGATTACTCTATGTGACGTTAGAGTGAATGCCGTTCAGCGGGTCCGCCCATGTGGCGCAGTTCACTTGGGCGTCGGCATGAGCGGGACCTCTCCACGGCGTGTGGACGGTGTGGAGCGAACGACAGCGAGCGCGCCGCGGTGGCGCACCGGACCCCGGCGAGACGCGGACGCGCCCTCGGCCGGTCGATCCGATCACGGGAGCACATGATGACCGAAACCACCTCGGAAGCCACGGTGCCGGGCGCGCGGGAGGGCACTCCGAGCGGCGCCGCGCGCACCGGGTCCCGCGACCCGGTCAGCGGCAGCGGGCGCACGTCCATCGCCGACCACGTCGTCGCCAAGATCGCGGGTATGGCCGCGCGCGAGGTCGGCGGGGTCTACCGCTTGGGCGGCGGCGCCTCGCGGCCCTTCGGAGCGGTCCGCGACCGCGTCGCCGGCGGAGCGAACACCGGCGGTGCGGCGCGGGGCGTGGCCGTCGAGGTCGGGGAGCGCCAAACCGCCCTCGACATCGACCTCGTGGTCGAGTACGGCGTTGCCATCCCCGACCTGGCGGCAGCGGTGCGCCGCAACGTGATCGCCGCTGTGGAGCACATGACCGGGTTGGAGGTCACCGAGGCCAACATCGCCGTCGACGACATCCACCTGCCCGACGACGACAGCGGCGCCGCCGACGACTCCGAGCCGCGGGTGCAGTAGGCGATGAGCGAGGACCGCCTCAGCAGCCCGTCACCGGGGCCCTCCGCCGCGGCGGAGCGCGGGCCCGCGGTCCTGGCACGCCGGATCCGCGGGCGGGTTCTGGCCGTGCCCGGGGTGTCCGGCCTTTCCGCGGGACCCTTCGGCGCCACGGCGACGCCCGCGCCGGGCGGCCGTATCGAGGGTGTCGCCGTGCGCGGCGGCGGCGTCGAGGTGGGGGTGGTCGTATCGCTCGGCCGGCCCATCCCCGATACCGCGACCGGCGTCCACGAGGCGGTGCGCGCGGCCGTCCGCGGGGGCGGCGGCCGGGTGCACGTCTCGGTCGAGGACGCGGTCGAGGACGGGAACGTGAGGGAGGGCGGCGGTGAAGCGGGGTGACACGGGCGCCCGGCCGGAGCCGGGCGCCGCTGCGCGCGGCCGCAACGGCGCGGCCGTACCCGGCCGGTGCCGCCCTGCGCTGCCGAGCGGCCCGGCGGCGGCAGGAATGGGGGGCCGATCGGCCGCTCCGACGCGTGCTGCGCGGGAGGGCGGGCCGCGCCTCCGCTCCGAGCGGCGGTGCGCATGCGGGGGAGGCGGCGCCGCCGGCGCGCCGGCACGGGGGCCGGCGCGCCGGCGGTCGCAGGCCGTCGAGCGGGGCGAGCAGGAAGGTAAGGCACATGTGGCCCGTCGTGGGATTGGCCTTCGGAACGGTGCTGGGACTGGCCGGCGCCTTCGGCGGATTCGGGGCGTTCGCTCTGGTGCTGGTGCTCGGAGCGATCGGGTTCCTGGTCGGCCGGGCGTTCGAGGGGGAGATCGACCTGGCGGAGCTGTTCACCCGCAGGAGATGACGGACGCCGGCCGCGCCGCGCGCGCGGGCGGAACGGGGTGCGGGCCGTGACCGCCGCTCCCGCTCCGCTGCTGCGCCGCTCCGCCAGGAGCGGCGAGCCCGCTCCCGCCGAGGAGCGCGGCCGGACCATGATCGGCGAGGACGCGGTCGCCGCCATCGCGGCCCGCGCCGCCGCCGAGGTCTCCGGCGTGGCCGGGCTCGGCGGGGGAGTGCGGCGCGGCCGTCGGAGGGTGCGGGCGCGCGTCCGGATCACCGGCAACGGGGGGACCGCCACCCTGCGCCTGCGCATCGTCCTGGCCTACCCGCGGTCGGCGCGCGAGACGTCGCGGCGGGTGCGGGAGCACACCGCCGCCGAGGTCGAGCGGATGACGGGTATGTCGGTGCGCTGTGTCGACATCGAGATCGCGGAACTGGTGCGCCGCGGTCGCACGGCATGAGGCCGGACGCCCCGGCTCACCGGTGCGCCGGCGCGGAAGGGGGGAGAACCCATGACAACCGTGGAGGACGCGCTGAGCCGGCCGGACCCGGACGCCACCCGGCGCGCGAGCCGCGTGGCCGTGCACACCTTCCGGCCGCGGCGCTCCTGGCCCGCGCTGATCGTCGGCGCCCTGGTCCTGGGCGTCGCCGCACTCGCCGCGGTCGAGGTCGCCTCGGCTCTGGCGGGCGCTCCCATGCGCACCTCGGTCACCTCCGCAGCGGGCGAGTACGCCGCGACGGCGCAGTGGAGCGACCCCGTCGTGCAGACCGCCTCCGCCGTGGCCGCAGCGATCGGACTGGTGCTCATCGCGGTGGCGCTGCTGCCGGGGCGGGGCCGCTTCACCGCGCTGCGCACCGCCGACCCCGAACTTGTGGTGGGGCTGTCGCGTTCGGGGCTCAAGCGCACGCTGGCCTCCGCGGCCCAGGAGGTCGGCGGGGTGCGTGCGGCCCGCGTTGCAGTGGGCCGCCGCAGGGTCCGGGTGCGGGTGCGCACGGACCTGCGCGAGGCGCCCGAGCTCCGCGGCGAGGTCGCCGCTGCGGTGGGCCGCCGGCTGGCGGAGCTGGAGCCCGTCACCCCGTTCAAGGTGACCGCGAGCGTGCGGCACACGAAGGCGTGAGGGGCGCATGACCGATACCCCGGCATCCACCGCGCGCAGGACGTCGCGCGGCAACAGGTGCGGGCTCGTCCTGGTCGGGACGGTGCTGGCGGCAGCCGGTGCGCTGGCGCTGGCCGCGGGTAGCGGCCTGCTCGGACGCCGGCTTGCCGACGCCGACGTGGGCTCCTTGCCCTCGGGCGCGGCCGGGACCGGGACCCTGCTTTCTTACGGTGTGGTCGCCGTCTCGGTGCTGGCGGGGCTGCTCGCCCTGCGCTGGATGATCGTCCAGGGCCGCAGCGACGCCGTCGGCAGGCTGGTCGTCGAACCCGACTCGGGGCGCGGCGCCACCGAGATGTCCGCCGGAGCGGCCCGTGGGGCCTTCGAGGAGGCGGTCGCCGCCTACGACGGCGTGCGCCGTGCGCGGGCGCGGGTGACCGACTCCGCGCTCACTCCGCACCTGCGGCTGGACCTTACGCTCGCCGACGACGCCGACGTCGCGGACCTGTGGCGTCGCGTGCGTTCGGAGGTGCTGGCCGACCTGCGGACTGCGCTGGACCGGGACGGCCTGCCTACGGTCGTCCGCATGTCGACGACGGCACCGCCCAAGAGACCGCGGCGCACACCGCAATAGGCGTCCCGCGACGCCCCGGACACACGCCCGCCGACCGCCGACCGGCGGTCGGTGCGGGTCGGGCGCAGGGCGCGGCCGCCCGTGAGCAGGGGCGCGGCGTCCTGCTCTGCGGCGCCGCCGCGGTCAGCTCAGCAGCTCGGCCAGGACTGCCCCGGTGTCGGACAGGTCGTCGAACACGGCCTCGGCGCCCGCGGCGCGCAGGTCCGCGGCCGAGGCGGAACCGGTCGCCGCGGCGACCATGCGCGCGCCCCCGAGCTGCGCTGCCCGCACGTCGTTGAGCGTGTCCCCGACCAGCACGGTCGTGTCGGGGGTGAAGGAGGTGCCGGTGGCCCGGTGGACGCGTTCGCGCGCGACGCCCACGAGCTCGGGGCGGTCTCTGCGATCGTCGCCGTAGCCGCCCAGCGCGGTGTCGACGAGCCCGTCCAGCCCGAGCGCGGCGAGCTTGAGCTCCGCAGTCCGCCGGGTGTTGCCGGTCAGCAGCGACGAGACGACGTCGGGGTGCTCCGCGCAGCTCCGCATGATCTCCGGTACCCCCGGCAGTACCCGGCCGAGCCCGGTGATCGACGCGTACTTCTCCTCAGCACCGGCCTCCTGGGCCGCGGTGAAGCGGCGGAAGGCCTCCTCGGAGGGGTCGACGCCGTTGGCCAGGCAGGTCTCGTCGAACGCCAGCCAGTCGGTGCGCCCGGGGCCGCGGGTGGCGGCGTGCTCGGAGAGCCCGGTGCAGGCGGCGAAGGACGCGGAGAAGATCTCGGCGCCGAGCCTGCCGATGTCTAGCAGCGTCTGGTCGACGTCCCACAGCACAAGTCGCTTGCCCACGCGCGCCCCTTCTCCTCGGCCTGCCGATCGCGGGCGCCTGACGGCACCGGCGCCGCCCGTGCTCGGCGGCCCTGTCGCGCCCGCAGCCGCCACGTTAGTCCACACGGCCCCGTGCGGCCCCGGCGGCCTCGCGCCCCGGGCGGGCGGCCGCCCGGCCCGCTGGACACAGCCGGGTGGTATGAGGATAGGCTTACCTATCGATACCGGGCGTTCCGGCGGCGACTGCCGGCCACGGCCGACGCTCCGAGCCGCGAAGGGGGTCTGATGCCGGGCAGCCATCCGCTCTCCGGGGTCGTCGACTGGGTCAACGAGCGCGACCTGTACTTCAAGACCGACCTGCTGGGCGCGCGCGACCCCGAGCCCCGCGGCGCCGAGTGGGTACGGCTGGACCGGGTGCCCGAGCACATCCCCGAACTCCTGGACCGCCTCACGGAGGCCACCTGCCAGGGCCACCGCATCTCCGCGTCGGCCTTCCTCGCCGCCGACCTGGGGCGGCAGGTGCTCACCCTGGCGGCCATGTCCGCCTACCTCACGGGCCGGGCGCCGCGCCTGGAGGCCCACCTGGTGTGGGTGCGCCGCATGGAGGGCGGGCGGCTGGACCGCGTGGCCCTGCGCCGCTCCGACGCCGCCGTGCTGCCGGGAGACCCCATGGCCGGGCGCCCCGACACGGTGACGGTGGAGTCCGAGGACGAACTGGACCGCTGGTTCGTGGGCTCCGCCGCCGCTGCGCTCGAACCGGCCGTGCACGCCGTGCGCGCCACCACCCGCTTCGGGCTGCGCCCGCAGTGGAGCATGGTCGCCGACGCTCTGCACTCCGCGCTGCTGCTGGCCTCGGAGGAGGTCGGCGCCGACCAGACCGCAGCCTGGGAGCGCGCCCGCCGCATGGTGCAGTGCCTCAACCTGGACCGGTCGCGGGTCGCGCCGCGCCAGCGACCGTTCCCGCTGGCTTTGGCGGGGCGCCCGCAGCACCGGCCCGAGCGGATGTTCATGGTCGCGGGCGGCTGCTGCTTCTATTACCGCTTCTCCGGCCAGCGCTGCTCCACGTGTCCGCTGTCCACGGACGAAGAGCGCGAGAGCCTGCTGCGCGGCCACTTCGAACCCCAGGCCCAGACCGGAACAGCGAGCGCTTGACCGACTGTCGGGTCTGCGCAGAACCCCGTCGATCTTGTAGCCATCGTGAAGGAAATCGATTTCCGTTTGCGATGGCTACAAGATCAACGGTGATCTCTGACCGTCGGCGGTGCTCGGGGGCACGAGGCCCCGGCGGACGGAGTCCGCCGGGGCCTGCGCGCCGGGGGCGACGCCTGTCAGCCGGTTCAGCCGAAGTCCACGTCGCTGCAGATGTAGTAGTTCTGGTCCATGTGCGAGGCCTTCCAGATCGTGAAGATCACGTGGCGGCCGTCGTAGCCGGAGGTGCTGACCGGGATCTGGATGTCCTGGGCCGGCGCGTAGCTGCCGGTGGTCTTGATGTGGTCCAGGTCCTCCCAGCCCAGCGGCTCGCTGGTGGGGTCGTAGCTGTTCTTGCTGACGTAGACCTCGAAGTAGTCGGCTCCGTGCGAAGCCTGGTCGTAGAGGTTCAGCGTGAAGTTGTCGCCGATGCTCGTTGT
Organism: Streptomonospora wellingtoniae; assembly: GCF_031845375.1. NCBI lineage: Bacteria > Bacillati > Actinomycetota > Actinomycetes > Streptosporangiales > Nocardiopsidaceae > Streptomonospora > Streptomonospora wellingtoniae. The sequence continues at coordinate 103,428 of NZ_JAVREK010000004.1, forward strand.
CTTCCACTCGCCGGGCGTGTCCAGCGAGTCGTAGCGGCCGCCCTCGGCGTGGCCGCCGCTGCACAGCGTGCCGCTGGGGACGGCGGCCTGGTGGTTGCCGTTGACGTTGTTCTGGTAAAGGCCGTTCCAGTTCCACATGGCATTGGGGTTGTCCTGCCAGGCCTGCCAGCACATCGGGTCTTCCTCGGCCATGTCCTCGTTGAGGTGGTCGTCGCCCCAGCGGTCCCAGCAGCCGTAGTTGCGGCTGGCGGGATCGACGATCGAGCCGTGGGCGGAGGCGCTGCCGGCGAGCGGGACCATGCAGGCCACGGCGGCCGCGAGCGCGGTGAGGACAGTGAGTGCACGACGAGGGGCGGCGTGCGCGGATGTTTGCATTTCGCGTACTCCGTAGTTCCGGTGGGGGACATCCGGGTGTTCGGGAGCGCTCCCATACAACTTCCTGGATACCCGCCGAAACCGGCGTGAAACACAGTGTTTCCGAACCTGTCGAGAGGCCTGCCGAAAACAGCCGGGCGCGCGGCTTCGACGCGCGCCCGGCTGATGCGTGCCCGAGGGCTTCCGCCCGCTCAGCGGACCAGGACGAACGCTTCCGGGTCGCGCGGTGGGCGGTCCGGGGGTAGCTCGGCCGCGTGCCCCACGGCCACCGCGCCCATCGGCTGCCAGTCGGGAGGCAGCCCCAGCACCGAGCGCACCACGTCGGGGCAGAACATCGTCGACGAGACCCACGCTGAACCCAGCCCTTCCATGGCCAGGCCCACCAGGAGGTTCTGCACGCCGGCCCCCGTGGCCACGAGGAACATCGACCGCTCGGCCGACGCTCTGCGCTCGTCGGGGTAGGGATGCGCGCCGTCGGCGACCATGCACGGCACCACCAGGTAGGGCGCGCGGCGCAGCACGTCGCCGCGGCGGGTGCGGCGCATGATCTGCTCCTCGCTGAAGCCGTCGCGCACGAGGTCGGCCACCCAGGCGGCGAGCATGTCGTCCAGCAGCCGGGTGCGCACCTGCGGCGACTCCACCAGCACGAAGCGCCACGGCGTGGTGTGGTGCGGCGCGGGCGCTGTGACCGCGGCGGCGACCGCTCGGCGCACCGCCTCGGGATCGACCGGGTCTGCGGTGAAGTCGCGGACCGTGCGGCGGGCGGGCACCACGTCGCGCGAGCCGTAGCGGAACATGTCCTCGTCCGCGGGCCGCACCAGCTCGGCGGCGCCCGGCCCGTTGTCGTCGGTGACCAGGTGCCCGAGCCCGCGCACCACCGCCACGGGTACGCCCGCGGCCTTGCCCTTCACGAGCTCGCCGGCGCCGGCGAGCTCGTCGGCGACGGCGAGCAGGGTCGACTCCAGCACGTTGCCGTAGCCGTCCCGGCCGCCGCGCAGGTCCCGTAGCGCGCCGATCCCCGCCGCGCCCACGGCCACGTCGGTCTGCCCGACGCGCCAGGGCCGCCCGAAAGTGTCGCTGAGTACTACGGCAGCGCGCACGCCCAGGCGTTCCCGCAGTCCGGCGCGGAGGGCGCGCGCCGAGGCGTCGGGGTCCTCGGGCAGCAGCAGCACGCGCCCCCGCTCGACGTTGGAGGCGTCCACACCCGCGGCCGCCATCACCAGCCCGGTGCGTGTCTGCACGATGCGGGTGGGTCCGCGGCGCGCCACGACGCGCTCGGTCTCGGCGTCGATAGCGGACTCGCGGTCGGTCTCGGCGATGCGCCCCTCGGCCTTGCTGACGATCTTGGACGTCACGACCAGCACGTCACCGTCGCGCAGGTCGGGCGCGGCCTCGGCGATCAGCGCCGCGAGGTCGTCGCCGGGGCCGACCTGCGGCAGGCCCGTGACGGCGAGGACGCTCAGCTCCTCGGCCGGTGCGTCGTTCATGCCGGGTGCTCCTTCAGCTCGGCCGCGAGGTCGAGGGCGGCCCGGGCGATCGCGGCCGTCGCCTCGGGGTCGCTCATGTACAGCGGCAGCGAGCGCACGGCGACTCCGCCCACGACCGCTCCCGCGTCGGCCTCGTCCACCAACCAGCCGTCGAGCAGTTCGGGCCCGTAGTGCTCGGCCACCGCCCGGGCGCTGGTCTCCACCCCGATCGCCTGCAGGCAGGCGTCGGCCATCCCGCGCACGGGTGCGCCGCCGATGATCGGGGAGACGCCCACCACGGTGGCGCGCTCCAGAGCCTCGCGGACGCCCGGCACGCTCAGCACCGAGCCGATGCTGACGACGGGGTTGGAGGGCGGCAGGAGAACGGCGTCGGCCTGCTCGATCGCCTCCAGCACGCCGGGCGCCGGCGTGGCGTCCTCGGCGCCCACGCCGACGATTTCGCGGGCGGGCAGCGAGGCGCGGTGCCGGATCCACCACTCCTGGAAGTGAACGGCGCGGCGACCGCCGGCCCCGTCGTCGAGGACCACGTGGGTCTCGACCCGGTCGTCGGTCATGGGCAGCATGCGCACGCCCGGGCGCCACCGGTCGCACAGCGCCTCGGTGACCGCAGAGAGCGGGTAGCCCGCGGCCATCATCTGCGCGCGGACGATGTGGGTGGCGACGTCCCGGTCGCCCAGACCGAACCAGGTGGGCTGAATCCCGTAGGCGGCGAGCTCCCCCTTGACGGTGAAGGACTCGTCGGCCCGCCCCCAGCCCCGCTCCTCGTCGATGCCTCCGCCCAGGGTGTACATCACAGTGTCCAGATCCGGACAGATCCGCAGTCCGAACAGGGTGATGTCGTCGCCTGTGTTTCCGATGACCGTGATCGCCGGTTCCTCGCCGACGGGATCGGAACCGACCCCGAGCTCCCTCTTCAGCCCGCGCAGGAACCGCGCGCCCCCGATACCGCCTGCCGGTACGACTATCCGCATGCGCCCAAGTCTGGCAGGCTGTTCCGGTGTATGTGCCATACTCTCCGCCGCCTGCGGGGAGCGGACGACCGAGGCGCACCGCGTCCCGGCCGGGCCGCGGGTGGCGAACGGCGGGCCCGCGGCGCAGGCGCCCCGAAGCAGGGCGGTGGCCCGAGGACGGCAGGCACACCCGGCACCATCCCGGACTCCGGTCCGGGCGCACCGGAGTCCGGACGCGCAGGTCCGCGTCCGGGGCGCGGAGCGGTGGTTCCGGCGCGACGACACCATAGGCTCGGGCCCGACCGGCGCGGCGCCCGTCCGCGGTGGCGACCCCCACAAAGCAGCGCTCCCCGGCCCGGCGACCGCACATCGCCGCCGGGCGGATCGGGCGTGACAATCCGTTGAAACGCGAAGCTTCCACCGGCGCGAGGGACGCGGCGGCGAAGCACCGGAGGGGAACCTCTCTTGAACAACGAAGCACTCAACCGCCTGCGGGTGCCCGCTGCCTGGGCGCTGCTCGGTGCTGTTGCCGCACACATGCTCGGCGGCGTCATCTTCGTCATGGGCCACGGAAGCACGTACGACGCCACGGCCGCCGCCAACTTCACCGCAGTGGGCACCGACCTGCTGCACGGCCCGCTGCTGGTGGGACTCCTCGCCGGTGCGGTCGCCCTGGTGGCCACCGCCCCCGTCAAGACGTCGGTGAACTTCCCCGTGGTGCTCACCGCCCTGATCATGACCGGCTTCGCAGCCCTGATGGGCGTCGTGGGCGTCGTGATGGGCTTCATCGACGCCAACGAGAGCGGTGAGATCGCCGACGGCTTCACCTCGTTCCTTTCGGTCGGCGGTCAGCTGGCCGTCACCGTCTTCGCCGGGCTGTTCATGCTGCGGGTGTTCGGCGACCACGAGCTGGTTCCGCGCTCGGCTCCCCCGCAGCAGGGCATGCCGATCGGCACCCCCGGGTTCCCGCCGCAGACCGGTGCGCAGCAGTCCTTCGCCCCGCAGACCGGCGGCCAGCAGCCGTTCGCCCAGCCCGGTTACTCCACCGGCGGCCAGGCCGCGTACCAGCCCCAGCCGCAGCAGGACTGGGCCGGCCAGCAGTCCTACGGGGGGGCACCCGCGCAGCCGGGCGCCTACGACCCCAACCAGCAGCAGACCTACGCGGGCGACCCGTCGACGGCCTACGGCTACGGTGCGCAGCAGCCGGCGGCCCAGCAGCCGTACGCCGCCGACCCGATCGCGGGGCAGGGCTACTCCCCGGACCCGATGGGCCAGTCGGCCTACGGCGCGCAGCAGGCATACGGCACCGACCCGACGGCGGGGCAGGGCTACTTCCCGGACCCGGCGGGCCAGCCGGCCTACGGTGCGGGCAGCGGGGGCCAGCAGTCCTACACCCCGACTTGGCAGGGCCAGGGGGCCGATGCCTACCCGCAGGCCGGCACCGGCCAGGACCCCTACCAGACCGCCCAGCCCGCCTACGGACAGACCGGCGGGCAGACCTCCTACGGCCAGGGCGCATACGGGCAGGGCTACCAGCCCGGCTACGACGCCTACGGCCAGCAGCCCTACGCCACCGGCAGCGGCGGCCAGTCCGTCTACGGGACGGGCGGCCAGTCGGCCTACGGCACGGGGGGCCAGTCCGCCTACGGGACGGGCGGCCAGTCGGCCTACGGCACCGGCAGCGGCGGCCAGCAGGCCTACGCCGGCGGCCTGCCCGGTTACAGCACGGGCGATCAGCAGCCCTATGCCGCGGGCACCGGCGGTCAGTCGGCCTACAGTTCGCCCTACGAGCCCGCGCAGTACGCGCCTCAGCCCGGCAGTGAGGGGGAGAAGGCGGCCCAGGACGCCATCCAGTACGGCTGGTACCAGCAGCCCGCCGAACAGCAGTCGGCCGAGCCGCGGCGCGACACCCCGATGGAGCCGTTCTTCACCGACGACACCGCCACCGACCAGACGGCGGCCATCGACCCCGTCTACGGCACGCCCTACGGCCAGCAGGGCGCCGATGGGACCGAGAACCAGGGGTGGTACCGAGACGACGACCGGCGCTGAGCCCGCGCCGCCGGCGCATTGCGCGCTCCGCAGCCCCCACAATTGCGTGGTAATCCGCTGAAGCCGACCCGCACGGGTAGACGCGCGATGGTCGTTTGTTACATGATATTCAGGGGATTACCACGCAGCGCGCTTGACGTATAGCGAGTCTCACGCGTGTAATTTCCAGGTGTGATTCCACCCTCCCGGGGGTCTAAAGGGAGGGTACATCTAGGGGGGCAATAGGAGGTGCGCATGAGCGAGGTCATCCCGCTGGCGCACGGTTCAGATGAAGATCTGGGCTGGCAGGAGCGCGCACTGTGCGCGCAGACCGACCCCGAGGCGTTCTTCCCCGAGAAGGGCGGCTCGACGCGCGAGGCGAAGAAGGTCTGCCTGTCTTGCGAGGTGCGGGCGGAGTGTCTGGAATATGCGCTGGAGCACGATGAGCGCTTCGGCATCTGGGGGGGACTCTCCGAACGCGAGCGGCGGCGGCTCAAGAAAGCGGCCGGCCAGGATTTCGATTTCCTCGCCGACATGCTGTGACCGCCTTCGGGATCGCTGAACGCGTGCCCTGGGTTTATACCCGGGGCACGCGTTTTTTATCCTCGTTTTACCGGACAGGTGCTAATGCGCAGCCCGTAGCGGAAGATATCGGCACGTAAGCGCCCGCAGGTGGCGTAAGGTGTTCTGCCGTCACCAGGCGACTCGACCGGTCGCTGCAACCCGACCTCGAACCCCCGAGAGCGAAGCCCAGCCGTGCTACCTCTGGACCCGGCTCGCCACATCGTCACAGCCGTCATCGTCACCCACGACGGCGCGCGCTGGCTGCCGGAGACGCTGGAAGCCGTCCGCGAGCAGTCACGGCCGGTGCAGCGTGTCATCGGTGTCGACACCGGCAGCCGCGATCGCAGCGGCCGCATCCTCGCCGACTTCATCGCGCCCGACGCCATCACCACGCTGGACCGCTCCACCGGATTCGGCGACGCCGTTCGGGCCGCCCTCGACCTGCGGCGCGCCCGCGCGGAGTTCCCCGGAGCCGCCCCCGACGCCACGGAATGGGTCTGGCTGGTCCACGACGACTGCACGCCCGACCCCGACGCGCTGCAGCATCTGCTCCTGGCCGCCAACGACGACCCCCGCGCCGCCGTGCTCGGGCCCAAGCTGTGCGACTGGTTCGACCGCCGCCTGCTCGTGGAGGCCGGGGTGACCATCGATGGCGCCGGGCGACGCGAGACCGGGCTGGAGTCGCGCGAGTTCGACCACGGTCAGCACGACGGCACCCGCGCGGTGCTGGCGGTCTCCAGCGCGGGCATGCTCGTCCGCCGCGACGTGTGGGACCAGCTCGACGGGTTCGACCGCGCCCTGCCCGTCTTCCGCGACGACATCGACTTCTGCTGGCGCGCCGGCAGCGCGGGCCACCGCGTCCTGATCGTCACCGACGCCGTCGCCTACCACGCCGAAGCCGCCGCCCGCCGGCGCAGGCGCATCAGCGCGGCCGCCGACCACCCCCGCCGCCTGGACCGCCGCAACGCGATCTTCGTGCTGCTGGCCAACCTGCCCGTGGGGGGCATGCTCGCCGCGTTCGTGCGCAACACCTTCGCGTCGCTGCTGCGGGTGCTGATGTACATCGCCGCCAAGCAGCCGGCCAACGCGTTCGACGAGGCCGTGGCCATCAGCGCCGTGTACCTGATGCCCTTCCGGCTCCTGCGCGCCCGCGTCCGGCGGCGCCGCAACCGCAAGCGCACCTACAGCGCCATCCGCCCGTTCCTCGCCCGCGGCGTGGCGCTGCGGCAGTTCACGGACGCGGTGTCGAACCTGGTCGCCGGAACGCCCGGACTGGACACCCCCGGCCGCCACCAGGCGGTCACCGCGCCGCCGCGTGACGACGAGGACCCGCTCGACGACGACCAGAGCATGCTGATGCGCGCCCTTCGCAGCCCCGGCGTGCTGCTGGTCGCGACCCTCGCCGTGGTCACCCTGGTCGCCGAGCGCTCCCTGCTGTTCGGAGCGGAGCTGTCGGGCGGCGCGCTGCCGCCCGTCACGGGCGGAGCCGCCGACCTGTGGAACCTCTACCTCACCGGACGCCCCGAGGTCGGCGCGGGCGCGGGTGCGCCGGCGCCGCCGTACGTCGGGGTGCTGGCGCTGCTGTCGACACTGCTGCTGGGCAAGCCGTGGCTGGCGGTCACCGTCATCGTTCTGGGCTGTGTTCCGCTCGCCGGGTTCACCGCCTACCTCCTCGCGCGGCGCGTGCTCGACTACCGCCCGGCCCAGGTGTGGATGGCCGGCTCCTACGCCCTGCTGCCCATGGCCACCGGAGCCGTGGCCCAAGGGCGGCTGGGTACGGCGGTGGTGCACGCGCTGCTGCCCGTGCTCGGCATCCTGCTCACCCGGCTGCTCACGCTGCCGCCGCGCCAGTCGCGCCGAACGGCGTGGGCGCTGGCCCTGTTCCTCGCGGCCGGCACCGCGTTCGTGCCGCTGCTGTGGCTGCTGGCACTGATCACCGGTGTGCTGGTGGCGGTCGCGTTCGGCCACTTGGGCCGCCGCCTCTACGGCAGTCTCTCCATCGCGCTGTGCGTGCCGCTGGTCCTGCTGCTGCCTTGGTCCGCGGAACTGTTCCTGCACCCCTCCCTGTGGCTCCTGGAGGCCGGGCTGCACCGTCCGGAGCTCTCCTCGCCGCCGCCCAGCGCCGAGCAGCTGCTCATGCTCTCTCCCGGCGGACCCGGGAGCCCGCCGGTGTGGGTCACCGCCGGCTTCCTCGCCGCCGCCCTGTTCGCGCTGCTGCTCCTGCGGTACCGCATGCAGATCGCCGTGGGCTGGAGCGTTGCGCTGTTCGGCATCCTCGTCGCGATCGTCATCAGCCGCGTGCCCGTCGAGCCCTGGTACGGCGGGCCCAGCGCGCCCGCATGGCCCGGCGTCGCGCTGGCCTTCGCCGCGACCGCGATGCTGCTGTCAGCGGCGACCACAGCCCGCTCCTTCGGCGTGATGTGGTCGATGGGCGGTCCGCGCCGCGCCTTCGTCGCCTGTGCCGCCGCCCTGGCCCTGACTACACCCGTGTGCGCCGCCGGCGTGTGGATGTGGAACGGCGCACAGGGGCCGCTGACCGGCCAGGGCGGTCCCGGGATCCCCGGCATGCTCAGTGCCGTCAGCTCCGACGCCCGCGACGCCCGCACCCTCGTGGTCTCGCCCGGGTCCGAGGGTCCGGTTCGCTACGCGGTGCTGCGCGGACGCGAGCCCCGCATCGGCGAGGGCCAGATCCCCGCTGCCGAGGGCATCGGCGACGCGCTGGACGCCACCGCGGCCGGACTGGTCGCCGGGCAGGGCGGCGACCAGGCGAAGGAGCTCGCCAGGTTGGGCATCGGGTACGTCCTCATGCCGCGCCCGCCGGAGTCGGACGATGCCTCGACCACCCCCGTCGACACGCTCGACGGCGTACCGGGCGTCTCCCGGGTCCTGATGACCGAGCGGTTCGGCCTGTGGCGGCTGGACGAGCCCACCGGGCGGCTGCAGGTCGCCGGCGACGGCGAGCCCGTCGTGCTCCAGCGGCGCGGCGAGGGCGCCTACCGGGTCCCCTCCGGCTCCGGCGGGCGGACCCTGGTTCTCGCCGAGCCCGCCGGGACGGGCTGGAGCGCCACCCTCGACGGCGAGGCGCTGGCGGCCGGCGAGAACCGCAGCGGACTGACGACCTTCGAGCTGCCCGCCGCCGGCGGACCGCTCCGCCTGGACAAGAGCGACCCGCTGCGCTGGACGTGGCTGGCCGCCCAGGGCGGCCTGCTGGTTATGGTGGCCGTCTTCGCGCTGCCCGGTGTGCGCACCGAGGAGGACCTGCGCGAGGAGGAGGCCCAGCCGGCCCCCCGGCCGCGCCGGCCGGCCCTGGCCGGGCTGCGCGGCTCCGCCGGCACCCGCTCGGCCACCCGCGGCCACCGGGCCCGCGGGACGCGCCGAGCCGGCGGGCGGGGCACGGAGAGGGCGGGCGGCGCCGACAGCGCCGGAAGCGAGGGGAGCGACCAGTGAGGCTGATCGTCGAGAACCGCTTCGCGCTGCTGGGGCTGGTGCTGATCGCGCTGACCGCGCTGTTCGGTGTGGCCTCCGCCACTCGCACGGTAGGCGCCGCTCCCGGGGGCGCGGAGTCCCCGGACACCGCGCCCGTGCAGTCGTCGATGCGGATGTGCCCCCCGCCGCAGGGCGACGACCGCGCCTCGCAGGCGGCGGCGTTCGCGGTCGGCCCCGACGGAGGCAGCGGCGGCGGAGAGCTTTCGGCCGCCGAGAACTCCGCGGACACCCCCGAGGTGGGCGAGCCCGCCGAGGCCGGGCAGCTGTGGATCGCCGACACCGGCGGCTCCGAGCGGCACACCGTCGTCTCGGCCCGGGGCGCCGCAGCAGCGGGCCTGGAGGTCGCCCAGACCACCGTCGGCGAGGACGGCGCCTACGCCACCGAGGTCCGCTGCCCCCGGCCGGGCATCAGCACCTGGTTCGCCGCACCGGGCGGTACGGAGCTGGAGGAGCTGCGCCTGCTGCTGGCCAACCCCGACGGCGACCAGGCGACCGCCAACGTCGACGTCTACATCGCCGACGGCCCGGTCTACTCGGAGGAGACCCGCGGCATCGCCGTCGACCCGCACGGCGGCACCGAGGTGGAGCTGACCGACCTGGTCCAGGGCAGCCGGACCGCCGTGGTGCACGTGCGTACGAATTCCGGGCGGGTCGCGGCCTCACTGTTCGCCGACCGCGGCGGCACCGGGCAGGACTGGGTGCCGCCGACGGCCGAGCCCGCCGCGACCCACGTCATCCCGGCCGTCCCGCCGGGCGGAGGCACCAAGCACCTGCTCGTCGCCGCCCCCGGCGACAGCGCCGTCACCGCCCAGGTGCGCCTGTACACCGACGAAGGGCGGGTCGAGCACAAGAGCCTCGCCGACCTGAGCGTCCCGCCGGCCGCCGGCGCCTTCCTCAGCCTGGAGGGCCTGCTGGGAGACAAGGCGGCCACCGCAGTGGTGGAGGCCGACGGCCCGATCGTGGCGGGGGTGGCGACCGTGCGCGACGACGGCGACGACACCGCCTACTCGGCCGCCGCCGAACCGCTGCAGGGCCCGCTCGACGGCAGGGCGGTGGTGCCCGCGAACCCCGAGGGGACCTCCTCGCGCCTGGTCTTCACCGCGCTGGAGGGGCCGGCCACGGCCGTCGTGACGCCCGTGGCCGAGGACGGCTCCGCCGACGGCGAGGCGGTCCGCACGGAGATCGGCGCGGATCGCACGGCCACGGCCGAACTCCCCGCGCCCGACGGCGCCCACGCCTTCACCGTGCGGATCCAGGGGGACGTCCCCGCCTACGCCGGACGGGTGCTCACCCAGGAGAGCGGCGGCGACACCGCGACATCCGTCCAGCCGCTGGTGCCGGCGCCCGACGAGGTGGCGCTGCCGGCGGTGGAGGACTCTCTCACGGCGATCGTGGAGTAGTCGGCCTGTCGGCGCCGCTTCCCGCTGATTCCACGGAGCCCGGCCGGCGGTGCGCACGCGCGTAGGGCCGCGGGGGCGGTGATCCGGAGCGGCCGGGCCCGGACACCGGGAGGACATGCGAGCGGCGCGGTGCCATCATTGCCCCGCGGGCCGGGGCGCGCGGGCGCCGGGGGGCGGGCCCGCGGGTCCGAGGGAGCCCCATGCGATACAACGGCTACGAGCAGGCGGGCGAGGCGCGAGAGCGCTACGCCGGCACCTACGACACCGCCTTCGCGGCGGCGCGCTGGCTGCGCGGGCGCTACGCCGAGTACCAGCGGGGAGTCGCCAGCCAGTCGGTGCCGGTCATCCGCGAGTGGTTCGCCGAGATCCGACTGGGTAACGGCGAGCCGGTCACCTGGGAGTGCCGCACATCCGACGGGCGGTGGGTGGCGCTGTCCGTGGTGCCCGACAGCCGGTCCTGAGGCGCCCGGCGCGCGCGGTCAGGTCTCGGGGTCGACGGTCTCCGGCTCCAGCCCGAGCAGGTTGGCGACCTCCTCGACCACGCTGTCGTAGACGAGCAGGGCCATCTCGTCGGGCTCGCGCGTGCGGATCTCGACCGGCCTGCGGTAGACGATGATGCGCGCCTGCCCGTTCTTGGCGGTCTCCAGTCGCGAGAAGGGGATGCCGTCCTCGGCCGTGACCCCGCGGGGAACCCGGGGGACGTCCTCGACCAGGAACTCCACGTTGGCGAGCTCTCGCGCCCAGTGGCGCTCCAGCCGCTCCACGGCATCGAGGACCAGGTCGTCGAAAACATGCGCCCGGCTGCGGCTCATGGGGAGCTCAGGCGGCGCCAGGGGTCCGCGGACCCCCCGCCCGCGCCGGTCTCGGCGTCGTACTCGGTCGGCTTGAGCCCTATCAAGGTGCACTCGTCGCACGGTTCGAGAGTATGCCATCCGCCGCCCGGATGCAGCCCCCGCGGGCCGACACACGCGCGGTTCCCGGCTTCCCGGAAGGCCGGGCACAGCGGGGCGATGCTGGCGTGCGGCGTCGGAAGGGCATAAAGTCGGTCCTCGTGAGCGTCGGACGATGCTGCTCGCGCACGGCGTGCCGGCAGCCCGCAGTCTTCACGCTCACTTATGTTTACGCCGATTCCACCGCCGTGCTCGGTCCCCTCGCCGCCTACGCCGAGCCGCACTGCTACGACCTGTGCGCCATGCACGCCGAGCGGCTCACCGCGCCCCGCGGCTGGGAGGTCGTGCGGCTGCCCGCCGACACCTCCGGCGCCGGCCCCGGCAGCGACGACCTGGAGGCGCTCGCCGACGCCGTACGCGAGGCGGCCCGCCCGCCGGCCGCCGGCAGTCCCGTGGGCCAGGGCGTCGAGACCAACAGGCGCGGCCACCTCCGGGTGGTCAAGTCCGAGTCCCAGCAGCACGATCCCCCCTCGCCGCAGCGCTCGGCCCGGCCCGGCCGCGACGCCTGACCCCGCGGCCCGGCACGCGCCCGCATCCCCCGCCCCCTTGGTAACTTGGGACCGACGTGGACGGTGCCCGCCCGCGGCCGCCCCGGCGGCGCGGCGGAGGCCGAAAGCCCCGATCACTACCGAATCCGGAGCAGCGTGTGGGTGACCTAGGCGACATCTTCAAGGCCTACGACGTGCGGGGCGTCTTTCCCGACACCCTCGACGCCGCCACGGCGCGCGCGATCGGCGCGGCCTTCGCGCGCACGGTCGGCGGTCCGTCGGCGGTGGTGGCCTACGACATGCGGCCCTCCTCGCCCGAGCTGGCCGCCGCCTTCGCCGAAGGCGTGACGGGTCAGGGCGTCGACGCGGTCATGGCCGGGCTGGGCTCGACCGACATGCTCTACTTCGCGGCCGGCCGGCTCGACATGCCCGGCGCCATGTTCACCGCCAGTCACAACCCCGCCCAGTACAACGGCATCAAGATGTGCCGGGCCGGCGCGGCACCGGTCGGCTCAGAGAGCGGACTGGCCGAGATCCGCGCGCTGGCCGAGCGAGGCGTGCCCGAGGCCGAGGGCGCCCGCGGCTCCGTCACCGAGCGCGACCTGCTCACCGACTACGCCCGCTACCTGCGCACCCTGGTCGACCTGTCCGGTGTCAGGCCGCTGCGGGTCGTGGTCGACGCGGGCAACGGGATGGGCGGCTACACCGTGCCCGCCGTACTGGGCCCCGATCGCCTGGGCGAGCTGCCTCTGGCGATCGACCCGCTGTACTTCGAACTGGACGGCACCTTCCCCAACCACCCCGCCAACCCGCTCGACTACGACAACCTCGTCGACCTGCAGGCCCGGGTGCGCGAGACCGGCGCGGACATCGGGCTGGCCTTCGACGGCGACGCCGACCGGTGCTTCGTGGTCGACGAGCGCGGCGAGCCCGTGCCGCCGTCGGCCATCACCGCGCTGGTCGCGGTACAGGAGCTGGCCAAGGAGCCGGGTTCGTCGATCATCCACAACCTGATCACCTCCCAGTCGGTGCCCGAGATCGTGCGCGAGCACGGCGGCGAGCCGGTGCGCACGCGGGTGGGCCACTCCTTCATCAAGGAGACGATGGCCGAGACGGGGGCGATCTTCGGCGGCGAGCACTCCGCCCACTACTACTTCCGCGACTTCTGGCGCGCCGACACCGGTATGCTCGCGGCGATGCACGTGCTGCGCGTGCTCGGGTCCGACCCCCGCCCGCTGTCGGAGATCACCGCCGAGTACACCCGCTACGCGGCCTCGGGCGAAATCAACTCCGAGGTCGCCGACCAGCAGGGGCGCATGCAGGCCGTAGAGCAGGCCTACGGCGGTGCCGCGGAGGTCGACCACCTCGACGGCCTTTCGGTCAGCCTGGCCGATGGCTCCTGGTTCAACCTGCGCGCATCCAACACCGAGCCGCTGCTGCGGCTGAACGTCGAGGCCGCCGACTCCGCGGCGATGGCGAAGCTGCGCGACGACGTGCTCGCCATCGTGCGCGCCTGAGCCGGCGCCCGGCGCACCACGACCACCTGACGGGAAGACGGCGATGACCGCGAAGATCGACGACTGGCTGCTGGAGATCCTGGCCTGCCCCAAGAGCAAGGCGCCGCTGCGGCTCGACGAGGAGGCCGGCGAACTGGTCTGCGACGAGAGCGGCCTGGCCTACCCCATCCGCGACGGCATCCCGGTGCTGCTGGTCGACGAGGCCCGCGCCATCGGCTGAGGAGGTTCGCCGCGTCTGCCGGCGCGGTCCGCCCGCACCACCGCGAAAGGAACCGATGCTGCGGGAACCCGACGAGGAGCGGTTGGACGATCCCCGAGTCGGCGCCGAGGCGCTGCGTGCGACGGCGTCGGCGGCGGCGCGGCTCCGGGCGGCGCGCGGGGCGGCGGCCGAGGCCCCGCTCGACGCGCTGTCCCGCGAGGGGCGGCCGCGCTCGCTCGTCGTCGTGGGCGCCGGTGCGGCCGGCCTCGCGGGCGAGGTGCTGGCGGCCGTACTCGGGCCGGGCTGTCCCATCCCCGTCGTGACGGTGCGGGACTACCGGCTGCCCGGCTGGGTGGGCGGCCACGACCTCGTCGTGGCCGCCGCGTCCACAATCGGCCAGATTCCCGAATGGGTGCGCGAGTGCGCCGCCGAGGCGGTGCGGCGCGGCTGCCGGTTCCTCGCGGCGGGGCCGCGCGGCAATCCGCTCGCCGCCGTCGCCGAGCAGGCCCGCGCGCCCGCGGTGACGCTTCCTCAGGTCGGAGGGCCTCCCGACGCGGTCTGGGAGCCGGCCGCCGCCCTGCTGGCGGCGGCCGAGAGCATCGGCCTCACCGCTCCGCCCGACGCCGCCTATGAGGCTGCCGCCGCGCGCCTGGAACAGGCCGCCGCCGACTACGGTCCGACCGTCGAGACCTGGGAGAACGAGGCCAAGACCGCCGCGCTGGAAATCGCCGGCAGCGTTCCGCTGGTGTGCGGGGCCACCCCCGCTGCCGCCGCCGCTGCGGGCTATCTGGCCTCCCGGAGCGCCTCGGTGGCCGGTTATCCTGCGGTCTGCGGCCGGGCGCCCGGACTGCTCGACGGCCCGATCGCCGTCGTGGACGGGCCGTTCGGCGGCACCGGTCCGCGGTCCATCTTCGACGACCCGGTGGAGGGCGGCGCCGTGTCGGTCCGGCTGGTCCTGCTGCGCGACCCGGAGGAGGAGCCGGCGGCCGCGCGCGACCTGGACGCCGCCGCCGATGCGGCCCGCGAGCGGGGAGTCGGCGTGACCGAATTCTCCGCTTCCGAAGCGGGTGCATTGGAACGGATTGCCGGTTTGATCGCTCTAATCGATTACGTCACTGTGTATGTAGCCCTCGCCTATGGCGCGGAGCCCCCAACCCATACGCTGGTCGTGCGCTAGCGCCAGCCACGGCCGCATCTGGAGGACATCGATGCCCGGTCCCGAGTCGCTGTCGCCGAACGACCCCGCCTCGTTCGGTGGCTACAGCGTGGTCGGACGCCTCGGGAAAGGCGGCCAGGGTGTTGTCTACCTCGGCCGCGACGCGGAGGGCGACGAGTTCGCCATCAAGGTCCTCAACGACCAGTGGTCCCAGGACGACGATCTCCGCAAGCGCTTCGCCAAGGAGGTGCGCGCGGCGCAGAAGGTGGCCTCGTTCTGCACCGCCGCCATCCACGACGCCCAGCTCGACGAGGACCCGCCCTACGTCGTCTCCGAGTACGTGCCCGGCAGGTCGCTGCAGGAGGTGGTCGCCGACAAGGGGCCGCACAAGGGCGCGGCGCTGCAGCGCCTCGCGGTCTCGACCGCGACCGCACTCGTCGCCATCCACCAGGCCGGCATCGTGCACCGCGACTTCAAGCCCGGCAACGTGCTGCTTGGCCCGGACGGCCCGCGGGTCATCGACTTCGGGATCGCGCGCGTCTCCGACGGCACGGCGACCATGACCAACTCGATCGTGGGAACGCCGTCCTACATGGCGCCCGAGCAGATCGAGGGCAAGGCGATCACCGAGAAGGTCGACGTCTTCGCGTGGGGCTGCGTGATGGCGTTCGCCTCCACCGGCAGCGCCCCCTTCGGCAGCGACAGCGTCCCCGCCGTCGTTCACCGCGTGGTCAGCGCGCCGCCCAGCCTGAGCGGGCTGCCCGACTGGCTGCTGGGCATCGTCCAGAGCTGCCTGGACAAGGACCCCGCCCGCCGGCCCTCCGCACAGGAGCTGCTGATGCGGCTGCTCGGTCACGAGAGCGCCGTCTCGACCGACGACGCCGTCAAGGAGGGCGAGCGCATCGCCGAGGGGCCGCTCAGCGGTCCGCAGACGCCGATGCCCGGTCCCGGCGTCCCGCCCGTGCAGGGCGGCCCGGCCACGCCGGCGCCCAGCGGGCCGCAGACGCCCCACCCGGGCGGCTACGGCGGCCAGGGCGGCGCAATGGGCCCCCCGCCGAACGCTCCGCCGGCCACGGGCCCCCAGCAGGGCGGCTTCCCGCCGCGCCAGCCGATGGCTCCGGGGCCGCAGATGCCCGGCCCCAACCCCAATCCGAACATGACCGGCGGCCCGCCGCCCGGCCCGCCGCCGACCGGCCCCAACACCATGTACGGCAACCGCGGCATGCCGACCCAGCCGCCCCCGAACATGGGCCGGCAGCGCCCGGGCATGGCGCAGCAGCAGCGGGCCGACGACCCGATCCTGTCGCAGGGATGGGTGGTGCCGGCGGTGCTGATCGCCATCATCATCTTGCTGCTGGTGCTGTTCCTGGTGGCGCTGAGCGGCTAGCGCCTGCATCCCCGAATCCCGTTGATCTTGTAGCTATCGTGAAGGAAAACGATTTCCAGTGACGATGGCTACAAGATCAACGGTGCTGTGCTGGGCGCCGGTGCGGTCAGTAGCGGGCGGTGCGGGCCAGCTGGCCGATGGAGCGCGAGAGCACGTCGTCGACGAAGGCCTCCACCTCGGGCCAGCGGTCGTCGGCGGCGTCGGTGGGCACCAGCGTCACGCAGTCGGCGCATCCGGGTTCCAGGACGTCCATCGCGCCGTCTTCGGCGTTCAGCCGCCCGTCGGCCGTCACGGCGAGCACGCCGGTGGCCGAGGAGCCCACTTCCTGGACGAACACGGTCAGACGAAGGACGCCGTCGGCCAGGTCCACGTCGAGCGAGGCGTGCCACTCGTTCGCGCCGGGGCTGAACAGCGCGCGCCGGGCGGAGTCGCGGCCGCGCTCGGCGGTCGCGGGAGCGACCGCGGTGCGGGTGGCGGTTGCGGAGTCGTCGGCCCGACTCGCGGGTGACGGCTCGGGCTGCGCGCCGGAGGGGCCGCCGCCCTCGGTGCCGCTCGGTGTGGCGAAGGCGGGGCCGCCCGTCGAGCTGCTCACCACGGACCGGCATGCGGGGTCGAGTTCACGCAGGACCAGCTGTAGCGGCGCGCAGCGCAGGCGCAGGTGGTCGACGATCCGGCGGTGGACCGCGGCGGCCAGGCGGCCGCTCTCGCCGCGGCGGGCGGCGGGAACGCGCGGGGGGCGGCTCAGCTCGGAGCGCAGCGCGGCGGTCTCCAGGTCGGCCAGCAGCAGTACCAGCGGAGTGAGCCGGTCGCCCTCGGGACCGGACTCCGTGCTGAGGGCGGCGGCGGGTGCGCGGCCGGGGCCCGGCTCACCGCCCGGGACGGGCGCGGCTGCGGGGACGTCGGGGGTTTCGCCTGCCGCGACGGGCCAGGGCAGGGCGCTCCCGCCCGCGGCGGAGCGCGGCGGAAGGTCGAGCGGGCAGCGGCTGTCGATCGCGGGCGGCGGGAGATCGGAGCGGATCAGCGAGAGCGAGGCCAGCCACCACGGCAGCGGGCGCAGGTGCGCGGGCGGGTCCGGCGGGGCCGGCCGGTCCCCGGCGACTCCGGCGGGGCCTCCGGTCGCAGCGGGGTGCGCCGAGCCGGTCGCCAGCGCCTCGGTGCAGGTAGCGAACAGGTGCGCCGCGCGGATCACCGGATGGGTCTCGACGGACGCGGCCTCGGCCAGCAGCGCGCCCACGCCTTCAGGGGCGGGCAGCGGCGGGCCGAAGTCCGGTGCCCCGCGCGCCAGCGCCTCGAAGTAGTCCGGGGTCAGGCGGACACCGGAACGGCAGTCCTCGGCCGCGGCCAGGAACGCGTCCTCCTCGGCGGCGATGGCGTCGGAGGCGGCGGAGTCCTGGCCCGCCAGCAGCCGCAGCCCCTCGATTCGCCGGCGGGCGCGGCGCCGGTCGACCGCCGGGTCGTCGGTCCGGTCGCCGTAGCGCCGGTTGTCGGCCCACACCTCGCGCAGCCGGTCGAGGTCGCCGAGCCTCCTGCGCACGGCGTAGGGGAAGCGCTCCGGGGCAAGGGCGCCGGCGCGTCGTCGGGTGTCCACGCTGTCACCGTAGCCAGCGGCACGGCCGATAAAACCCGGCATGTGATGATCCTTCCAGGGATTGCGGAGATCGGACCGGGGCCCGCGCAAGCTAAGGATCCGGCCTCGAATCGGCCAACACAGAGCGAACACGCCGATCCCGGGACGGGCGGACCGATAATCTTCCACCGAGACGCACCGGTCCCGACCTCCCGCGATCCTCTGCCGCGCGGGTCCCTGCGGCGTGGGCCGGGCAACCGGAGGCGTACTCCCCGCGTCCTCGATTTCGTCACCTTCGCGCGTCGGCGGTGCTGGGCCGCCGATCCCGCCGCGCGTTCGCCTGCCCCGGCACGGACCGTGAAAGGAGTGGCCGCTCCCGTGCAGACGTCATCGGGCTCCGCTGGGCAGCCCCAGAAGCCTTCGGGCGCCGCCGAGCGCGGCGCGGGCACCGGCCGGGAATCCGGCTCCGGATTCCGCCCCGAGCTCCAGGGGCTGCGTGCCGTCGCGGTGCTGCTCGTGGCCGTCTACCACATCTGGCTGGGCCGGGTATCCGGCGGCGTGGACGTGTTCCTGCTGCTCACCGGCTTCTTGATCACGGGCTCGCTGCTGCGCACCGTGGAGCGGCGCGGCCGCGTCGGCTACGCCGCGTTCTGGTCCCGGCTGGTAAAGCGGCTCTTTCCCGGCGCGGCGGCGGCCCTGGCCGGCATCCTCGTGGCGAGCTACCTGTTCCTGCCCACGACGGCCTGGCGCGACGCGATCTCGGGGACGATCGCGTCGGCGCTGTACTTCCAGAACTGGCATCTGGCGCTGAACTCTGTGGACTACCTCGCCCAGAACAGCGGGGCGGGACCGGCCCAGCACTTCTGGTCGCTGTCGGTTCAGGGGCAGTTCTACCTGGCGTGGCCCCTTCTCATCACGGCGGCAGCCGCCCTGGCACGAGCGGCCGGATGGCCGCTGCGGAGCGTCGCGGCAGCGGCACTCGCCCTGGTCTTCACCGCCTCGCTGGCCTACTCCGCGGCCGTCACGGCCACCGACCAGCCCTGGGCCTACTTCGACACCGGTGCCCGCCTGTGGGAGCTTGCGCTGGGCGGACTGCTCGCCCTCGCCCTGCCCCACCTGCGCCTGCGTCTCCTGCCGCGCATCCTGCTGGGCTGGACCGGGCTCGTGGCCCTGGTCTCCTGCGGCCTCCTGGTGAACGTCTCCACGCTGTTCCCCGGCTATATCGCGCTGTGGCCCACCCTCGCCGCCGTCGCCGTGATCGTCGCGGGCAGCACCGGCTCGCCCCTGGCCGCCGACCGGCTGCTCAACCTGCGGCCGCTGCACTACATCGGAGACCACGCCTACGCGCTCTACCTCTGGCACTGGCCGGTGCTGGTCTGCTACCTGGCGGTCACCGACCGCACCCAGCCCAGCCTGACCGGCGGCTGCCTGGTGCTGGCGGTGTCGATGGCGCTGGCGGTCGCGACGCGGTGGGTCGGCGAGGACGGGGTCGACGCGTTCACCCGCGCCCGCCCGGGACGGCTCTGGTCGGTGTCGGTGGGCGCGGCCTTCCTCGTCCCGGTGCTGGCCGCCTCGGGCGTATGGTCGGGCTATCTCACCCACCAGCAGCGCCAGCAGGAGTTGGCCGCCACGGGGGGCCAGGCCGCCGACTACCCGGGCGCGGCCGCCCTGGCCGCGCCCGCCACCGCACCGGACCAGACCCCGGACGCACCCGTCTACCCCGCCCCCGCCAACGCCGCCGAGGACGTGCCTCTCACCTACGCCGACGGCTGCAACCAGGGGATCCCGGAGTCCGAGGTACTCACCTGCGCCTACGGATCCCAGGACCCGGCCCGCACGATCGCCCTGGTCGGCGCCTCCCACGCCGCGCACTGGTTCCCGGCGCTGCACGAGATCGCCCGGGAGAAGCACTGGCGCGTCGTCAACATCATCAAGGGCTCGTGCCTGTTCACGGCCGCCGAACAGCTGCGCCACGGGCAGGCCTACGAGTCGTGTGCGGTGTGGAACTCCGGTGTCATGGCCGAGCTCGCCGACCTGCGCCCCGACGCCGTGTTCACCACGGCGACACGCACCAACCTCGACCCCGGGTCAGGACCCGTGGGGGAGTCGGTCGTCGAGGGCTACGTGTCGCGCTGGCGCGAGCTGGACGCCATGGGCATCGACGTGATCGCCGTGCGCGACACCCCGCGGCTGGACTTCAGCGCCCCCGACTGCCTGGCCGAGAACCGCCCCGAGGACTGCGTCGGCCAGCGCCACCGGTCCATGGCGCGCACCTCCCCGCTGGAGAGGATCGCGGACCTGCCCGGCAACGTCGCCTACATCGATCTCACCGACCTGCTCTGCCGTGGCGACCGATGCCCGACGGTGATCGGCAACATTCTCGTCTACTGGGACCGCGCCCACATCACCGCCACCTACATGCGCTCACTCGCCCCCGTCCTGAGTGACCGGATCGAGGCCGCCGGCGACCTGTGACGGGCGCCCCCGCCCGAGGGCGGCGCCGCTCATCGCCCGGTCGGACGTCCGCCGCCGGGCTGCTCCCTGTGCTGGAGGAGGCGCAGCGCCTTCTGCTTTTCGAAGTCCATGGCGCGGGCCGGCGCGGGCGCCAGGCGGCCGACGCGCTCGCCGAAGGAGCGGACCCGGGCGAGGATCGCCGGCTCCGCGAGGACGCGCAGCGCGAAGGCGAGCGCGGCCGGCGGGATGCCGTAGGCGCGTTCCAGCTCCAAGCCGGCCGACACCGCGGCGAGGTCGTTCTCGCTGAAGCGCCGGTGGCGGTGGCCGCGGCCGGTGGGCTGCTCCTTGGTCGGGGGGACCAGGCCCAGCGCCTCGCGGTAGCGCAGCATCCGGGCGGTCGTGCCCAGGCGTTCCGCGGCGGCCGAGATCGGCATCCCCGGAGGGGTCTCGGACGGGCCGCCCGAAGGCCGCCGGGGTGCCGGTCCGCCCTCCGCCTGACCCTGAACGTGAGGGGAGTCACCCCGCTCCTCGGATCGGCCGGGGCCGATCGGTCCGAAGCGCGTGGAATGGGAGGTTGTCGCGCGATCGTCTGGGTGCGCCATGGGCAGTAACTGTAGTCCTTCGCAGCGTTTCGCGGCAGCGAATCTGACACTAGGGCGTCAAATTCTCTCCGATGGTCGTGCTTCGGTCGGGCATGCCGTCCTAGACTCGGTGCGCATCCACCCAGGAGGAGTAAAGACGCATGTCCTTCGACTACAAAGTCGCTGACCTGTCCCTCGCCGAGTTCGGGCGCAAGGAGATCCGGCTCGCCGAGCACGAGATGCCCGGCCTCATGGCCACCCGCGCCGAGTACGGTGCCTCTCAGCCGCTCAAGGGCGCGAAGATCATGGGCTCCCTGCACATGACCGTGCAGACCGCCGTCCTCATCGAGACCCTCGTCGCGCTCGGCGCGGAGGTCCGCTGGGTCAGCTGCAACATCTTCTCCACCCAGGACCACGCCGCCGCCGCTGCGGTGGTCGGCCCCAACGGCACCCCGGACAACCCCCAGGGCGTGCCGGTCTACGCCTGGAAGGGCGAGACCCTCGAAGAGTACTGGTGGTGCACCGAGCAGGCGCTGACCTGGCCCGGTGGCGAAGGCCCCAACATGATCCTGGACGACGGCGGCGACGCCACCATGCTCGTCCACAAGGGTGCCGAGTTCGAGAAGGCCGGCGCCGTGCCCTCGCCCAGCGAGGACGACGCCGAGGAGTTCAAGGTCTTCCTGAACCTCCTCAAGAAGAGCGTCGCCGACGATCCGCAGAAGTGGACCCGTGCCGCCTCGCGCATCAAGGGCGTCACCGAGGAGACCACGACCGGTGTGCACCGCCTCTACGAGATGCACCGCGACGGCAAGCTGCTCTTCCCGGCGATCAACGTCAACGACTCGGTCACCAAGAGCAAGTTCGACAACAAGTACGGCATCCGCCACTCGCTGCCGGACGGCATCATGCGGGCCACCGACGTGCTGATCGGCGGCAAGATCGCGCTGGTCGCCGGCTACGGCGACGTCGGCAAGGGCTCCGCCGACGCGCTGCGCGGCCAGGGCGCCCGCGTGGTCGTCACCGAGATCGACCCGATCAACGCCCTCCAGGCCGCCATGGACGGCTACGAGGTCGCCCGGGTCGAGGACTACATCGAGACCGCCGACATCTTCATCACCACCACCGGCAACTTCGACATCTTCACCGCCGACCACATGAAGCGGATGAAGCACCAGGCCATCGTCGGCAACGTGGGCCACTTCGACAACGAGATCGACATGGCCGGCCTGGAGAAGACCCAGGGCATCAAGAAGACCGAGATCAAGCCGCAGGTCCACGAGTACGCGTTCCCCGACGGCCACACCATCCTGGTGCTGTCGGAGGGCCGCCTGCTCAACCTGGGCAACGCCACCGGTCACCCCAGCTTCGTGATGTCCAACAGCTTCACGAACCAGACGATCGCCCAGATCGAGCTGTTCACCAAGACCGCCGAGTACCCGCTCGACGTCTACACGCTGCCCAAGCTCCTGGACGAGAAGGTCGCCCGGCTGCACCTGGACGCCCTCGGCGTGCGCCTGACCGAGCTCACCAAGGAGCAGGCCGCCTACATCGGCGTCGACGTGGCCGGCCCCTACAAGCCCGACCACTACCGCTACTAAAAGCGGTACGGGCTACACGGGATCTGGGACACTCCCCGGATGGCATTCCCAGACAGTGACGTCGCGGACCTCGGCCTGGCCCAGGCCGGGGTCCGCCGCGTCGAATGGGCCGAGCGCGCGATGCCGGTGCTGCGCAAAGTGCACGACCGCTTCGCCGCGGACCGGCCGATGGCGGGCATGCGCGTCGCCGCGTGCATGCACGTCACGGCCGAGACCGCCAACCTGCTGCGGGCGCTCAGCGGCGGCGGCGCCGAGATCGCGCTCGCGGCGTCCAACCCCCTGTCCACACAGGACGACACCGCGGCGGCCCTGGTCGCCGAGTACGGGATCTCGGTCTACGCGCGGGCGGGCATCGACCCCGCCTCCTACGACCGCAACCTGGCCACCGTCCTGGAGCGCCGCCCGCACCTGCTGCTGGACGACGGGTGCGACCTGGTCAACCTCGCCCACATGGAGCGCCCGGAGCTGCTCGACGAGGCCCTGGGCGGCTGCGAGCAGACCACCACGGGCGTCATCCGGCTGCGGCGGATGCGCGCCGACGGCGCGCTGAAGCTGCCCATGGTCGCGGTCAACGACACCGCCACCAAGCGGATGTTCGACAACCGCTACGGCACCGGCCAGTCCACCCTCGACGGCATCATGCGCGCCACCAACGCGATGATCGCCGGCCGCACCGTCGTCGTGGCCGGGTTCGGCTACTGCGGCCGCGGCCTCGCCGAGCGCGCCCGCGGGATGGGCGCGCGCGTCGTCGTCACCGAGGTCGATCCGGTGAAAGCGCTGGACGCGGTGATGCAGGGCTACACGGTGCTGCCCATGGACGAGGCCGCGCCCATCGGCGACGTGCTGGTCACGGTCACCGGAAACCGCGACGTGGTCCGTGCCGAGCACCTCGCCTCGCTCAAGGACGGTGCGGTGCTGGCCAATTCGGGCCACTTCGACGTCGAGATCGACCTGCCCGCCCTCGAAGCGATGTCCGTGGACATCCGCCGGGAGGTGCGCCCGCAGGCCGACGAGTACGTGCTGGCCGACGGCCGCCGGATCGTGCTGCTGGCCGAGGGGCGCCTGGTCAACCTCGGCGCCGCCGAGGGCCACCCCGCCGCGGTGATGGACATGTCCTTCTCGGTGCAGGCGCTGACGGTGGCCTGGCTGGCTCGCAACGCCGCCGACCTGCAGCCCGGCGTCCTGGAGGTGCCGGGAGGCATCGACACCGAGGTGGCGCGCCTGGAGCTGGAGGCCCTGGGTGTGGGCGTCGACCGACTGACCCCCGAGCAGGAGGACTACCTCAACTCCTGGCAGGAGTGAGGCCGCAGCAGGCGCCGCGCGGCTGCACCCGGCCGCTGCGCTAGCCCGGCCCGCGCCCTCCGTCCGGTGCGCCGCGGTGGTCCGCGCCCGGCGCCTGCGACGGGTACCCGCCGTCCTGTGGCTGCGCCTGCGGTCCTCCCGGACCCGCGGGCGCGGCGCCCCCGTAGCCGGGGCCGGGTCCGAACGGGCCTCCTCCGGCGGGCGGCCGCGGTCCGTAGGCGGCCCAACCGGGCGGGCCGACGGTATCCGGCCGGACGCCCTGGCTGTGCTCGCGCAGCCGGGCCTGCCGCTCCTCCTCGCGGCGGCGGCGCTCGGCCAGCACCGCCGCGAGGTACTCCGGGGGAGTGGTGCCCGGCGGCGGCGGAGGGCTGACGGCGGCGGCCACCAGATCGGCGATGCGCACGCCCATCCGGTAGCGGGTCTCCTCCGCCAGTTCGCCGAAGCGCAGCAGGTACTGGCGGGCCGTGCCCGCCGTTTCCGGCGACAGCTGCGACAGCTCGGCCCCGCGTGCCCAGTCGGCCAGGTGCGGCGGCATCGGCAGGGTGTCGTCGGGGCGCCGGGCGGCCCGCTCGTGCACCACCAGGGTGCCGGCGACGAAGTCGCCCACCCGGCGGCCGTCGGGGTTGACCAGCGACGTGATCAGGGCGACGACTCCGGTGGTGATCCAGATCTCCACCACTCCGGTCAGCGCCCGGCCCAGGGCCTGGCGAAACCGCTCCGGCGAGCCGTCGGTGCCAACGACCCGCAGCCCCAGTGCCATCTTGCCCAGCGAGCGCCCGCGTGTAAGGGACTCCATCGCGGTGGGATAGCCCACCAGCACCAGCACGCTCAGTCCCAGGTTCACCGCGGCCGTGGCCGCGGCATCCAGTCCGCTTGCGACGAGGTTGGTCGCCACGGCGGCGGCGAGCAGCGCGGAGATCTGGACGACCCCGTCGACGACCAGGGCCGTCATGCGGCTGGCGAAGCCCGCCGGGCGCAGGTCCAGCACGACAGCGTCGCCGGTGACCAGGGACGACTGTTCGTCGGGTAGTCCACCGCCCGGGTATGCCACCGTTGTCCGCCTCCGTAGGTCCGCCGCGGGTGCTCCGCATTCGTCCCGCCTGTCGTGCTCCCTCCAGTCTGTCAGGAGACGGTCGGCGCCGGTGACACGCACGCCTCCCGCCCCGCCGCGGGCGGGCTATGCCCGCACCGCCGCCGACTCGGCGCCGCAGGGTCGGCCGGTAGAGTCGCCCGCGTGGATCTGGACGTCTTCGCCGCCGCGCACCGCCCCGAGTGGGAACGCCTCGACAGCCTCGTGCGCCGGCGCCGCCGCCTCAGCGGCACCGAGGTCGACGAGCTGGTCGACCTCTACCAGCGCGTCTCCACCCACCTGTCGGTGGTGCGCTCCGCCGGGCAGGACCCGGGGCTGGTCGGCCACCTGTCCGGACTGGTGGCGCGGGCGCGCTCGGCCTCCACGGGCGCCCACGAGTCCTCCTGGCACGACGCCGCCCGGTTCTTCACCGACACCTTCCCGGCCGTGCTGTACCGGCTGCGGTGGTGGTGGATCGCCGCCGGCCTGGGCACCGTGGCGTTCTCCGCCGTGATCGCGGTCTGGATCGCCACCGACCCCCGAGTGCTGGCCGCCGTCGGCACTCCCGAGGAGATCCGCGCCTATGTCGAGAACGACTTCGCCAACTACTACGTGGAGCACCCCGGCGCATCCTTCGCCGCCCAGGTGTGGACCAACAACGCCTGGGCCGCCGCCCAGGCGCTCATCCTCGGCGTGTTCCTGTGCCTGCCCACCCTCTACGTGCTCGCGCTCAACGGCGCCAACCTGGGTGTGGGCGCGGGGATGATGTTCGCCAACGGCAAGGGCGACGTCTTCCTCGGGCTGATCCTGCCGCACGGGCTGCTGGAGCTGACAGCGGTCTTCGTCGCCGCGGGCGTGGGCCTCAAGCTCGGCTGGACCCTCATCGCGCCCGGACCGCGCCCCCGTCTGCGGGCGCTGGCCGAGGAAGCGCGCCCGGCCATCGCGGTGGCGCTCGGGCTGGTGCTCGTGCTGTTCGTCTCCGGACTGATCGAGGGCCTGGTCACCGGATGGGTGCACACCACCTGGCTGCGCATCGGCATCGGCGTGGCCGCCGAACTGCTGTTCTTGGCCTATGTGTTCGTGGTCGGCCGTGCCGCGCACAACCGGGGCGTGACCGGCGACATCGCCGCCGCCCCGCAGGCGGCGCCGGTCGCGGGCTGAACGCCCGGGGCGCGCGGTCACCGCGCAGGCGCGGCCACCCGACGCGCGACCACGGCCCCTTCTGCGGGAGTGATCTGCGGCCGCCGCGCACCTCGGAGCTTATAGCCGCCCCTGGGCCTTGAGGCCGATGTAGGCGTCGGCCAGCGCCGGCGCGATGTGCTCGGGGTCGGCGTCGACGACCTCCACGCCGTGGCGGCGCAGCTCGGCGGTGATGCGGCCGCGCTCGCCCAGCGCGCGCTCGGCGGCCGCGGCGTCGTAGGTGGCCCGGGCGCTGCCGCGCGCCGCGGCCATCTCGCTCACCCGGGGATCGCCCACGGCCGCCACCATCAGCATGTGCCGCGAGGTCAGCGCGGGCAGCCGCGGCAGCAGCCCCTCCTCCAGCGCGGCCGCGTTCAGGTCGGTCAGCAGCACCACCAGCTGCCGGGTCCGGCTGTGGCCGCCGAGGATCGTGGCGACCAGCCCGGCGGGGTCGGACTCCACCAGCTCGGCCTCCAGCGGCGCCATCGCCTGCACGATCTGGGGGACGCGGCTGCCGCGGCCGTGGCTGCGCACCTGGGCGCGCACGCGGCGGTCGTAGGCCAGCAGGTCCACCCGGTCGCCGGCGCGGCCAGCAAGGGCCGCCAGCAGCAGTGCGGCGTCCATGGCGTGGTCCAGGCGCGGCACGTCGCCCACCCGTCCGGCGGAGGTGCGGCTGGTGTCGAGCACCAGCAGGATCCTGCGGTCGCGCTCGGGCCGCCAGGTGCGCACCACGACCGCGTCCCTGCGGGCGGTTGCGCGCCAGTCGATGGAGCGCACGTCGTCGCCGGGCACGTACTCGCGCAGAGAGTCGAACTCGCTTCCCTGGCCGCGCACCAGCGCCGTGTGCTGGCCGTCCAGCTCGCGCAGCCGCGAGAGCTTGCCCGGCAGGTGCCGGCGGCTGTGGAAGGGCGGCAGCGCCCGCACCGTCCACGGCACCGCGTGGGTGCACTGGCGTGCGGCGAGCCCCAGCGGCCCGAGGCTGCGCACCGTGACCCCGGCGGCCGCCTGGTCGCCGCGGCGCGTGGGCGTGAGCCCGGTGGCCACCCGCACCCGGCCGCCGCCGGGCACGGCTACCGGCCGCCGCGGGGGCCGCGCCCCGGCGCTGGGCGCCCACGCGTCGCGGAGCACGCCCCGCAGCCGGCGGCGCGAGGGGTTGGCCACGACCAGCGCCACCTCGGCGGTCTCACCCAGCCGGACGGCGGTGTCGCCGGAGCGCTCGAAGCGCAGGGCCCGCGGGCTGGGCGCCAGAAGTACGTCGGCCAGGATCGCCGCCGCGAGCAGACCCGGCGCCGCCCAGGCGATCCAGCTCCCGACCGCGCCCGCGACCAGCACCGCGAGCGCGGCGGCGAAGGCGGCAAGCACCGCACGCCCCGTGATCGCCATCGTCGCTCCTTCCGTGCCTTTCGACCTGTGCGGACGCGGTGTCCCGCCCTCGTCGGGCGGAGAATCAGCGGGGCACCGGCACCGACGCCAGCACGCCGTCGAGCACCCCCGCGCTCGTGGCGCCTTCCAGTTCGGCCTCGGGGCGCAGCGCCACCCGGTGCCGCAGCGTCGCCTTTGCGAGCGCCTTGACGTCGTCGGGGGTGACGTAGTCGCGTCCGGACAGCCACGCCCAGGCCCGGCTGGTGCGCAGCAGCGCGGTGGCGCCGCGCGGAGAGGCGCCCAGTTGGAGCGACGGCGAACCGCGGGTGGCGCGGCAGATGTCGACGATGTAGCCCAGCACCTCGGGTGCGACCGCGGTCGCGGCCACGGCCGCGCGGGCGGCGCGCAGGTCCTCGGCGCCCGCCACCGGGCGCAGCCCGGCCGCGTCCAGGTCGCCGGGGTCGAAGCCCGCGGCGTGGCGGCCCAGCATGTCGACCTCGTGGGCGCGCTCGGGCAGCGACACCACGAGCTTGAGCAGGAACCGGTCGAGCTGGGCCTCGGGCAGCGGGTAGGTGCCCTCGTACTCCACGGGGTTCTGGGTGGCGGCCACGACGAAGGGGTCGGGCAGCGCAGCCGGCTCGCCCGCGACGGTCACCTGTCGTTCCTCCATGGCCTCCAGCAGCGCCGCCTGCGTCTTGGGCGGCGTCCGGTTGATCTCGTCGGCCAGGAACAGGTTGGTGAAGACCGGTCCCTCGTGGAACTCGAACTTGGAGGTGCGCGAGTCGTAGACCAGCGAGCCCGTGACGTCGCCCGGCATCAGGTCGGGGGTGAACTGGACGCGCTTGTGCCCCAGGGACAGCGCAGCGGAGACCGCGCGCACCAGCAGGGTTTTGGCGACGCCCGGCACACCCTCCATCAGCACGTGGCCGCGGCACAGCAGGGCCACCACCATGCCGGTGACGGTCTCGTCCTGGCCCACGACGGCCTTGGCGACCTCGTGGCGCAGCGCGGTCAGCGCGGCTCTGGCCTGTTCGGCCTGCCCGGACGCGGGCGGGCCGTCGGCGGGGAAGGCGGTCACTTGTGGTCTCCCTCGGTCAGCGGAGTCGGCAGCGGCGGTTTCGGTTGGCGGGCGCCGCCGGGAGCGCCTGCGTGCACGGGTGTCACCGCAGCCGCCCCTCCAACCCGTCCAGTTCGTCGGTCAGCCGCACCAGACCCTGGTCATCGGCAGTGTAGGGGTCGGCGGTCCCCGGTTCGCCCGGGCCGTACAGCAGGGCGCCCACGTGGGACGGCTGCAGGCCGGAGCGCGCGGCGGCCGCCTCCACGACGGCGCCGGGCGCGGTGTCGGGACCCAGTCCCAGCCCGGGCCTGACCCGGCGCAGGGTCCCCGAGCGCAGAGCGTCCGCGGCGCGGTCGCGGGCCCGCCGCGCGGCGTACAGCCCGGCGCGGCCCTCGGTGGTCTCCGAGGCCCGCACGACGACAGGCAGCCGCTCGGTGACCAGCGGGCCCAGACGCCTGCCGCGCCAGAGCGCGAGCAGCACCAGCGCCGCGCAGAGCGGCACCAGGCTCATCCGGACCGAGAGCGGCACCAGGTCCCACAGCCCCGACTGCCCCTGCTCGGGCACGGGGTCGGGGCGCAGCCACACCACGTCGCGCTCGCCCACGAGCGACAGCGCCAGAGCGGCGTTGCCCTCGCCGGCCAGGTCGGCGTTGGTCAGCGGCGCGGGAGCGCCGAGCACGGTGGCGGTGTGCTCGCCGGTGACGCGCACCAGCGCGTGGCCGCCGTCGGCCGGGTAGCAGCCCCGGCCGCCCGGCGGAACCGTGTAGACCTCGCCGCCGACGTCGGCCGCACCGGCGGCCCGGGCGGCCGCGAGCCCGCAGCGGGGCTCCAGGGTCTGCTCGTCGGTGCGTCCGGTCGTCCGCACGCCCGGCGCCAGCGCATCGAGCGCCGGGGTGGTGGGGCGGACCAGGATCCGGTCGCCGAGCCCGTCCGCGAGCCTGCGGACCTGCTCGCGCGGCAGCCGGTGCGAGCCGGCCACCACGGTGACGGTGCCGGGCCCCGCCGCCTGCAGCGCGTCCTCGGTCGTGCGGGCCACCGTCACGTCGCTGCCGCGGTCCCGCAGGATCTGCACGAGCGCGCGGCTGCCCTGGGGGTCGGGCCCCTCGGGCTCCAACGGACCCTCCCGGGGCTGCCGGGCCCCCAAGGACATCAGCACGGCCAGCACGAGGAGGGCGGTGATGAAGGCGGCGGGTCCGCGTACGCGCCGCCACAGCTCTCCCGCTCCGGGCGACACGCGCTCCGAGCGCTCCTCCGGCGGGGCGGGTGCGGCGGCGGGCGCGCTCACGGGGCCCCTCCCGGGGTCTGCGCCGGGCCCGCGGCCGCCTCCTCGGGACGCGCGCGGCGCACCTGCTCGTCGAGCCCGGCGAGCAGTCGGTAGCCCTCGGCGGTGGCGGTGCGCTGGCCGTAGGCGGAGTCGTTGAAGATCTCGGCGGCGGCGTAGAGACTCTCGCGCAGTCGCGGCAGCACGGCCGCGGTCTCGGCGGCAAGTTCCGTGGCGGTCCGGCCGGGGCGTGGTGTGACCACGGCGCCGTCCTCCAGTTCGCGGGTGACGGCGCGCAGCCGCTCGCGGACCGCGGCGCCGAACTCGCCATGGGCGGCGTGGCGCTCGGCGGCGGCGCGGTGGTGGGCGGCGGTCAGCGGCGCGGCCTCGTCGATGGGCTTCCTGCGGCGGGCGCGGCGGGCCGGGCGCATGTACACCAGCAGGGCCACGATCAGCGCGGCCAGTACCACCAGCAGCGGGCCCAGCGTCCACCAGCCGGTCGGGCCGTAGACCTCGACCCCGGAGAGCCCCTCCCGGATGCGCTGCCAGGCGATGTCGAGCAGGCTCGGCTGCGCCTCGCCGTAGATGCGCTTGGCCAGCTCCTCGCGGGCCAGGCGCCGCCCTTCCCCGCGCTCGACGACGGCCGGCGCGAGCAGGAGGGCCCCCATCAGGCGGAGGTCCCCGGACCGCCGTGGCCCGAGCCGCCCCAGCCGTAGCCCTCCGCCGCGTAGCCCCCCTGCGGCGGACCCGGCTGCGCGCCGCCGTAGGGTGCGCTCCCCGGACCGTAGTAGGCACCGCCGGGCGGCGGGTATCCGCCGCTGACCGGGCCGCCGTAGGCACCCGGGCGGGGGTGGGCGAGTGCGGGCGCACCCGGCGCAGCCTCGTCGGGGACGTACACGTCGGCGTCGACCTGCTCGCCCGACTGCGCGGCGGCCTGCAGCCTCAGGTCGAGCCCTTCGCGCCGCATGCGCAGGTCGACGTAGAGGAGCGTGGTGACACCGATGATGAAGGGTGTGCCCAGGGCGCCGGCCAGGACGGTGCCGATGTAGGCCAGTGCGGTCGCGGCCACCGGCACCCACGCGGCGTCGGGCGCGAGGAAGGACAGCACCGCCGCAACCCCCGTGAAGGGCGTCGACAGCAGGTTCACAACGAAGCCGACGAGGAGCTGCGCCAGCAGCAGGATGCCGAACACCCGCCACCAGCTGCGGTTCGTCACCCGCCAGGAGCGCGCCAGCGCCGTCGCGGGGCCGACGCGCTCCAGCACCGCCACCGGCATCGCCAGCGAGGTGCGCACATAGACCCACACGGCAAGAACGAACAGGGCAGGCATGCCCAGGACGCCCACGGCCACGCCCGCGGCGGGGTGGACCGCCGCGCCCAGCAGAACGGCGCCGACGACGAGGCCGACCACGAGCGCGGTCCACAGAAGGCTCAGGAGCACGAGCAGAAGGGCCACGCCGAAGAGCGTGGGCATCCGGCCGCGCGCCACCTGCAGTGCTTCGCGCATCGACAGCCTGCGCCCCAGCACCGCCAGGCCGACGACCGCCGCGAGCAGGCCGGTCAGCAGGATCTGGCCCACGTAACCGAGCAGCGCTCCGCCGTACATCGCCGCGATCGACCACAGCTCGAAGGGCATCGGGTCGTTGGCGGTCGGGCCGTAGGGGTCCTCCAGCGTCTCCTGCATGATCGTGCCGTAGTCGCTGAGGTAGCCGCCCACGCCGATCGAGGTGACGATGCTGAAGACCGCGGTGACGATGAGGGCCAGGCCCAGTGTGGCCTTGGGGTTCTGCCGGATGTAGCCGAATGCGCCGTTGAACACGTCGCCGAGGTTCATCGGCCGCAGCGCGACGACGCCGGGGCGCGGTGCCCAGGGCCGGCCGAGCCCGGGCGGGGGCGCAGTGCCGTGGCCCGGGGGCGCCTGGCCGCCCTGGCCGTAGCCCGGGGGCGCGCCGCCGGACCCGCCGGGAGCCGACCACCCGCCGCCGGAGGAAGGGGGGGCGTCTTCGCCGATAGGCGCCCACCAGCCCCCGGGGTGCGGACCGCCCGCCGCCTCTCGCGGCTGGCCGGAACCGGGTTCCGACCCCGGCGCCCGCCAGTGCCGGCCGTCGTCGTGGCTCATCGGAATCGGTCCTCCGTAGCGGTCCTGGTCGTGCTCGGGGCGGTGGCGGTCTCCACGTTATGCCACAGGTGTCCGGATGCGAGTGCCGGTGGGAGCTCCGGAGGCCCGGGGAGCTTCGGGAACGCCGCTCCGGTTCATTCGTTTTGTATGCTTTCTGTTATCGGCCGACCAGGTCGGCCCAGGCTGCGCAGGCACCGCGGGTCCGCACATCTGGACGCGCGGCGGCGCAGGCGGCAGGGTGGCGCGTGTGACCCGTCGCGCGGAGCGGCCACCGGGAGCGCGTGGCGCGCCCTCCGGCACCGGCTCCTCCGCGGGCCAGCCCGGGCGAAGCCCGGTTCCGAAGATGGCAAGGTTAGTGGGGAGGACGGCTCCCACAAGGGACCCGGCGAAAGTGTCCGAAGTACTGCCGCTTGAGTGTCCGGAAAGGAGAAGGCGCGAGCTGCCGCGCCTCCGACGTGGGAGGAGGGGCTCGTGCCGGATACACCCATGAAGGGACGCGTACTGGTCGTCGACGACGACCTCGCTCTCGCTGAGATGTTGGGCATCGTCCTCAGAGGCGAAGGGTTCGAGCCGTCGTTCGTGCACGACGGCGACAAGGCCATGGAGGCCTTCCGCGAGACCAAGCCCGACCTCGTGCTGCTGGACCTGATGCTGCCCGGCGCCGACGGAATCGACGTGTGCAGGCAGATCCGCGCCGAGTCGGGCGTGCCGATCGTGATGCTCACAGCCAAGAGCGACACCGTGGACATAGTGCTGGGCCTGGAGTCCGGCGCCGACGACTACATCGTCAAGCCGTTCAAGCCCAAGGAGCTGGTGGCCCGGGTGCGCGTGCGGCTGCGCCGCACCGAGGAGCCGGCCCCCGAGGTGCTGCAGATCGGCGACATCACCATCGACGTCGCCGGCCACTCCGTGCGCCGCGACGGCGAGCCGATCAGCCTCACCCCGCTGGAGTTCGACCTGCTGGTGGCCCTGGCCCGCAAACCGCGCCAGGTATTCACCCGCGAGGTCCTGCTGGAGCAGGTGTGGGGCTACCGGCACGCGGCCGACACCCGGCTGGTCAACGTGCACGTGCAGCGGCTGCGGGCGAAGATCGAGAAGGATCCGGAGCACCCCGAGGTGGTAGTCACCGTGCGCGGTGTCGGCTACAAGGCGGGCACCGCCTGAATCCGGCGGGATGGCACAGGTGACGGACGATGACGACACCCGGCACGCCTCCGTGGCGCAGCCGGACGGCGGTCCGGGCGCCGCGCGGTCGCGCTGGCACCGCATCGCCGCCTTTCCGCTGCGCTGCTACCTGACCGCTCAGCGTGGCGCCCGCGCCCTGGTCCGCGCCGTGCATTCGCGCTGGAGGCGCTCACTTCAGCTGCGCGTGGTCACGACGACCCTGCTCATCTCCGCCCTGGTCACCGCGGTCCTCGGTTTCTTCCTGGTTCAGCAGGTGCTGACCGGCCTGCTCGACGCCAAGCGCGAGGCCGCGCTCAACGACCACAAGACCGGGCTGGACACGGCCGTCAGCATCATGCAGGAAGGCGACCAGAGCACCGATCAGGACGGCCGCGCCAAGGAGATCACGACCGAACTGAGCAACCACAGCGGCACGACCGGCCTCTACGAGGTGGTCATCCTGCCCACTGTGGGCGGGCTGCGGGGCTATGCCACCGTCGAGGAGTCCAGCGTCCCCCAGCGCCTCCGCGATGAAGTGAGGCCGAGCCCCGAGCTGGGCGAGCAGTACGTCACCTACACCCAGATCGTCGACGACGACTACCGGGCGCCAGGCCTGGTCGTGGGCGCGCGGCTGTCCAACACCTACGAGCTGTACTACCTGTTCCCGCTGGACCACGAGCAGCAGATGCTCGACCTGGTGCAGAACACAGTCTTCTTCGTCGGAACCGTGCTGATCCTGCTGCTTGCGGTGATCGCCTACATCGTGACGCGCCAGGTGGTGAACCCCGTCCGGGCCGCCGCCGGCTCGGCCGAGCGCCTGGCGGCAGGCGACCTCTCGGAGCGAATGAAGGTCCGCGGTGAGGACGACCTCGCCCGCCTCGCGCTGTCGTTCAACGACATGGCCGGCAACCTGCAGGAGAAGATCCGCGAGCTGGAGGAGCTGTCGCAGGTGCAGCGCCAGTTCGCCTCCGACGTCTCCCACGAGCTGCGCACCCCGCTCACCACCATCCGCATGGCCGGCGACCTGCTGTACGAGGACCGCGACGAGCTTGAGCCCCACATGGGCCGCTCGGTCGAGCTGCTGCAGAGCCAGCTGGAGCGGTTCGAGGAGCTGCTGGCCGACCTGTTGGAGATCAGCCGGCACGACGCGGGCGCCGCGACCCTGTCCATGGAGAGGGTGGACGTGCGCGACGCCGTTATGAAGGCGGTCGGTGACGCCGAGCAGATCGCCGAGAAGTCCGGCATCAAGGTCGTCATGCGGCTGCCCGCCGAGCCGTGCACCGCCGAGTTCGACGCGCGCCGCATCAACCGCATCCTGCGCAACCTCATCGTCAACGCCATCGAGCACAGCGAGGGCAAGGACGTCATCGTCACCGCGGCCGGAGACCGCGACGCCGTCGCCGTGGGCGTGCGCGACTTCGGCGTGGGCCTCAAGGAGGGCGAAGAGCACCTGTGCTTCGACCGCTTCTGGCGGGCCGACCCGGCGCGGGCGCGAACCACCGGGGGCACCGGCCTGGGCCTGGCCATAGCCAAGGAGGACGCCCAGCTGCACGGCGGCTGGCTGCAGGCCTGGGGCATGCCCGGCAAGGGGTCGCAGTTCCGCCTGTCGCTGCCGCGCCGCGAGGGCCAGGAGCTGCGCGGTTCCCCGCTGCCGCTGGCGCCGCCGGAGATGGCCACCGGGCGCGTCCGCGGGTTCTCCGCGACGATGGGCGAGGGCGCTCCGGGCGCCGGATCGGCTGACACCGTCGGCGAACGCGCCGAGGCCGGCGCACCCGAGGAGGTCTCGTGACCACCGCTCACAGCGCGTCCCCCGGGCGCACGCGCCGCGCCGGCGCCGCCGCCGCGCTGCTGGCCCTGGGCCTGTCGGCGTGCGCGACGGTGCCCAGCGGCGGCCCGGTCGTCGAGGGCGAGGGCGGCGCCGCCGGCTCGCTGAGCGGCAGCGGCTACGTCCGCCAGATCCCGCCCGGCCCCCAGCGCGACGTCGAGCCCAACGGCCTGGTGCGCGGCTTCCTCAAGAGCATGGCCAGCTTCGAGGAGAACCACAGCGCCGCCCGCGAGTACCTGGCGCCCAAGACGCGCTCCGACTGGCTGCCCAGCGGACGCGTCCTGGTCTACGAGGACAGCGACAAGCTGGCCCTGGACGCCGAGGTCGCCGACGACGGCGAGACCGCGCAGGTGCGGCTGCTCAGCAGCCAGCTGGCCACCATCGACGCCAGCGGGCAGTACACGCCCGCCGGGGCCGGCCAGGTCATCGACGTCACCCTGGACCTGGTGCGCACCGGCGACGATCAGTGGCGCATCTCCGACCCGCCCGAGCTGCTGGTGCTCAGCCGCAGCGACGTCGACCTCGTCTATCGGCCGCTGAACCTGTACTTCTTCAACCGCGACCGCAGCACCCTCGTGCCCGACGCGGTCTTCCTGCCGGTCAGCAGCGACCGCTCGGCCACCCGGCTGGTCAAGATGCTGGTCGCGGGTCCCACCAGCTGGCTGGACGACGCGGTGGAGTCGGCCTTCCCCAAGGACGCGACGGCCGACGTCGCCTACGACTCGGGGACCGTGACCGTCGAGGTCGACAACGCCTCCGGAGGCACGACGCAGCGCTTCGGCATGCGGGCCCAACTGGTGTGGACGCTGCGCCAGCTGCCCGAAGTGCAGGAGCTGCGGCTGCGCGTGGGCGGCCTGGACATCGACATCCCCGCCGACGAGAGCGAGAACCTGCACACCGGCGAGGGCGACTGGGACTCGGTCAACCCCGCGGGCGTGACCGGGAGCCTGCGGGCCTACTTCGTGCGCGACGGCCGGATGTGGGCTCTGGAGAGCGACAGTCGCGACGCCCAGCTCACCGAGAGCCGGGTCGCGGGGGCTCCGGGAGCCGGCCAGGTTGCTCTGGAGCAGCACGCGGTGTCGCTGGACGAGGACCGGGTGGGCGGCATCCGCGCGGGGGGCAAGGAGGTCGTCGTCGCCGGCACCAGCGAGGGCAGCGACTACACCGCCGTACTCTCGGGCGGCGACTACACTTCGCTCTCCTGGGACGGCTACGGCAACCTGTGGGTCGCCGAGGACGTCTCCACCGGCCGCGAGAGCGACGACGACCGGCAACAGCAGGACTCCGAGGAGGTCGCCGAGGACACCGAGCGCGGCGACCCCTCGCCCACGGCCTCGCCTTCGGGCGGCGAGGCCGGTGACGTCGGCACCCGCGTGTGGATGCTGCGCGGAGGGACCGACCCCGTCGAGGTGGACGCCCCCGAACTGGCGGAGAGCCGGGTCACCGCGCTGCGGATGTCCCGCGACGGAACCCGTGCCGCGGTCCTCAGCAGCAGGGGCGAGGGACTGCCCCGGCTGGCGGTGGGCCGCGTGGTCCACTCGGACGCCGGTATCACCCTCAGCGGCGAGTTCCCGCTGGCCACCGAGCTGCAGGAGATCACCGACGTCGCGTGGCGGGGCGGCGACCAGCTCGCCGTGGTCGGCCACGTCGAGCAGGGCGCCGAGCAGAGCTACCTGGTGGCGCTGGACGGGAGCACCGAGACCACCAGCGCCGGCGCGCCTCCGGGCACCGACATGGGAGGCATCGCCGCCGCGCCGGGACTGCCGCTGCTGTCGGGCACCGAGGACGACAACGTCTGGATGACCGACGACCGCATCAACTGGAAGCGCGTCGGCGTCGGCACCAACCCCGTCTACCCGGGCTGACCCGCCGCCGGTGCGGGGCAGGCGCCGTCCACAGGGCGCGGATCCGCGTGGCGGCGGAGGCTTCGCCGGGC
This sequence comes from Streptomonospora wellingtoniae, assembly GCF_031845375.1. NCBI lineage: Bacteria > Bacillati > Actinomycetota > Actinomycetes > Streptosporangiales > Nocardiopsidaceae > Streptomonospora > Streptomonospora wellingtoniae. The sequence goes on from NZ_JAVREK010000004.1 coordinate 139,892, forward strand.
CGAGCCTGGATCCATGAACCAAGAGAGCACCGGGTTCCCGCCACCACCCGGCCCAGTCGGGCCGTCCGCACCCCGCCGACGCCCGGCCCGGTCCGGCCCGTCCGCCGCCGAGGGGGCCGAACCGAGGCCGCGGCCTCCGACACCGCGTACCGCACCGGGCGGCCTCGCGGCGGCCTTCGAGGGTCTGCTCGGCCTGCTGCTGGGCGACCACTGCGCCGGGTGCGCGCGACCCGGCGGCCGGCTGTGCCCCGACTGCGCCCGCGCGCTCGGCACCCGTCCCCGGCCCTGCCGCCGCCGCGCGGGCTGCCCGCTGGTGTGGGCCGTCGGCGCGTACACCGGGCTGGAGCGCACCGCGCTGCTCGCGTTCAAGGAGCAGGGCGCGCGAGGGCTGGCCGTACCGCTGGGCGCACGGCTGGCCGGGGCCGTCGCCGCCGCGGCGGCCTGCCATCCCGACGCGCTGCTGGTACCCGTGCCGGCCCGGCCGGCGGCGCTGCGCACGCGCGGCTACGACCCGGTGCTGCTGATGGCCCGGGCGGCCGAGCGCCGCTGCGCTGCGGTGCGGCTTCCGCCCGAACCGGTGCTGGCGCACCGCCGCCGCGTCCGCGACCAGGTCGGACTCGACCGCGACCGGCGCAGGGCCAACCTCGCCGGCGCTCTGGAGGTGCGCGCTCCCGCCGCGGCGGCGGGGCGGCGGGTTGTGCTCGTCGACGACGTCGTCACCACCGGAGCCACCCTGGCCGAAGCCGCCCGGGCGCTGCGCGGCGCGGGCGCGGCGGTCGTCGGCGGCGCCGTCCTCGCCGAGCGCGGGCGGCCCCCGCCCGCGACAGCCCCGGCCGCCCCCGCGGTCGCCCCCCGCGTGTCCTGCGCGGCCTCCCCGAAGCCGCCCCGCCTGCGGCGACCCCCCGCCCGCGAACGCCGTCCGCGACCGCGGCGACGCTTCGCCTTCGCCCGGATCCGGCGCCCCGGACGGCGTTTCCCGCCGGTCCGGCGCCATGCCCGGGGTGCGCCGGAAGCGCTCCCCACCTGACATCCGGCAGAACTCGGGTTAGCGTGCAGAGCATGGCACCCGTCCGGGTCCGTGGTTGCGCCGAATACGGAGCCCCTTCGCGGGGGCGCCGGCTCGGCAAGCCGATGCCAGCCGCAGGCGAAACGGCCCACGTAAGGCGACTTTTCGTCGACCGATCACGGTGCGGCTTAGAGGTAAGTCCTGCCTCGCGGAGGGACCCGATGTCCCTCGGTCGCGGGAGAAGGGCGGTAGTCGCGCTCAAGCGCGGCGGAACCCTCAGCAGGCGGATGTGGGGACGAAGACCAGGTCGGCCGGACGGGTGGCATCCGAGGGCGGCACGCGGAGCGGGCGAGGCCCCTCCGCGGCCGGCCCGTGGATCGCGCCGGCCCGCTACCGCCCCGCACCGCCCCGGTTCGCACGCCGGCGTGCGGCGATCTGCCCCCCGTGTCCGAAAGCCTCACCTGACCAGTGGGGATTCCTTTACGCGCTTTGGATATGAGCCGTGATCTCGTGGGTATACGCAGAGCCAAACTCAATGACCAGCCGAGTCACCGGCGGCGCCGGAGCGGCGCACCACGGTGGCGGAGAGGAGGCAGCGGAGCGGGCTCCGCGCCCCGCGCGGAGCGGCAGAACGAAGCCGGGCCACCGGTCATCGGTGGCCACGCGTTGAAGGGGGTCTTGTGGACATCATCGTCAAAGGTCGGCGCACCGGTGTCAGCGAGAAGTTCCGGCAGCACGTCGAGAACAAGCTGACCAAGCTCTCCAAGTGGGAGAAGAAGGGCATGAGCGTCGATGTGGAGGTGTCCAAGGAGCGGAACCCGAAGCTCGCCGACATGCGCGAGCGGGTCGAGCTGACCATCCGCGCCACCGGCCCGGTCATCCGCAGTGAGGCGTCCGCCGACGACCGTTACAACGCCCTCGACCTTGCGATAGGCCGCATCGAGGCGCGGCTCCGCAAGCTCGCCGACCGCAACAAGGTGCACAAGGGCAACCGCGCCCCCGTCTCCGTCGCCGCCGCCACTGCCGATCTCGGCAACGACACGGCCGCCCCGTCCCGCGGCCCCGGCGATACGGCGCAGTCCCCGACGGTGCCCGCACCCGCCCCGCACCCCGACGAGTTCGACGGAAGCGCGGTCGACGAGCAGTTCGCCGAGGACGTCGTCGAGCTCGACACCAAGGGCGACGGCCCCGTGATCGTCCGCGAGAAGTTCCATTCGGCCAAACCGATGACCATCGACCAGGCCCTCATGGAGATGGAACTGGTCGGCCACGACTTCTACCTGTTCCACGACGAGGAGCGCGACGCCCCCAGCGTGGTCTACCGCCGCAAGGGCTTCAACTACGGCGTGCTGCGTCTGGTGGACTGACACGCCGGCGCGGACCGGCTGTCGGCGGCCCCGGAGTCCTCTCTGCGGGGCCGCCGCACACGAAAGCCGCGGCACCCCTCTGCCGCGGCGGTTTGCATCCGGGCCCGCCGCTGCGGCGTCCGCAACGGCGGGCCCGGACGGACCTACTCGTCGGGGACCTGCCGGTCGTCGGCCGCGGCGCGGTGGCCCTCCTCGCCCTCCGCGTGCTGCCGGTCCTCGGACTTGATGTGATGCAGCGGGGTGTTGTGCGGCTCCTCCGACTCGTAGTGCGGCTCGTCCAGCACCACGTCGGTGAAGATGTCGGTCACCAGGAACAGCACCCCGCCCGCGGCCATCAGCCCCAGTCCGGAACCGATCAGCCACCAGTTCACGCCAAGCGAAATCCCGATTCCGCCGACCAGGAATCCGACGAAGAACACCCCCACGGCGACCCACGAGGCCGTGCGGCCCCGGTGGGTGTTGGTGGGCGCGAAGTCCCCGCCCGCACCCTGGTAGCCGCGGATGTAGCGGTGGGGTGTGCGCCCGCGTTTCGCGCGCCCCCCGCCCCGACCGCCGGTGGTCCGGGTCCGGGACTCGGAACCCTCGCCGTCCGTCATCACGGCACCCCCCGGTCCAGTTCGGTGTGCACGATTCCCTCATGGGCGGGATAACCGGATCCGCGGGCCCCAAACGGTCCCCTTACCGGGGGCGACGTGTCCGTGACGGTGCTGTGACCATCCGTGAGTGCACCGCGGGGCGGAACCGTCGCCTAAGATGGAAAGCTGGGGGTCAAGGATCCGTCCCGCCTCCAGACGCGGGCCCAGATCTGCGAGGAGCGCATAAGAAGTGCCAGCCATACTCGACAAGGTCCTCCGCGCAGGTGAGGGCAAGATTCTGCGCAGGCTCAACAAGCTGAAGGACCAGATCAACTCGATCGAGGACGACTTCGTCGATCTCAGCGACACCGAGCTGCGCGAACTCACCGACGAGTTGCGCGAGCGCCGCAAGGACGGCGAGTCGCTCGACGACCTGCTGCCCGAGGCCTTCGCCGCTGTGCGCGAGGCCGCCACGCGCACGCTCGGCCAGCGCCCCTTCGACGTCCAGCTCATGGGCGGCGCGGCACTGCATCTCGGCAACATCGCCGAGATGAAGACGGGTGAGGGCAAGACGCTGACCTCGGCCCTCGCCGTCTTCCTCAACGCGCTGTCCGGCGACGGCGTGCACGTCGTGACCCCCAACGACTACCTGGCCAAGCGCGACGCCGAGAACATGGGCCGCATCTACCAGTTCCTCGGCCTCAGGGTCGGCGTGCTGGCGCCCGAGATGGCGCGGACCGACCGCCAGGCCGCCTACGCCGCCGACATCACCTACGGCACCAACAACGAGTTCGGCTTCGACTACCTGCGCGACAACATGGCCATCTCGCTGGAGGAGACGGTCCAGCGCGGCCATCCGTTCGCGATCGTCGACGAGGTCGACTCCATCCTCATCGACGAGGCCCGCACCCCGCTGATCATCAGCGGCCCCGCCGAGCAGAACTCGAAGTGGTACGCCGAGTTCGCGAAGATCGCCCCCCGCCTGCGCCGCGACGCCGACTACGAGGTCGAGGAGAAGAACCGCACGGTCGGCATCACCGAGAGCGGTGTGGCCAAGGTCGAGGACTACCTCGGCATCGACAACCTCTACGAGTCGGTGAACACGCCCCTCATCAGCTTCCTGAACAACGCCATCAAGGCCAAGGAGCTGTACCGGCGCGACAAGGAGTACATCGTCAAGGACGGCGAGGTTCTCATCGTCGACGAGTTCACCGGCCGCGTGCTGCGCGGGCGCCGCTACAACGAGGGCATGCACCAGGCGATCGAGGCCAAGGAGCGCGTCCAGATCAAGGACGAGAACCAGACCCAGGCCAAGATCACCCTGCAGAACTACTTCCGCCTCTACGACAAGCTGTCCGGCATGACCGGTACGGCCGTCACCGAGGCCGCGGAGTTCAACCAGACCTACGGCATCGGCGTCGTGCCCATCCCTACGAACAAGCCGATGATCCGCGCCGACGAGCGCGACGTGATCTACAAGGGCGAGGACGCCAAGTTCGAGGCCGTCGTCGACGACATCGCCGAGTGCAACGAGAAGGGCCAGCCGGTCCTGGTCGGCACCACCAGCGTCGAGAAGTCCGAGCTGCTGTCGAAGATGCTCAAGCGGCGCGGCATCGACCACGAGGTCCTCAACGCCAAGAACCACGCCCGTGAGGCCTCGATCGTCGCCCGGGCCGGCAAGCTCGCCGGGGTCACCGTCGCCACGAACATGGCCGGCCGCGGAACCGACATCATGCTCGGCGGCAACCCCGAGTTCATGGCCGACGAGGAGCTGCAGCGGCGCGGCCTGAGCCCGCTGGAGACTCCGGAGGAGTACGAGGAGGCCTGGCCCGAGGCGCTGGAGAAGGCGAAGAAGGAGGTCGAGAGCGAGCACGAGCAGGTCGTCGAGGCCGGCGGGCTCTACGTTCTGGGCACCGAGCGCCACGAGTCCCGGCGCATCGACAACCAGCTCCGCGGCCGCTCCGGCCGCCAGGGCGACCCCGGCCTCTCGCGCTTCTACCTCTCGCTTGAGGACGACCTCATGCGGCTGTTCAACAGCGCGCGGGTCGAGCTCATCTACGACCGGCTGAACATCCCCGACGACCAGCCCATCGAGTCCAAGGTCGTCACCAAGGCCATCCAGTCGGCGCAGGCCCAGGTCGAGGCGCAGAACTTCGAGATCCGCAAGAACGTCCTGAAGTACGACGAGGTCCTCAACCGCCAGCGCAAGGTCATCTACGCCGAGCGCCACAAGGTCCTCGAAGGCGCCGACCTGCAGGAGCAGGCCGCGGGCATGCTCGACGACGTGCTCGACGGCTACGTCCGCGCCGCCACCGCCGAGGGTGACGCCGGCGACTGGGACCTCGACCGGCTGTGGAAGGCGTTCAAGCAGATCTACCCGATCAGCTTCAGCGTCGACGACCTGATCGAGGACAACGGCGGCGAGCTCACCACGCTGACGCCCGACATCATCTCCGCCCGCGTGCTGGAGGACGCCCACGAGGCCTACCAGCGGCGCGAGGAGGAGCTGGGCTCCGAGGCCATGCGCGAGCTGGAGCGCCGCGTGATCCTCGAGGTCATGGGCCGCAAGTGGCGCGAGCACCTCTACGAGATGGACTACCTCCAGCAGGGCATCGGCCTGCGGGCCATGGCCCAGCGCAACCCGCTGATCGAGTACCAGCGGGAGGGTTTCGACATGTTCCAGGAGATGCTCGAAGCCATCAAGGAGGAGTCCGTCGGCTACCTCTTCAACGTCGAGGTGCAGGTGCGCGGCAAGACCAGCGCGTCGGTCACCCCGGCCAGCGCCGCGGTCGCCGCCGCGGGCACCGGCGGCGCGGTCGTCACAGCCACGCCGGCCGAGGGCTCCGCGGGCGCCGTGAAGACCGGCGAGGAGCCGGAGGACGAGGTCGGCGCCGAGTCGGCCGGTCTGGAGCCCGAGGACGTCGCCGAGGCCGAGGCCGCCGCCGACCGCGAGGCCGCGACCGACGAGGACGCCGTCGACGACGGCGGCGAGGAGCTCGTGGTGCCGGGCTTCGGCCAGAGCCGCCCGAGCCGCCTCCAGTACTCCGCGCCCTCGGAGGACGGGGGGGTCGACACCCGCACCGAGACCGTCGAGGACGCCTACGCCGGCGCTTCGCGCAATGCCCCGTGCCCCTGCGGGTCGGGCAAGAAGTTCAAGAAGTGCCACGGGGACCCGCGCAACCGCGCCTCCTAGCGAGGGCGCAGAGCGGGCCCGGCATCCGACGGTGACGGCCGCGGCCGGAGTGGGAGAACTCCGGCCGCGGCCGTCACCGGTTCGCTGGTCCGTTTGCTGCGGCCGTCCCGCCGCCCGGAAGGCGGATCCCGCAGGAAGCTCCTCACGCGGGATCCGCCCGGCTCACCCGCATGCGGGCGCCCGGCAGGGCACGGACCGGTCAGCGCCGCCGGGCCTTATCCGGCGGGCGGCCCCGCTTCAGCCGGCGCCTTTTCCTCCGTCGGCCGTGCCCGCGCCGCTCGACGCAGTCGCGCCGCTCGACGCACCGGCGTCGTCCGAGGCGTCGGGGTTCGCGGCGACCGACGCCTGCTCCTCCGCGGGCTCGCGGCCCGGGGTGGGCAGGTTCAGGCGCGTGATCAGGAAGTAGAAGATCACGTAGTACAGCCCGGCGTAGACCACACCCATCAGCAGGATCCACACCAGCCCTGTGGTGTTCGACTTGAAGGCGTTGAGCCCCATGTCGATGAGGCCCGCCGAGAACCCGAAGCCGAGATGGGCGTCCAAGGCGTTGAGGATCGCCATCGATATGCCGGTGAGCACGACGTGCACCACGAACAGCACCGGCGCGATGAAGATGAACGCGAACTCGATCGGTTCGGTGATCCCCGTGACGAAGGCGGTCAGCGCCGCCGAGATCATGATGCCTCCGACCGCGGCGCGCTGGGTGGGGTGGGCGGCGCGCCACATCGCGAAGGCGGCCGCGGGCAGCCCGAACATCAGGACCGGGAAGAACCCGGCGAGGAAGCCTCCCGCAGTGGGGTCGCCGGCGAGGTAGCGGTTGATCTCGCCGTGGAAGACGTCGCCCGTCTGGGGGTCGGTGTAGCTGCCGAACACGAACCACACCACGGAGTTGACGATGTGGTGCAGGCCGAAGGGCAGCAGGAGGCGGTTGACGACGCCGTAGACGCCGGCGCCCACGGCGCCCGAGCCGACGATCCACTCGCCGAGGCCGTTGATCCAGCCGCCGACGGTCGGCCAGACGAAGCCGAACACCACGGCCACCAGCAGCGAGGCCACGGCGGTGATGATCGGCACGAAGCGGCGGCCGCCGAAGAAGCCCAGCCAGGTGGGCAGTTTGATGCGGTAGTAGCGCTGCCACAGCAGGGCGGCGAGCAGGCCGATGACGATGCCGCCGAGTACGTCGGTGGGGTTCTTCACGCCCCAGTTGAGGATCTCGGTCCCCGCCTCGTCGTAGGTGGTCACGGTGCCGCGCAGTTCACCGCTGGGGTCGAAGTTGAAGAACATGTACTTCGTGACGCGGTCGAAGACGGCGTAGCCGACGACCGCGGCCAGCGCCGTGGAGCCGTCGGCGCGCTTGGCGAAGCCGATGGCCACACCCACGGCGAACAGCAGCGGCAGCGCCTGGAAGAGCGCGTCGCCGGCGGTGCCGATGACACCGGCCACGGGCTCCATCCAGCCCATGCCGGAGGCATCGGCGAGGCCGCCGGGTTCGGGGCCGTTGCTGCCGAGCATGTCGCCCTGGCCCAGGCGCAGCAGGATCGCCGCCGCCGGCAGGACGGCGATGGGCATCATCAGGCTGCGGCCGATGCGCTGCAGCACTCCCAGGACTTTCGAGGACGAGCCTGCGGCCGGTGGGCCGCCGGTGGCTGCCGAAGTGGAACTCACGGTTCCTCCCAGTTGGAACGGGTCGGATGGTGTGCGTACGCGCGGACGCGTGCGCGGTGGGGCCGGGCGGTGGTCAGGAGCCGCCCGGACGTCGGGGGTCGAGGCGCGAGTGCAGCGTGTAGCGGTCGGCGCGGTACCGCGAGGTGGCCATTTCCACGCAGCGGCCGTTGGCGAAGCTGCGGCGCCGCATGGACAGCACGGGGCTGCCCTGGGGGAGGCCGAGGAGCTTGGCGTCGGCGGGGTCGCAGACGCCGGCCTCGATCGTCTGCTCACCGGAGTCGAGGATGATCCCGTACTCCTGCTCCAGCACGGCGTAGAGCGAGCGGCCGGCCAGGGAGTGCCGGTCGAGTCCGGGGGCCAGGTCGACGGGGATGTTGGAGCGCTCCACGGCCATGGGCTCACCGTCGGCGGTGCGCAGGCGCTCGATGTGGTGGACCGGCGTCTCCGGCGCGAGGCCCATGGCCCGCGCGGTGCTGCCGCTCGCGGGCAGGACGCGGCGAACCAGGTCCTGGGCGCCGGGGCGGTAGCCGCGGGCGCGCATGTCCTCGGTGAACGACGCCAGCGCCAGCGACATCTCGATCTTGGGCCGGGCAAGGAACGTGCCCTTGCCCGGGACCCGGTAGAGCTTGCCCTCCGAGACCATCAGGTCGATGGTCTGGCGCACCGTCATCCGGGACAGCCCGTAGCCCTGGCCGAGTTCGCGTTCCGAGGGGATCGGGTCGTCCACCGACAGGCCGGTCTCCACGATCCAGTCCAGCAGCAGGTCCCTGAGCTGTGAATACTTGGGGACGGGGCTCGTGGGGTCGATCGCCATTGAGGTCGCCTGTTCGGTCGTGTGAGATTCTGGTATGACTGGTATAGGCCGGACTAGACCACAGCTCCGCCACGCGTGTCAACATGTGGACCGCGGCACCGTCGGTGGCATCCGGCGACCTGCCGTATCCGCTGGCCACAACGGCGTGTCGGCGCCGAGACGGACCCGAGGGAAGACATCTGATGACTACGACCGCGAGCGTCATGCGCTCGGAGATCGCCGAGCAGCCCCAAGCTCTGCGGGCGACCCTGGATACGCTGCTGCCGCTCATTCCGGAGATCGCGGCCCTGGGCCGGGAGACCCGGCAGGTGCTGTTCGTCGCCCGCGGCTCCTCCGACAACGCCGCCGTCTACGGCAGCTACCTCCTCCAGGCCCATTCCGGGCGCCTGGCCACCCTGGCCTCACCCTCCATCGCCACCACCTACGGCGCCAAGGTCGACCTGTCCGGGGTACTCGCCGTCGCCATCTCCCAGTCGGGCCGCACCGAGGAGATCGTCGACACCATGGCCTGGGCCGCCGAATGCGGCGCCCGCACGGTCGGCATCACCAACGGCGAGGGCTCTCCGCTGACCCGAGCCGCCGACGTCGCCATGGTCACCCGCGCCGGCACAGAACTGGCGGTCCCCGCCACCAAGACCTACACCACCCAACTGGCGGCGCTGGCCGTGCTCGCCCTCGGCCTGGGCGCCGACCTGGACCCCGCCGAGCTGCAGGCCGTCCCCGACGCCATCGACCAGATGCTCGCCCGCCCGACCGACGACACCGACGCCATCGCCGAGCGCCTCGTGGGCGTGCAGGGCGCCGTCGTCTCCGGGCGTGGCATGGCCTTCTCCACCGCCCTGGAGGCCGCGCTCAAGCTCAAGGAGGCCTGCTACCTGCACGCCATGGGCCTGTCCTACGCCGACCTGCTGCACGGACCCATCGCCGTGGTCGACCGCTCCACCCCCGCGCTGCTGACCGCCGCCGGCTCCGGCCCCACGCTGGAGGGCACCGTGGCGCTGGCGGAGCGCGTCACCGCCGCGGGCGCCCCGGCTTACGGCATCGGCGGCGGCCCGGCGCTCGCCGAAGCCTGCGACCTCTGCGTGCCGGCCCCCGAGCTGCCCGAGTGGCTCGCCCCCATCTCGCTCATCGTCCCCGCCCAGCTGATCACCGAGCGGCTGGCCCGGCGGCTGGGCTACGACCCCGACGCCCCGCGCGGCCTGGGGAAGGTCACCCAGACCTCCTAGCCGACGCGACCCGGGCACCGGGTGGGCGGCGCCCGCGGTGCCGCTTAAGCTCGAATCGTCCCCGGCGCCACGGCACCCCCGGTCGCGGGTACTCCGCGAACCGGCCGGGCACCGGACCACGCACGACCGAACTGGAGGAACACATGGCCGACAAGGCAGCGGCGATCGTCGCCGGGCTCGGCGGCGCCGGCAACATCGAGGACATTGAGGCCTGCATCACCCGGCTGCGCACCGAGGTCGGCGACCCGGCCAAGGTCGACGAGCCGGCGCTCAAGGCGGCCGGCGCGCACGGCGTGCTGATCTCCGGCAACGTCGTCCAGGTCGTGGTGGGACCCGAGGCCGACGCGCTGACCGACGACATCAACGACCTGCTCGACTGACCCGTTCGGTCCGGCAGACACCACTCACCGGGCGCGGTCCGCCGCCGGCGGCCGCGCCCCGTCCGCAGGAGGTGCCGCGTGCTCCAAGTGCTCTCCCCCGTCCCCGGGACCGCCGTCGCCATGTCGGAGGTCGCCGACCCCGTCTTCGCTCAGGGCATGGTCGGCCCCGGCGCGGCCGTGCGGCCCGCGCCGTACCTGCAGGAGGCCGCCGCCCCGGTCGGCGGTCGCGTCGCCAAGCTCCACCCGCACGCGTTCATGGTGGTCGCCGAGACCGGGCGCGGCGTGCTCGTGCACCTGGGAATCGACACCGTCAAGCTCGACGGCGCCGGGTTCGACAAGCTCGTCGAGGAGGGCGCGCACGTCGAGGCCGGCACCCCCGTCATCCGGTGGAACCCGGCCGAGATCGAGGCACGGGGGCTGTCCTCCGTCGTGCCGGTCGTCGCGCTGGACGCCGACACCGCCGCCGTGGGCGCGCCCGCCGAAGGGGAAGTCGCGGCCGGCGACGCGTTGTTCACGTGGTCATGACGGCGATCGACGACACCGCGCCGCGCGCCGCCCTCTTCGACCTCGACGGAACGCTGATCAACAGTGAGCCGCGCTCCATGCAGGTGTGGTCGCGGCTGCTGGACATGCACAACGTCCCCCACGACGAGAGCACCCTGCACCGCTTCATGGGACGCCGCGGAGCCGACGTGCTCAACGAGGACCCCCACCTGTTCCCCGGCGTCACCTGGGACGTGCTTCTCGCCGAGCTGCAGATGATCCAGGCCTCGCCCGACCTCCCCGACTCGCAGGTGCTGCCCGAGTCGGTGCGGTTCCTGTACCGCCTGCACGCTGACGGCGTCCCCTTCGGCCTGGTGACCTCCGCGGGCCGCGGGTGGGCCCGCATCGCCCTGGACCGCCTGGGCGTGCTGCCGATGTTCCGCGGCCTGGTCACCGCCACCGACGTCGCCGAGGGCAAGCCCGCCCCCGAGGGCTACCTCAGCGGCGCCCGCCTGCTGGGCGAGGACCCCGCGCGCATCGTGGTGTTCGAGGACACCCCCGCCGGGATCGAGGCCGGGCGGCGCGCCGGCATGCGCGTCGTCGGCATCACCACCACCCACGAGTCCGCGGTTCTGGACGAGGCCGATCTGGTGGTCGACCACCTCACCGAGGTCGACTGGCCCCGGATCGCCCGCCGGGTGCGCCCCGGGGAGCAACCGCAAGACGAGCAGTAGCAATCCGAAGAAAGGTGCCTCCGTGGCGCAACGCCGAGTCACAGTCCAGTCCGAGGTCGGCCTGCACGCCCGCCCCGCCGCCCTGTTCGTCGAGGCCGCCGCCAAGGGCGGCTCCGAGGTGACCGTCGCCAAGGGCGACGGCGCCCCGGTCTCGGCCAAGAGCATTCTCGCCGTGATGAGCCTCGACGTCCGCAACGGCGACGAGATCGTCATCACCGCCGACGGCCAGGACGCCGAGGCGCTGCTCGACCGGCTCGCCGAGATCGCCGACGCCGGTTAGGTGGAGAGAAGCATGCCGCAGACGCTCAAAGGCGCCGGGGTCAGCCCCGGTGCGGGCTACGGACCCGCCAAGCGGCTGGTCCGCGAGATCCCCGATCCGGATCCCGACGCCGGGCACGGCGGCGACCCCGCCGCCGAAGCCGAACGCGCCGTCGGCGCGATGGAGGAGACCGCCCGGGACCTGACCGATCGCGGCGAGGCCGCCGGCGGCGACGCCGCCGAGGTGCTCAATGCCCAGGCGCTCATGGCGCGGGACCCCGCCCTCGCCGACGATGTGCGCAAGCGCGTGGAGGAGGGCGCGTCGGCGGCGCGGGCCGTCTCCGAGGCGATGGCGGTCTACCGGCGGATGCTCGCCGGGGCAGGGGACTACCTCGCCGCCCGCGTCGCCGACCTCGACGACGTCCGGGACCGGATCGTGGCCCGCCTGATGGGCGCACCGGTGCCCGGGATCCCCGAATCCGACGCCCCCTTCGTGCTGGTCGCCGAGGACCTCGCGCCCGCCGACACCGCCGCGCTCGACCCCGAGCGCGTCGTCGCGTTCGTGACCCGTGAGGGAGGGCCGACGAGCCACACCGCCATCCTCGCCCGTGCGCTGGGCCTGCCCGCCGTGGTCGCCTGCCCCGGCGCCGAGACGGTCGCCGAGGAGACGATGGTGCTGGTCGACGGCGCCACCGGCGAGGTCGCCCTCGACCCCGACGCCGCGGCCGTCGAGGCCGCCACCGCCGCCTCCGCTGCCCGTGCCGCCGCGGCGGCACGCAGCACCGGGCCCGGCCGGACCGCCGACGGGCACGCGGTGCCGCTGCTCGCCAACATCGGCGGCCCCAAGGACCTGCCCGCCGCGCTGGAGAACGGCGCCGAGGGCGTGGGGCTGTACCGCACCGAGTTCCTCTTCCTCGACCGCGCCGACGCCCCCGGTCACGACGAGCAGGTCGCGGCCTACCGGGCGGTGCTGGAGGCGTTCCCCGGCGGTCGGGTCGTGGTGCGCACCCTGGACGCCGGCGCCGACAAGCCGCTGGAGTTCCTCCCGGCGGGCGAGCCCGAACCCAACCCGGCGCTGGGGGAGCGCGGGCTGCGGATGATGCGCCGGCTGCCCCGGACCCTGGACGCCCAGTTGTCGGCATTGGCCGAGGCCGGACGGGACACCGGTGCCTATCTGCAGGTCATGGCGCCCATGGTGACCGACGTGGCCGACGCCGAGTGGTTCGCGGCCGCCGCGGCCAAGACCGGTATCCAGCACGCCGGTGTGATGATCGAGGTGCCCGCCGCGGCGCTGCGGGCCCGCCACATCGCCGACCACGTGGACTTCTTCAGCATCGGGACCAACGACCTGACGCAGTACACGTGCGCGGCCGACCGCGAGACCGCGGGCCTGGGGCGCTTCCAGGACCCGTGGCAGCCCGCGGTGCTGGACCTGGTGGCGGCCTCGGCCGCCTCCGCCGCCGACGCGGGCCGCAGTTGCGGCGTGTGCGGCGAGGCGGCGGCGGACCCGCTGCTCGCCTGCGTGCTCGCCGGGCTCGGGGTCACCAGCCTGTCCATGGGCGCTCCGGCCCTGCCGCTGGTGCGGGCCGCCCTCGCCCGCGCCGAACTCGCCCAGTGCCGCGCCGCCGCCGAGGCGGCCCGCGCCGCCCGGAGCCCCGAGGCGGCCCGCGCCGCGGCGGCCGAGCGGCTTCCCGGGCTGGCCGAGCTGGGGCTGTAGCCCTCCCGGTGCGCCGCCGACCGCGGGTGCGGTCGGCGGCGGGCGGTTCCCCCGGCGGCCCCGGAGCCGTGAGGGGGCGCCTCCCCACGTTCCGCCGCACGCCGCGGCGCGCTCGCGCGGTCGGGCCAGGCGCTATCGTGGGGCGGGCCGCGATCCGCCGCGGGCACACTCCCTGCGCGCGCCCCTGCGCGCCGCCGCGCACAGCGCCCCGGCTTCGCGACCTTCCCCCTCCGTACCGCCGCCCCGCCGTGTCCGCCCCCGGAAGGTCCGCATGCCGCTTCGCCGCCTGTCCGCGCTGCTGGGAACCGCTGTACTGGCGCTGGTCCCCGCCATGTCCGGGTGCACCTCGGGCTCCGCACCGTCCGGCTCCCCCTCCGGCTCCCCCTCACCCTCCGCGTCGGCGTCCGACTCCGCCGCGGCCGAAAGAGCCCGCGAGCGCCTTTCCGGGATGTCGGTCGAGGAGAAGATCGGCCAGCTGATGGTGCTGCTCGCCGAGGGGACCACCGCAGAGGAGAGCGCCGGCCTGGTCTCCGCCTACAACCCCGGCGGGCTGATCTACTTCCCCGAGAACCTGTCCGGGGCCGAGCAGATCGCCCGCATGTCCAACGGGCTGCAGCGCACCGCCGCCGACAACGGCGCCGGGGTCCCCCTGTTCCTCGGCATCGACCAGGAGCAGGGGATGGTGTCCCGGCTGCCGGTGGGCACGCGCTTCCCCGACGCGATGGCGGTCGGCGCCACCCGCGACACCGCCCACGCCGAGGCGCTGGCCGGAGCCACCGCCGAGGAGTTGACGGCGCTGGGCATCAACCTCGACTACGCGCCGGTGGCCGATACGAACACGAACCCGGACAATCCCGTAATCGGCATCCGCTCCTTCGGTTCCGACCCCGACCTGGTCTCCGAGATGGCCGCGGCCGAGGCCGCCGCCTTCGGTGCGGGCGGCGTTGTGCCGGTGGTCAAGCACTTTCCCGGCCACGGCGACACCGATGTCGACAGCCACACCGGGCTGCCCGTCATCGACAAGCCGCGAGATGAGTGGGAGAAGGAGGACCTTCCGCCGTTCCGCGCCGCGGTCGAGTCCGGTGTCGACGCGATCATGACGGCGCACGTGCTGATGCCCGCACTCGACGACTCCGGCGAGCCGTCGACGCTCTCGCCCGACGTCATCGGCGGCGTCCTGCGCGACGAGCTCGGCTACGACGGCATCGTCACCACCGACGCGCTGAACATGGAAGGCGTCCGCCAGACGCATTCCGACGGAGAGGTCGCGGTGCGCGCCGTCCTGGCCGGAGCCGACCAGCTGCTGATGCCGCCCGACCCGCAGGCGGCATTCGACGCGCTGCGCAATGCGGTGCGCAAGGGGCGCATCAGCACCGAGCGGCTGGACCGGTCCGTCCTGCGCATCCTCACCGCCAAGGCCGAACGCGGCCTGTTCGGCGCCGAACCCGCCGACGCCGCCGGCGCCGAGGCGGCGGTCGGCACGCAGGAGCATCGCGCGGCCGCGCGCGCCCTCGCCGAGGACTCGGCGACCCTGCTGCGGAACAAGGGCGGCGTGCTGCCGCTGGATGCGGATGCGACGGTGAGCGTCACCGGCTCCGGCGCCGAGGATATCGGCGCGGGTCTGGAGGAGCTGGGCTACACGGTCACCGCCGATCCGGCCTCCGCCGACGCCGCCGTCGTCGGCACGCTCAGCGCGCGCGGCGACGCGGAGCAGCTGTCGCTCGTCTCGGCCGCCCGGGAGTCGGGCACCCCCGTGGTGGTCGTCGCGCAGGGCACCCCCTACGACATCACCGACCTGGGCGCGGTCGACGGCTATCTGGCCACCTACTCGTCGGTGGACGCCTCCCGCTCGGCGGCGGCCCGCGTCCTCGCCGGCGAGGTGGCCCCGGCGGGCAGGCTGCCCGTGGGCATCCCGGGGACTGACCTGGACTTCGGCGACGGGCTGTCCTACTGAGACCCGCCGGGGGCGCCGGGGGCGCCCGCCCCGGCGCCCCCGAGCGTTCGGAGCGGCTCGCCCCCTACGGCCGCCGCCTGGTCTCCTGGCGGGCCAGGGAGCGCAGGTGCACCTCGTCGGGGCCGTCGAAGATCCGCATCGCCCGCGCGTGGGCGTACATCTCGGCCAGCGGGAAGTCGTCGCTGACCCCGGCGCCGCCGTGCACCTGGATCGCGCGGTCCAGGACCTCGACCGCCGCCCGCGGCGCCGCGACCTTGATCGCCGAGATCTCGGTGCGCGCCTCCTTCGTACCGCGGTTGTCGATCAGCCAGGCCGTCTTGAGCACCAGCAGCCGCGCCTGCTCGATGGCCAGCCGCGACTCCGCGATCTGCTGCTGGACCACGCCCTGCGCGGCCAGCGGCTTGCCGAAGGCCTCCCGCTGGCCGGCGCGGCGCACCAGCAGCTCCAGCGCCCGCTCGGCCATGCCGATCGCCCGCATGCAGTGGTGGACGCGGCCCGGGCCCAGCCGGGCCTGGGCGATCGCGAAGCCCTCTCCCTCGCCCGAGACCAGGTTGCCGGCAGGCACCCGAACGTCGGTGAACCGCAGTTCGCAGTGGCCTTCCTGGTCCTGGTAGCCGAAGACGGGCAGCGCACGCACGATCTCCAGACCGGGGGTGTCGCGGGGGACCAGGATCATCGACTGCTGCCGGTGCGCGGGAGCCCGGGGATCGGTCTTGCCCATCACGATGAGGACCTCGCACCGCGGGTCCGCCGCACCGCTGATCCACCACTTGCGCCCGTTGATCACATACTCCTCGCCGTCGCGGACGATCGAGGTGGCGATGTTCGCGGCGTCGGAAGAGGCCACATCGGGCTCGGTCATGGCGAACGCCGACCGGATGCGCCCGTCGAGGAGCGGCTCCAGCCACCGCTCGCGCTGCTCGGCGGTGCCGAACATGTGCAGCACCTCCATGTTGCCCGTGTCCGGTGCCGAGCAGTTCAGCGCCTGGGGGGCCAGGACCGGCGAGCGGCCGGTCAGCTCGGCCAGCGGCGCGTAGTCGGTGACGCTCAGGCCGCCCACGTCCGGCAGGAACAGGTTCCACAGTCCGCGACTGCGCGCCTCGGTCTTCAGGTCCTCCACGACCGCCGGCAGGTCGTGGCTGTCCCGCCCGGCCTCGGCGCGCTGCCGGTGATAGACGGGTTCGGCCGGATAGACGTGCTCGTCCATGAACGACTGCAGCTCGGCCAGGCGGTCGCGGGCGGTGGCGCTGAGATCGAAGTCCATGACCGCAGTATGCCATCAGACCGACTGGTCGGTACCGTGTGGGCGGCGGTCTGTGCGTACCGCCCCGCCCCGCGCGGTCCGCGGCGACCGATCGCCCGGGGGGTTGGCGGGGCCCCGGCCAGGGAAGAAACCGTCCCCCGGCGCGGTCCGACACAGGCCGCGCCGGACGAGGCGCCCGGGCAGGGCGCACCACGAGGGACGGAGGGCGAGTATGACCACCGCGTGCCGTGCGATCATCACCGACTGGGGAGGGGTGCTGACCACCCCACTGCGCGAGACCATCACCGCCTGGCTGGCCGACGACGGCATCGACGACGCGCGCTACCGCGACGTCATGCGCTCCTGGGTCCAGGGCGCATACGCCGGAGGATCCGTCGACGGCAACCCGATCCACGCCCTGGAACGCGGCGAGCTCGCGACCGCCGAGTTCGAGCGCATCCTCGCCGCCGAGCTGCGGCTGGCCGACGGCGGCCCCGTGCCCGCCTCGGGCCTGATCAAGAGGATGTTCTCCGGCTTCCACCCCGTCGATGAGATGTACGCGGCACTGCGCCAGGCCCGTGGCCAGGGCGTGCGCACCTGCCTGCTGTCCAACTCATGGGGCAACGGCTATCCCCGCGACCGGTTCGGCGAGGCCTTCGACGCCGTCGTCATCTCCGGCGAGGTGGGCATGCGCAAGCCGGAGGAGGCCATCTTCCGGCACGCGGTCGAGCTCGTCGGGCTGGCGCCGCAGGAGTGCGTGTTCATCGACGACATCGAGCACAACGTGCACGCGGCGGTCGACCTGGGCATGGTCGGCATCCTGCACAGCGACCCCGTCGATACGCGGGAGCGGTTGGCCGAAACCTGCGGTATCGAGCTGGACGCCATGCCCTTCTGATCACCGGGGCGGATCGGGGAGCCGGCGGCCCGCGCCGCCGGCTCCCCTCCCGGATCGCCCCGCCGCGCCCCCGCGGGTGCGCTGCGTGCCGCGCGCGGGAGCCTCTGGCACACTTTCGATGGCACTCCCCACCGCCGGCACACCCGGCATACCCTGCACTGGCCACGCGAGACGACCCGCGGGACGACGATGCGCATCTACCTGCCCAGCACCTTCCCCGGCCTGGCCGAGGTCCTCGACTCCGGCGGCCTCGGCGAGCCGCCGCTCACCGCGTTCGCCGTCACCGAGCGGCTGGCCGGTCCGCAGGGGGCGCAGGACGACGAGGAGCTGGAGTACGAGGCGCTGAGCTGCGCCGCCGACGCGTCACTGCGGCTGCTGTCGGCCGACCCCGCGGCACCCCGCCGCCGCGCCGTCCTCGCGGTCGAGGCACCCGACGCGGCGGTCGGGCCGGCCGGCGACCACGCCGGTCACCCGGCCGCGGTAGTCGTCACGGCCACGCTTGCACTCAAGCGCGTCGCCGCCGTGCACGTCGACGCCCCCGACGCCGAGGACGCCGTCGCCGCCGCCGCGGCGGACGGCCCTGCCCACGGCGGCGAGACCGGCGCGCCGGCGGAGCACGAGCTGCTCTGGTACGCCACCCAGGAGCTGCCCTACCTGCTCGGCCGCAGCTGAGCGGCGTACGCCGCCCGACGATTAGCGCCCCCTGCCGAGCGGGTATGGACCATCCCGCGGCGCAGCCGGGGTCAGGGCGCTCGCCCCGCATCCGCCCGGCTCCGGGCCCGCCGCCGCACCCGGAACAGGGAGGCAGTGCGATGGATGCCGTGACCGACGTCCCCGTCCCCGTCAACGAGCCGAACCTGGCCTACGCCCCCGGGAGCCGCGAGCGGGTCGTGCTCGAAGCGGAGATCGCACGCCAGTCGGCCGAGGAGACCGAGCTCCACCAGGTCATCGGCGGCGAGCGCGGCCTCGGCGCGGGCGAGCCGGTCCCGGCGCTCAAGCCGCACGGCCACGCCCACGTCCTGGGCCGGATGGGCAACGCCACGCCCAGCGAGGTGCAGCGGGCGATCGCCGCCGCCCGCGCCGCCGCCCCGGCCTGGCGGGCGATGTCCTTCGACGACCGCGCGGCCATCCTGCTCCGCGCCGCCGACCTGCTGGCGGGCCCCTACCGCGCCCAGGTCAACGCCGCCACCATGCTCGGCCAGTCCAAGTCCGTCTGGCAGGCCGAGATCGACGCCGCCTGCGAGCTGATCGATTTCTGGCGGTTCAACGTCCACTTCGCCCGGAGCCTCTACGCCGAGCAGCCCCTGTCCGTGCGCGGCGTGTGGAACCGCCAGGAGCTGCGGCCGCTGGAGGGCTTCGTCCTGGCGATCACCCCCTTCAACTTCACCGCCATCGCCGGCAACCTCCCCACCGCACCGGCGCTGATGGGCAACGTCGTGGTGTGGAAGCCCGCACCCACCCAGACCTACTCCGCGCACTTCGTGATGCGCGTGCTGGAGGAGGCGGGGATGCCGCCCGGCGTGGTCAACATGGTCACCGGCGACGGCCATGCGGTCTCCGAGATCGCGCTCACCCAGCCCGACCTGGCCGGGATCCACTTCACCGGCTCGGCCGCCACGTTCCAGCACCTGTGGCGGACCACGGGCGAGCACATCGCCGAGTACCGCTCCTACCCGCGCATCGTCGGCGAGACCGGCGGCAAGGACTTCGTCGTCGCCCACTCCTCGGCCGACCCCGACGTCCTGCGCACCGCACTGATCCGCGGCGCCTTCGAGTACCAGGGCCAGAAGTGCTCGGCCGCCTCGCGCGCCTACATCCCGCGCAGCGTGTGGTCGCGGATGCGCGGCAGCCTGCTCGACGAGGTCGGCAGGCTGACCATGGGCGACGTCACCGGCGACGTTTCGACGTTCATGGGCGCCGTCATCGACGACCGCTCCTTCGCCAAGAACTCCGCCGCGCTCAAGCGTGCCCGCGACACGGACTCGATCACCGTCCTGGCGGGCGGCGGGGCCGACGACAGCGTCGGCTACTTCGTCGAACCCACGGTTCTGGAGTGCGACGACCCCGAGGACGAGGTGTTCCGCACCGAGTACTTCGGCCCGATCCTGGCCGTGCACGTCTACGACGACTCCCGCTACGAGCAGGTCCTCGCGCAGATGGCCGACGTCGCGCCCTACGCCCTGACGGGGGCCGTCATCGCCCGCGACCGCGCAGCCGTCGCGAAGGCCGACGCCGCGCTGCGGTTCTCCGCCGGCAACTTCTACATCAACGACAAGCCCACCGGGTCGATCGTGGGCCAGCAGCCGTTCGGCGGCGCACGCGCCAGCGGCACCAACGACAAGGCGGGCTCACGCTTCAACCTGGCACGCTGGGCCAGTCCGCGCGCCATCAAGGAGACGTTCGACCCGCCCACCGACTGGCGCTACCCGCACATGGGCTGACCCGGCCCCCGCGGCCGGGCGGAGCCGTGCCGCCGCCGCGGCGGGTCAGGCCTCGGCGAGCAGCCGGCGCACCGCCTGCAGGTCCTCCCGGGCGCGCTCGGCTGCCGAAGCGGCCTCGCTGCGGAGGCCGCGGTACTCGGCGGCGCCCTCCTGCACCTTGTCGCGCAGTCGGCGGCGGGCGCTGGCCACCGCGGTCGCGGCGTCGGCGGCGCCGCTGCGGCCCCGGTAGACGAACAATCCGGCCGCGCCCAGCGCGGCCGCGGGCGCGACCCAGAGCCACGGTGCCGCACCGGAGACCGCGACGAGCACGGCCAGCACGACGGCGGCGCCGGCGGCGATCCCGGCGTAGACGTAGGGGCGTCGCTCGGGCGCGTACGAGGCCTCCAGGGCCGCCTCGGCCTCGCGCAGCGACGCGTCGTCCGCGCCCTGGGGGGTGATGCGCATCCGCTGCCCGTGGTAGGCGACCTCGGCGCCTTCAGGCAGCGGCTCGGCGGCCGCGCTCGCCAGGTCCTCGGCGGCCGAGGCGACGACCGTGCCGTACACGCCGACCGCCAGCGCCCGCCGCGCCCGCGGGGCGAGCATGCTGGTCGCGTCGGCGCGCAGCAGCTCCAGCGTGTGTCCGGCCGGGTCGGTCCAGGCGGGGGCGGGCTCGTCGGGCGACGCGGTCCCGCTGCTCTCGATGACGGCGCGCAGCTGGTTCGCCCGCGCCAGGTGCGGGGCCTCCTCCGAGGTCCCCTCACCGACGAGCATCCGCAGCGTCTCGGCCGCTTCGTCGTCGAGCCGCGGCCGGTCCGGCTGCTCGCCGGCGCCGCCGCCGGGCCGCTCCAGCACCTCCTCCAGCCACGTGCGCAGCGCGGAGAGCCGCCCCGCCGCCTCCAGCTGCTCGCGGCCGGGCCGGCCCTCCAGCGCCTTCGTCGGCGCGGGCGGCCTCGGGGCGGACACCGCCGACGTCCAGAACTCCGGGCCCGCCGCGGGATCCTGCCCCCGCTCGGCGCGGCGCGCCGCCTCCTGCGCCAGCCCGGCCACCAGTGCCCTGGCGTCGGCGCCCAGCAGGCCGTCGGCCGCCGCCACCCACAGCGCCCGCTCGTAGCGACAGACGCGCTCCGGCAGCTCCTGGAGGACCTTGGGCAGGATCCAGTCGGCCATCAGCGGCGCCTGGTCGGGGGCGGCCGCAGCGGTGCCCAGCAGTGCGAAGGTGCCCGCGCGCAGCGCGTCGGCGCCCGCGGCCTCGGCCACCAGCGAGCGCGCCTCCCCCGTGTCGCCGCGCACGGCGGCGGCCAGGCCGCGCGAGGCCGGGCAGAGCCAGTAGCCCGCCGCCCGCTGCACGGTCGCGGCGTCGCCGCCGGCGGCGCCCTCCAGCAGGCGGTGGGCGCGGTAGCGGACGGCGGCGGGGCCGGGGAAGGCCGCCAGCAGCGCGCGGACGTCGCTGAGCTCCACGAACGCGTCGAAGGAGGTCGAAAGCCGGTCGAGCCGCTGCTCCAGGCTGCCGCGGATACGGCGCATCTCCGAGTTCAGCCGGGCCTGCGTCCGCGAGATCTGCGCGTCGAGCGCGGTGATGGCGTCGTTCTGCCTGCGGTTGTGCGCGTCGGTCAGAAAGGCGTTGTCGGGGGGCAGGTCGTACACCATGGGGATGGCCTCCGCAGGCGGGTCGCCGGGGTCTGGGGTGGACTACTGTGATTGGGACGCGGTACCGGGGCCGGGCGTTCCCGCCTCGCCGCGGCCTCCGTGCGGCGGCGGGCGGGCGGTTCCGGCGCGAGGAACAACTGTGATGAAATGCCCGCACGCCCATTTCCTCTGAGGAGACTGTCATCAGCCGGCTGGTGTTGTGGAATATCGACCTCACGCTCGTCGATGTCGCCCAAGTGACCCGTGCGGCCTACGCCGAAGCGTTCGAGCAGGTCACCGGTACGCCGCTGGTGTATCTGGCCTCCACGGGCGGCCGCACCGACTCCGAGATCTTCTTCGAGTTCCTGGCGCGCAACGACGTGCGCCTGGAACCGGGTGAGGAACCGCTGTCCGACTTCGTCGACGCCCTGGGCGAGGCGTTCGCGCGCCGCCGCGACCAGCTCACGGCGCGCGGACGGCCCATGCCCGGCGCTCAGGAGGCGGTGGCGGCCGTCGCCCGCCTGGAGGACACGGTGCAGACCGTCGTCACCGGCGCGATCATGGCCAACGCCGTTGCCAAGCTCTCGGCTTTCGGCCTCGACGGCTATCTGGACCTGAGTATCGGCGGTTTCGGCTCGGAGCACTATCCGAAGGCGAGTCTCATCCAGTTCACCCGCATGCGCGCGGCACAGGCCCACGGCTACGACTTCCCGGAGTCGGCCACCGTCTACATCACCGACTGCCCGCGCGACGTCGAGGCCGCCATCATCGGCCACGCCACCCCGATCGCGGTGGTCAGCGGGTCGGCCACCGAGTCCCAGCTGCGCGCCGCCGGCGCCAAGCACGTGCTGGAGGACCTCACCGACACCGTGCGGCTGGTAGGCGCGGTGCGTGAGGCCACCGGCGCCGCCACGGCCTGAGAGACCGCCGCGGCTCCCAACCCCGTTGATCTTGTAGCTATCGTGAAGGAAAGCGATTTCCGTTTGCGATGGCTACAAGATCAACGGGGACATTGCGCAATCCACTCCTAATCCCCGAAACGCACAGTTAACGGTGTTGATCACAAAACCGCGGTACTCGAACCAGTAACCTGGGCCGCGGCGGGGTCGGACAACGACGTCCGACCGCAGAACCGCACCTGTGCGCACAGGTTTCCCGCGCCGGCGATCCGGAGAGCGGGGACACGACGGGGCGCCCGCCCGGCGTCCGTCCGACAACTCCACACCACCCGACGTCCCGGATCAGCCCGCAGGTCCGGGGCCGGCCCCCTACGACTCACAAGGGAGTGAGGTCGCACGATGCCCGGCCAGCCAGACGCCGTCCAGGACCGATTGCTGCGCGAGGCAGTCGCGCACTGCTCCGGTCGGCCTCCGTTCACCGGCGATACCGAGCAGACAGCGCGGTTGCTCGGGAACTACTACCGCCACGTGGCCACCGAGGAGCTGCAGGAGCGCGACCCCGCCGAAGTCTGCGGTCCCGCAGCATCGCACCTGGAGTTCGCCCAGCAGCGGCCCCGCGGCCGGGCCAAGGTCCGCGTCTACACGCCCATGCGCGAGCGCGACGGCTGGGAGACCGGTCACTCGGTGGTCGAGATCGTCACCGACGACGCCCCCTTCCTCGTCGACTCCGTCACCATGGAGCTGGGCCGCCGCGGCATCGGCTACGACCTGCTCATCCACCCCCAGCTGAAGGTCGCCCGCGACGTCGCGGGCGAGCTCCTGGCGGTCGAACCGGCGCCGGACGCCGACACCGGCGGCCTGGTGCCGTTCCGGGAGTCCTGGATGCACCTGGAGATCGACCGCCGCGGCGACCCCACCGCACACAAGGAGCTCGCCGCCGACCTCGAACGCGTGCTCGCCGACGTGCACGGCGTCCACGAGGACTCCGACCGGATGCGCCACCGCGCGCTGCGGCTGGCCGACGAGGTCGCCGCCTCCGCCGAGCGCCTGGCCGCGGGCGGCGTCGACAGCCGCGAGATGTCGGAGAGCGTGGAGTTCCTGCGCTGGGTGGCCGACCGCCACTTCCACTTCATGGGCTTTCGCGAGTACCTGCTGGTCAGTGACTCGCACAGCGCCGACACCCCGGCCGCGGGCGGCGAGGACTCCGAGCGGCTCGGCCTGCGCCCGCGCCCGGGTACCGGACTCGGCCTGCTGCGCGCCGACGCTCCGGCCTCCGAGAGCTTCGCCGCCCTGCCCCCCGAAGGCCGCGCCAAGGCCCGCGAACCCCACGTGCTGGTGCTGACCAAGGCCAACTCCCGCGCGACGGTGCACCGCCGCAAGTACCTCGACTACATCGGCATCAAGCGCTTCGACGAGCAGGGGCGCGTGGTCGGCGAGCACCGCTTCCTGGGCCTCTACACCCACGAGGCGGTCACCACGAGCATCGCCCAGATCCCCATCCTCAAGCGCAAGCAGGCCGAGATCCTCGACCTCGCCGGCTTCGACCCCGAGAGCTACGACGGCAAGGACCTCGTCGAGATCCTGGAGGGGTTCCCGCGCGAGGAGCTGCTCCAGGCGCCGGTCGACCAGCTCTACGACATCGTGCTGGGCGTGCTGCGGCTGCGCGAGCGCCGCGGCACCAAGCTCTTCCTGCGCCGCGACCCCTACGGCAGGTTCATGTCCTGCCTGGTCTACATGCCCCGAGACCGCTACAACACCGACGTCCGGCTGCAGATCCAGCAGGTCATGAGCCGCGCCTTCGAAGGCGCCACCATGGACCACAACGTCACCGTCGGGTCGGCGCCCTTCGCCCAGCTCTACCTGGTGGTGCGCGCCGAGCGCGGCGGCCTCCTCGCCGACGTCGACCACGCCGCACTGGAGGCCCAGGTCGTGGCCGCCACCCGGTCCTGGGACGACGACCTCGACCGCGAGCTGGTCGCCCGCCTGGGCGCCGAGCGCGCGGGCCGGCTCATGCACGACTACGGCTCGGCGCTGCCCGAGGGCTACAAGGTCGACACCGACGCGGCCGCCGCCGTCGACGACGTCGACCGGCTCGACCGCCTCGACCAGGACGAGCTGACCGTCAACCTCTACCGCCCCCACCGCGCGGAGCCCGGCGAGTGGCGGCTCAAGGTCTACCGCAAGGGCGACCCGATCTCGCTGTCCCGTGTGCTGCCGCTGCTGGAGGACATGGGCGTCGAGGTGCGCGACGAGCGCCCCTACGGAATCACCGGCCCCGAGAGCGGCCGCGCATGGATCTACGACTTCGGGCTGGCCCCGATCACCGACGCCGTCGAGATCCCGGCCCAGCGGCTGAAAGCGCTGTTCGAGGCGGCCTTCACCGCGCTGTGGCAGGGCCGGGGCGAGTCCGACCGGTTCAACGCGCTGGTGGTGCGCGGGGGCCTCGACTGGCGCCAGCTGACCATCCTGCGCGCCTACGCCAAGTACCTGCGCCAGACCGGAAGCCCCTTCAGCCCCGCCTACATCGCCGATGTGCTCATCGCCAACGTGCACATCGCCAACCTGCTGGTGCGGCTGTTCGAGTCCCGCTTCGACCCCGACCTCGGCGCGGGCCGCCAGGAGCGCAGCGACGCCATTACCGAGGAGATCCGCGGCGAGCTGGACCAGGTGGCCAGCCTCGACCAGGACCGCATCCTGCGCTCGTTCCTCGCCGCGATCGAGGCCACCCTGCGCACCACGTACTACCAGGGCGGCGCCGACACGCCCAAGCCCTACCTGGTCTACAAGCTCGACCCGCGGCGCATCCCCGACCTGCCCGCGCCGCGCCCCCGCTACGAGATGTACGTCTACTCGCCGCGCATCGAGGGCGTCCACCTGCGCTTCGGCGCCGTCGCCCGTGGCGGGCTGCGCTGGTCCGACCGCTTCGAGGACTTCCGCACCGAGGTCCTCGGCCTGGTCAAGGCGCAGACGGTGAAGAACTCCGTCATCGTGCCCAGCGGCGCCAAGGGCGGGTTCGTATGCAAGCGGCTGCCCGTCGGGGGCGACCGCGACGCAGTCCAGACCGAGGTCGTCGCCTGCTACAAGCAGTTCGTCAGCGGCATGCTCGACGTCGCCGACAACCGGGTCGGCGGCCGCATCGTCCACCCCGACCGCATGGTGCGCTACGACGGCGACGACCCCTACCTGGTCGTCGCCGCCGACAAGGGGACCGCAACCTTCTCCGACATCGCCAACGGCATTGCGATCGAGCGCGGCTTCTGGCTGGGCGACGCGTTCGCCTCCGGCGGATCGGTCGGCTACGACCACAAGGCGATGGGCATCACCGCCCGCGGCGCCTGGGAGTCGGTCAAGTACCACTTCCGCGAGCTCGGCACCGATGTGCAGAACGAGGACTTCACCGTCGTCGGGGTCGGCGACATGTCCGGCGACGTATTCGGCAACGGCGTGCTGCTGTCCCGGCACATCCGGCTGGTGGCCGCATTCGACCACCGGCACGTCTTCCTCGACCCCGACCCCGACCCCGAGCGGTCCTTCGCCGAACGCCGGCGCATGTTCGAGCTCCCGCGCAGCACCTGGGCCGACTACGACACCGGGCTGATCTCCCGGGGCGGCGGGGTGCACCCGCGCACCGCCAAGTCGATCCCCATCACCCCCCAGGTCCGCCAGGCCCTGGGCATCGAGAACGGCGTCACCGCGCTGCCTCCCTTCGAGCTCATCCAGCGCATCCTCACCGCCCCGGTGGACCTGCTGTGGAACGGCGGGATCGGCACCTACGTCAAGGCCGCCCCGGAGTCCAACTCCGAGGTCGGCGACAAGGCCAACGACCCGCTCCGGGTCAACGGCGCCGACCTGCGCTGCAAGGTGGTGGGCGAGGGAGGCAACCTCGGGCTGACCCAGGCCGCGCGCATCGAGTTCGCGCGCAACGGCGGGCGCGTCAACTCCGACTTCATCGACAACTCCGCCGGCGTCGACACCTCCGACCACGAGGTCAACATCAAGATCATGCTCGACCGCGAGGTCGACGAGGGCAAGCTCGCCAAGTCCGAGCGCGACGAGCTGTTCCTGAGCATGACCGACGAGGTCGCCGACCTGGTGCTGGGCAACAACCAGGCGCAGAACGCGGTGCTGGCCGCCGCGCGCAAGCAGGCCGGCGCCATGATGCACGTCCACGCCCGCTACATGCGCCGCCTGGAGCGCGAGGGCAAGCTCAAGCGCAAACTGGAGGAGCTGCCCGACGACAAGGAGATCGCCCAGCGGCGCGGCGCGGGCCAGGGCCTGACCGGTCCCGAGTTCGCCACGCTGCTGGCCTACACCAAGAACACGCTCAAGGACGAGGTCGCCGACTCCGAGCTGCCCGGCGACCCCTACCTGCGCCAGACGCTCGTGGAGTACTTCCCCACGGCGCTGCGGCGGCGCTTCTCCGACGCCCTCGCCGACCACCCGCTGGGCCGCGAGATCGTCGCCAACCAGGTCGTCAACGACATGGTCAACCGGGGCGGCACCACGTTCGCCTTCCGGATCGGCGAGGAGCTCGGGGCCGCCCCCGACGACATCGCGCGCGCCTACCTGGTGGTGCGCGAGGTCTTCGGCCTGCGGGAGCTCTGGGACGAGATCGAGCACCTGGAGCACTGGGTCGACGTCGACGTCCAACTGGCGCTGCTGCTGGAGGCGCGCAAGCTCGCCGAGCGCGGCACGCGGTGGCTGTTGCGCAACCGCAAGTCGCCGTTCGACCTCGGGGCGGAGATCGCGTTCTTCTCCTCCGGCGTGGCCGAGATCGTTCCGCAGCTGCCCGAGCTGCTGCAGGGCCGCGACCTGCGCCTGTTCACCGAGCGCCGCGACCGCTTCGCCAAGGCCAATACCCCCCGGGAGCTGGCCGAACGGGTGGCGAGCATGGTCCCGGCCTACTCGACCTTCGATCTGGTCGCCATCGCCCATCGCACGCAGCGGCCGCTGCCCGAGGTCGCCGAGGTCTACTTCGACCTCGCCGAGAGCCTGCAGATCGGCTCGCTGCGCGAGCGCATCATCGCGCTGCCGCGCAACGACCGTTGGGCGACGATGGCGCGGGCGGGCCTGCGCGACGACCTCTACGCCGCCCACGCCGGACTGACCCGCGCGGTGCTGCAGAGCGGCGGGGCGGGGGAGGCGCCCGACCAGCTGCGCGAGACCTGGATCGAGCGCAACCGCGTGGCCGTGGACCGCGCCGAGCAGACGCTGCGCGAGATCCGCGAGACCGACCAGTACGACCTCGCCACCCTCTCGGTCGCATTGCGCTCGGTGCGCTCTCTGCTGGTGTCCGCCGAGGAGTGATCGGCCGCGGCCCGGGCCGGTGGGGGTTCCGGCCCGGGCCGAGTGGCGGCGCACGGGCGCCGGCGGGCGCACCGTGGCAGGCAGCGGGATTGCGACGCCCTAGACTTGGGCGCGTGGCAGACCTAGACCCCGCAGACAAGATCAAGGAACTCACCACCACGCTGGCGAATGTGGAGGCCGTCCTCGACCTCGACGCCAAGCGGCGCGAGATCGACGAGCTGCGCGAGCAGTCTGCCGACCCGGAGCTGTGGAACGATCCCGACCGCGCCCAGCAGGTCACCCGCAGGCTGTCCCACCTGGAGTCCACGGTCAGCAAGGTCGGCACGATCCGGAGACGGCTGGACGACCTGAGCGTGCTCTACGAGCTCGCCTCCTCCGAGGACGACCCCGACACCCGCACCGAGGCCGACAACGAGCTGGAGTCGCTGCGCTCGGACATCGGCGAGCTGGAGGTCCGCACCCTCCTCAGCGGCCCCTACGACGAGCGTGAGGCGCTGGTGAGCATCAACTCCCAGGCCGGGGGCATCGACGCCGCCGACTGGGCGCAGATGCTGCAGCGCATGTACCTGCGCTGGGCCGAGCGGCACGGCTACCCCACGCTGATCTACGAGACCTCCTACGCCGAGGAAGCCGGCATCAAGTCCACGACCTTCGCGGTCAAGGCTCCGTTCGCCTACGGCACGCTGCGCGGCGAGCACGGCACTCACCGGCTGGTGCGCATCTCGCCGTTCGACAACCAGAACCGGCGCCAGACCTCCTTCGCGGGCGTGGACGTGGTGCCCGTCGTCCAGCAGAGCGACCACATCGAGATCGACGAGAACGAGTTGCGCATCGACGTCTACCGCTCCAGCGGCCCGGGCGGGCAGAGCGTCAACACCACCGACTCCGCGGTGCGCATCACCCACCTGCCCACCGGCGTCGTCGTCACCTGCCAGAACGAGAAGAGCCAGATCCAGAACCGGGCGACCGCGATGGGCATGCTCCAGGCCAAGCTGCTGGAGCTCAAGCGCCGCGA
Source organism: Streptomonospora wellingtoniae (assembly GCF_031845375.1). Taxonomy (NCBI): domain Bacteria; kingdom Bacillati; phylum Actinomycetota; class Actinomycetes; order Streptosporangiales; family Nocardiopsidaceae; genus Streptomonospora; species Streptomonospora wellingtoniae. The sequence goes on from NZ_JAVREK010000004.1 coordinate 168,672, forward strand.
GGAGAAGGCCGAGATCGACGAGCTGCGCGGCGAGAACGTCAGCAGCTGGGGCACGCAGATGCGCAACTACGTGCTGCACCCTTACCAGAGCGTGAAGGACGTGCGGACGGGGGTGGAGAGCGGCAACACGGGCGGCGTGCTCGACGGTGAGATCGACACCTTCATCGACGCCGAGATCCGCTGGTTGCGCAGCCAGGAGGGCGACGAGGGCTGACCGCCGGCGGTGGTGCCCGCCCCGCGGGCGCCGCCGCGGGGGTGTCCATGACGCCCGGTATATGCGAACGTTATCGCTGCTTGACACTTCCGATATGCTCTGATCTGCTGTTCTGTGAACAGCCGAGGCCGATCAGCCGTGTATGGTCGAGGCCGCCCGAGCATCCGCCCGCCCCCTTCAGGGCCCTCGCGGGGGTTGCGGGCCGATTTGGACATTCCGGGTTGCGATCACCTCTACACTGACGATTGGCCCTGTGGCCGGTACTGCCTCTTGCGGAACCAGTCATCCGCTGAGGTGCCCCTACCCTTGAGAACCTTGTGATGCTGCCGTGATCCATTTTGAGAACGTCACCAAGGCCTATACGACCCAGAAGCACCCCGCGCTGGAGAGCGTGTCCATCGACGTCGACAAGGGGGAGTTCGTCTTCCTGGTCGGCCCCTCCGGCTCCGGGAAGTCGACATTCCTCCGGCTCGTCCTGAAGGAGGAGAAGCCCAACAAGGGCCGGGTGCACGTTGCCGGCAAGGACTTGGCGCGGTTGTCCAACTGGAAGGTTCCGCACCTGCGGCGCCGGATCGGATGCGTGTTCCAGGACTTCCGGCTGCTGCCGAACAAGAACGTCTTCGAGAACGTGGCCTTCGCCCTCGAGGTGATCGGCAAGCCGCGGAGGTTCATCCGCAAGGTCGTCCCCGAGGTCGTCGAACTCGTCGGCCTCGAAGGCAAGGCCGACCGCATGCCCGACGAGCTGTCGGGTGGCGAGCAGCAGCGGGTCGCCATCGCGCGGGCGTTCGTCAACCGCCCGCAGATCCTGCTTGCTGACGAGCCCACGGGGAACATCGACCCCGCTACGTCGATCGGCATCATGAAGGTGCTCGACCGAATCAACCGGACCGGGACGACCGTTGTCATGGCGACCCACGACGCGGCCATCGTCGACTCGATGCGCAAGCGCGTCATCGAGCTCGAGGACGGCGTGGTCGTGCGCGACCAGACCCGCGGCGTCTACGGGCAGGCGTACTGACGCACGGGCCTGCCAGCGCTCCTGCGTTGGTCAGTGCAGCGCGGCGAAGCCCACGAGGATGGACCCTTAACTCTCATGCGTGCACAATTCGTACTTTCCGAGATCTGGATCGGTCTGCGTCGCAACCTGACGATGACCGTGGCGGTCATCACGACGGTGGCCATCTCCCTCGCCCTGTTCGGCGGCGGTCTGCTGATCAACCAGCAGGTATCGCAGATGCGCCAGTACTGGGACGAGCGTGTGACCCTGACCATCTACATGTGCACGGAGATCTCCAACTCCACCACGTGTGAGGAGAACGGGCCCGCCACCGACGAGCAGCGCCAGGGCATCCAGAGCGACCTGGAGTCGATGAGCCAGGTCAAGAGCGTCGAGTACGTCTCAGCTGAGCAGGCATACAAGGACTTCCAGGAACGCTTCTCCAACAACCAGGCCATGGTGGACGCCGTCCGCAAGGGCGACATCCCCGACAACTTCCGGGTCCAGTTGGTCGACCCGACCAAGTACCAGTCCGTGGCCAACGAGGTGGAGGGCCGCGCGGGCATCGACTCCATCTACGACGACCAGGCGGTGCTGGAGCAGTTCTTCGGCCTGCTCGACGGCCTCACCGGCGCCGCGCTGACCGTCGCGTTCGTGCAGTTGGCCGCGGCGGCGCTGCTGATCGGCAATACCGTTCGCCTGGCCGCCTACAACAGGCGCAAGGAGACCGGCATCATGCGGCTCGTCGGCGCGTCGAACTTCTATATCCAACTGCCGTTCCTGCTGGAAGGCGCGATCGCCGGCCTGATCGGCGGTGTCATCGCCTCCGGCTTCATCGTGGCCGCGCGTTATCTGCTGCTGACGCGGATCCAGGAGTGGTTCCAGTTCGACGTCACGCTGTCGACCGGTTCACTGATGTCGGTGATCGGCGTGACGCTGATCCTGGGCATCCTGCTCTGTACGGTGGCCTCGTTCCTGACACTGCGGCGCTACCTGCGGGTCTAGCCTCGCAGGCGGGGGACCGCGCCACAGCGCGGTCGAGGAAGGGGATACCTGTGGCACGCGAAAAGGGGCGGAAGCTCGTCGCGCAGAACCGGCGTGCTCGGCACGACTACCACATCGACGACACCTACGAGGCGGGCATCGTGCTCACCGGGACCGAGGTGAAGTCGCTTCGCGCCGGGCGCGCGTCCCTGATCGACGGCTTCGCCCAGGTCAAGGACGGCGAGGTGTGGTTGGAGAACGTCCACATCCCCGAGTACGCACAGGGCACGTGGACCAACCACTCCGCCCGCAGACCCCGTAAGCTGCTGTTGCACCGCGAGGAGATCGCCCGCCTGATCGGCAAGACCCAGGAGGCCGGGCGCACCCTGGTCCCCCTGTCGCTGTACTTCAGCGAGGGCCACGCCAAGGTCGAGATCGCGCTGGCTCGTGGTAAGCGCAGTTACGACAAGCGCCGCGACATCGCCGAACGCGAGGCAAAGCGCGACATGGAGCGCGCGCTGCGGCGTCGGCGCTGAGCGCTGTGAAAGGATCGCAAGGGTGTCCCCCCGTCACCTCCGCCGTCTGCTAGCGGCAGGAACCGGGCTCGCCGTCGCCGCGGTGGTCTCGGGCTGCACCACTCAGCCCTCGCCGGAGGTCGCGGTGCGCAACTTCCTGCTGGAGTGGCAGGCCGGCGATTACTCCAACGCGGCCGCCTACACCCAGGGCGGCGAGGCCGAGAAGGTCGCCGAGGCGTTGGAGGACACCCACCGCCAGCTCGACCTCGCCGGGCTGCGCTTCTCCCTCGGGCGCATTACGCAGGACGGCGACACCGCCGAGGCGGAGTTCCAGGCCCAGGCCGACCTGGGCATCGGCGACCCGGTGTGGAAGTACACCGGGTCGCTGTCCCTGCGGGACGGCCCCGGCGGCTGGCTGATCTCGTGGTCGCCGTCGGTGATCCACCCCGACCTGGGCCAGGACGAGCGCATGGCCGTCAGCTACGACGTCCCCGACCGCGGGCAGATCGCCGACCGCAACGGCGATCCGCTGGTAGGCACGACCTCCGTCACCGCGTTCGGCGTCGTGCCCACCGACTTGGAGGACGCTGAGCGCGGCGTCGCCGAGCTCGCCGATGTGCTGGGCGAGGACGAGCAGCCGCTCCTGGACCGCGTCCGCTCCGCGCCGCCGGAGGAGTTCCAGCCGCTGGTGCTGATGCGCGCCGGCGAGGTGACGGACAAGATCCGCAGGCAGACCACGTCGATCCCCGGTGTGCGGACCGAGCGTCTCAAGATGCAGCTCAAACCGGAGGCCGCCGCCCCCGTCGTCGGGGAGGTCGCGGGCACGGCCGAGCACAACGTCTCCTCCCGTGTGGCGGGCACCTACCAGGCCGGCGACACGGTGGGCCTCACCGGCCTCCAGAACGTCTTCCAGCAGCGTCTGGCGGGCACGGCCACGACCAAGGTCGTCACCGTCGACAGGAAGGGCGACGCGACCGGCGTTCTGCATTCGTGGCCAGGGCTGCAGAGCGGCTCGCTGGAGACCAGCCTGGACCTCGACGTTCAGCAGGCCGGCAAGGCGGCTCTGGAGACCCTGCCCGAGCGGGGCTACATGGTCGCGCTGGACGCCCGCACCGGCGAAGTGCTCGCCTCGGTCGGCAACGGCGGCGCGGACGACGACGGCGCGTTCACCGCGCAGTACCGGCCCGGCGAGGCGTTCAGCATCGTCTCCTACGCGGCCGCCCTGCGCAGCGGCGCCTACTCGCCGGACGACACTCTGACCTGCGACAACAGCACCAAGGTGGGGGGGCGCACCTTCACCACGCCGAACAACACCGGCCTGTCGGGCCTGCCCGACCTCACCACGAACTTCAGCTACTCCTGCACGACCGCTTTCGCCCGGATGGGCGAGAAGGTGGGCGCCGACGCGATCGAGTCGGCCGCCCGCGACTTCGGTATCGGCGGCGACTGGCGGCTGTCCGTGCCCACCTACAACGGGGGCTTCGAGCGGCCCGGCTCGACTGGCGAGGCCGCGGCGGCCATGGCCGGTACCGACCAGGTGCGGGTGAGCCCGCTGTCGATGGCCCTCGCGGCGGGAGCGGTCAGCGACGGGGCGTGGCACGCGCCGCGGCTGGTCTCCGGCGACGATGCCGCGGCGGTGTCGGACGGGGCGACCCGCCGCCTCGACCCGGGGGTCGTCAAGCCGCTCCGCGAGATGATGCGCTCGGCCGTCGAGCTGAGCGCGGTCGATGCCGACGTCGGCACCGTCCCGGTGCACGGCCAGGTGGCCAACACGACCCAGAAGGTGCGCGGCGACACGACCGCGGTGCAGTGGTTCGTCGGCTACCAGGGCGACATCGCATTCGCGGTGGCGGCCGAGGTACACCCCTCCATCCAGCTGTGGGAGCAGTACGCGGCGCAGGCCGCCGGATCCTTCCTGCAGCAGCTTCCCTACGGCTACGTCGAGAAGATGGCCGAGCAGGACCCGCAGGCCGCCGACACCGGGGGCGGCCAGCAGTCCGGCCAGGCCGGCGCTGGAACTTCGCCCTCCGCGACGCCGCCCGGTGCGAGCGGCGCGTCCGCCGAGCAGAGCGGGTAGGCGCCGACGCACGCCCGGCTGCGGGCGCGGGCGTGTGCTCGGCGCGCGTCCTCGGCGCCGTTCGGCCGGATTCGTAGCGGGCTGCGGCGTGTTGTCCCGAACCGAGAAAAAAATCCGGTGGGCGAGCAACCCCTGCAGGGACGACACGCGTCTTCACGAGTGACTGGGGACCGCAAAGGGGGTTGCGGCCCAGTCGATAGCAGGACCTCGTCTCGGGGGAGGCCCTGCCGAAAGGAAAAGGCCGGCCCGACCCTGCCGGCCGCCCTCGCGGGCAGCGTCGATGGTTCCCGTCCGCGCCCGCGAGGGATTCCCTTCGCCTCCGGCACCTCCGTCCCCTGGGGACCCCAACCGCGCCGATCTTGTAGCCATCGTGAAGGAAAGCGTTTTCCAGTGACGATGGCTACAAGATCGGCGGTGGACGATACCGGGAATCAACTTGGACCCCGGCGCGTTCTAGGGGTAGCGTTGGATCATGCGGGGACACCTCGGTGGTCCCGCATGCGGGCTGCGGCCCGTTGAAAACTACACAGGGGGTGATCGGTTTCGACTTTGATCGCCGTGCCAGGGGAAGCGAGCCGAGGGTTGCGACGTAACCTCGTAAATCCTGCCTCGCGCTAAATACAAGTGCCAATTCTAAGCGCACTGAGTTCGCTCTCGCTGCATAAGCGATAGTGACTCTGTCGGCCTGGACCCGTCCTCGGTCCAGTGTCCGGCATCGACTTGAGGACTTACCGCTCGGATCAGGCCACGGGGCCCGAGCGGGACATTCACGTGGCTGGGCTCGTCAGCGACTCGTTCGCGGGAGCGCTGGAGCCGAGTAGAACGCCAACGCGAACTGCGCTCGGAGAAGCCCTGGCTCGTCATCGAAGGACGCGGGTTCGATTCCCGCCACCTCCACCCGAATCGGAGACGACCCCGCTCAGCGGCCGAAAGGCCCCTGAGCGGGGTCGTCTTTCTTCGTCCGAGGGTGCGCGGCCCGGGGGCGAGGCGGGGTGTCACCCCGCCGGGCGGCTTCTGAGGCGTCCCGGTCGGGTGCCTTCGGCGTGCGGCGGCGCCGCTCGCACGCTGCGCCCGCCGGCGGGCGTCGCCGCCCGACCGGCGCGGTCCTTGCGCCCCATGCACCTCACGGTTCCAACGTCGCCGGAGTCCCCGGGGTGTAGGGATCGGACAGCAGTTCCACCGACGACAGTTGGACGCCGTCCGCGACGGTGAAGATGACGTCCGTCTCCACGGTGCCGCCGGGGTTCAGTTCCTCCCCGCAGTAGTCGTCGCACGTGGTGAGCGCGGCGTCGTAGTCGTCCACGTACTGGTTGCCCTCGACGTCGTAGGCGTGCGAGCCGCCCCAGTCGAAGTACTTCGGGCTCGACGTGGTGTTGGTGATCTGGACGTTGAAGACGACGTATCGGCTCCCGCTCGGCGCGCGGGAGGATGTCCCCGCGCCGTCGGTGATCACATCGTCGTCGTCCACGTAGGCCTCGTTGATGCGCATGTCGAAGTACCCGTCGCTGCCGGACATCCCGTGGAACTCGGTGAGGTCGGGCGCCTCGGGGGGCTTGCCCTTCGGCCGTACCTGCTCGCGGGGCCGCTCCGGCTCCCCGCTCCGCTCCGTCTTCTCAGGCTCCGGCGACGGGGACGCGGGCGTCTCGACCTCGACCGGGAGGCAGGCGATCAGCCCCGCACAGGTGGCGGCGGCCGCCGGAGGAGCCAGTAGTCTCCCAAACATCTTCCGCTCATTTCCGAATGCGCCCGTTCGCAGGTCAGACGGGTCACACTCGGTTCCTACCCGGGTCGGTGCCGGCGTAGAGCAACGCCGGCCGACCGGTCCGGCCGCGGCTCCCGGCTCCCGGCCGCGGCGACCGTCCGCGCCCGCGCGGTACCGAACGCGAGGGCGTTCCAGCGACTGCTGCGCGAACAGGGGGTGGCGGCATCGACGACGCCCTCGGCGCCGCGGGTCGAGTCGGCGGCCCCCTCCGCTCACTCCGGTGTGGCGCCGACGAGCCAGGCCACCTTTCCGGCGGTCAGGTCGATGCTCTCGCTGTTGCCGAGATAGACCCCGAAGGACGCGATGAAGGCGTGGTCGTGGGCGCGCGCCTCGCAGAAGACGTCCTCGACGGCGGCCTCGGACTCGGGGTTGCTGACCCGCAGGTAGGGCGACCCGTCGTCGATGACGCGCGCCCACACGCCGTAGCGCGTCACGGCCGTGGCCAGCCGGGAGAGCTCCGCGCGCCCCGCCGAGTTCCGCAGCGGTGCGGGAGCGGGCCGGGAGTTGCTGCTGGAAGGCTGATCGACCACGGCGGCCTCCTAGGCTAGTGAGCTCGCGCGGGGCGCGCTATCACCGCCATTGTGGTCCTGTAAACAGCTGAAACTGTGTAGCCTGCCGACGACACGCCGTGTTCGCCACCCCGCCGGACCCGCCCCCGCGGTCGTCGGGCGGGCTCGGGCGGACGGCGGCCGGGCTCTTTGCCGGGCCGCCGCAGGCCGCAGCGCCTCCGTCCCTCACCGCTTTGCGCCGTGCCCGGCAGGGACCTCCTCCGACGGAGCGCCGCCCCGGCGCGGCAGCGCACTCGGCGCGATCGCCCTGCCGCTCCGCGGGACGGCCGCCCCGTCGCCGGTCGGCTCCTCCGAGCCCTGCTCCGAGCCCTGCTCCGAGGGCGGCTCCTGCCCGGCGAACGCAGGGACGCGGCGCAAGGGCTCCGAGAGCCTGCCGGCGAGGCGCCGCACTCCCCGGGTGCCCGCGCGGGCGCACCGCCGGGCCAATCCGCCCGCAGGTCGGCCGATCCGCCACCCCGCCGGTGTCCAGTACAGGTCGATCCCCAACTCCGTGTACTCGTCGCCCTCGCCGACGCCGACGTGCAGCGCACCCCTCGCGGAGGGGACCGGCAGCGTTGCGCTGAGGATCGCTGTCGGCAGCGACCCGTGCCCGGCCGGGCACGGCTGCGCCGTGACCCGCGCCGGGGCGCTGATCGGCTCTCGGCCCTCGCGGGCGAGGGTGAGGGTCAGCTCTCCGGGTATCGCGGCCTGCACCGCCAGCGGAATGTCCAGGCGCAGCCCCGCCGCGGTGCGGGCGACGCCGACCGGTCGGCCTGTGCGCAGTGCGCGCCGCAGCGGGCGCCGGCTTCCCGTCGTGGAGAAGACGAGCACCCCGTCGGAGTTCCAATAGGGGTTGGCGAAGCGCGCGCGGTCCCGGGGGCCCACGAACGCGGGCACGCGGGTGCGCTCGGCCCCGGAAGCGCGCTCCGGGCCGAGCGTGTGGCCGCTGCTGACGCCGCCGAGGACCACGCGGGTGTCGAACCTCCAGGTGCCGGCCAGGGGGCGCCCGTGGTCGGCGGTCTCGGCGTCGATGCGCAGCGAGCCGGACAGCCGCAGACGGAAGCGGCCGGGGGCCTCGGCGGGCTCCTCGCACACCTTGTAGTCGAGCGGCAGTCTGACCACGGCCGGGTCGTCGGGGCGCGAGGCGTAGGCGCGCCAGGCCGCGGCCGGCGGTGCGTCGCCGATCTCAGCCGCCCGCTTGATCTCGGGCACCGCCGCGAGATCGGCGGGCAGGTCCCAGTAGACCGAGCCCCCTTCGCGCACGAACTCCAGCGGAGCGCCGGACGACACCCGCTCCAGGCCCGTCTCGACGTCCACGGCGAGCTCGGAGCCGCGCCAGCGGAAGCCGGTGATGCGGGTGCGGTGCGCCACGTCCTCCTCGAACTCGGCGACCCGGCGCAGCGCGTCGGGGCCGCCGCCGGTCAGCGCGGCCAGGCGCAGTCGGGCGAACGGGTTCAACCGGGCCGCGGCCGACGCGGTCACGCGCCTGCGGACGAGGTCGCCCGCGAGCCGGTGCATCAGGGCGACGCGGTCGTCGTCCTGGCGCAGGAAGGAGCGGCCCTGGAACAGCCCCAGCAGCTTCGAGCGCAGCCAGTGCGCGATGAGGCGGTCGCGGAACGGGCCGGGCTCGACCTGCTCGTCGATGATGTCGAAGATCCGCTCGATGCTGCCCAGGAACTCTCCCGGCTCCTTGCGGGCGTAGGAGATGTTGTTGGACTTGCCGTCGCGGACCCAGAAGTAGCAGGTGTGGTCGTGCAGCACCGACACCCGCTCGGTCGCCAGGTAGGCGCGCAGCATGAACATGTGGTCCTCCAGGCGCACCCTGCCTTCCGGGAAGGCGAGCCCGTTGTCGAGGAGGAACTCGCGCCGGAACAGCTTGTGCACGGTCAGGGTGCTCAGCAGCTGCGCCCGGCTGCGCAGCGAGCCGCCCGACATGGGCCGCTGGAAGATCTCCCGCGGTGCGTTGCGGCCCACGCCCGCCATGCGGCCGACGACGATGTCGGCGCGGTCCCGTTCGGCCCTGCGGTACAGGCGTTGGAGCGCCTCGGGGCCGAGCCGGTCGTCGTCGTCCATGAAGAGCACGTAGCGGCCCCGGGCCTTGCGGACGCCGACGTTGCGCGGCCGTCCCGGCCAGCCGGAGCCGTCGATGCGCACCACCTCCACATTGGGGTCGCCGGCGGTCTCGGCGTCCAGCAGCTCCGCCGTGCCGTCGGTCGAGCCGTCGTCGACGTAGAGCACCTCGAAGCGCTCGCGGCGCAGCGACTGCCGACGCAGCGACTCCAACCCCCGCAGCAGCCCCCGCGATCCGTTGTGCGTCGGCACGACCACCGATACGGCGATGTCCATCGTTCTCCCCCCGGGCACGTATGCGGCCTCGGCGCACCGGCTAGCCGGCTGACGGCCGCGCGCCACATGCGTACCGCCGCCGAGCGGTTGCCGCAGGCCGACACTCCGAATCCGCCGCGACCTGGTGGCCGGGTTCCGGCGGGCCGGGGGAGGGCCCCGCGCCGGGGGAGAGGGCAGCGGCGGCCTCCGGCCGCCTCAGGGGCGGCGGACCCAGGAGCCGTTGTGCATGACCCCGGCCACAGACAGGTCGTCGTCCAGAAGCTGCAGATCGGCCTTGCCGCCCGCCGTCAGCGACCCGACGCCCGGCAGGCCCAGCGCCCGTGCGGGAACCGCCGAGGCCGCGTGCGCGGCCGCCTCCAGCGGCACGTCCATGGTGTGCACGGCCCGCCGGACCGCGTCGGGCAGCACGATCGTGCTGCTGGCGATCTGCCCGGTCTCGGCGATGCGGGCTCGGCCGTCCTCGACGCGGACCCGCAGGTTGCCGAGGCTGTACTCGCCGTCGCCCAGCCCTGCCGCCGCCATCGCGTCGGTGACCAGCGCGACCCGGTCGCTGCCGGCGTTGTCGAACACCAGCCGCGCGGCGCCGGGGTGCACGTGCACGCCGTCGTTGACCAACTCCACGGTGATGCGCTCGTCGTTCAGCGCTGCGGCGATCGGGCCGGGCTCGCGGTGGTGCAGCGGGCGCATCTGGTTGTAGATGTGCGTGGCCACGGTCGCGCCGGCGTCGAACGCGGCGCGCGCCTCGTCGTAGGTGGCCTCGGTGTGGCCCACGGCCGCGACCACGCCCTCGGAGACGGCGGCGCGGATCAGCTCGAGCGCGCCCGGAAGCTCGGGGGCCACGGTGATCATCCGCATGTGGCCGCGCCCGGCCTTCAGTATCGCGGCGAATTCGGCGAGGTCGGGTTCGCGCAGCAGGGCGGGGTCGTGCGCGCCGCACTTGCTCGCCGCGATGTAGGGGCCCTCCAGGTACACGCCGGCGATGCCGCCGCTGTCGGCCACCTCGGCCAGCGCCGCGATCTGGTCCAGGGTGTCGGCCGGCGCGGCGGTCACCAGGCCGCCGACGATCGTCGTGACGCCTTGGGTGCGGTTGAACTCCGCAATGCGCATGGCCCGTTCAGGGTCGGCGTCGGTGAACGCGGCGCCCGCCCCGCCGTGGATGTGGATGTCGACGGCGCCCGGCAGCACCCACCGGCCGCCCGCGTCCACGGTCACGGTGCCGCCTTCCGGCGCCTCCCCCGTGCCCAGAGCCGTGATGCGCTGCTCCTCCGCCCGGAGCCAGCCCGCCCGGACCCCGTGCGGGGTGAGCAGCCGTGCGTTCGTCAGCGTCGTCCCGGTCGGCCCTTGGCCCATGTCCCGCATCCTCCTGTGCCCGATACCACGTGGATCATCCTCTGCCGGCCGGAGGTCCGGGCGCGCGTCCCGGCACCGCGGATGACGGGCGCAGGGGCGGGCGCCGTGCCGTTTCCGGCGCGGCGAAGGGGCGGGCGGTCGCACCCGCCCACGCATTGACGATAGCCGGGACCCCGATCATCATGGGGAACATGTCCGCCGGTGAGCTGCTCGTCCAGCGCCTGCACGTCGACCTGCGCCAGCAGGCCAGCGCACTCTGTCGCAGATAGCGCCATCGGGGAGCGGCGCCTCCCCGACCGCCCGGCACCCGCGGCGGCCCCGCCCGCACCGTCGCCCAAGTGCGCTCGGACCGCTGACATCGAGGCCACGGCTTTGACAGCCCGGTGCCCCCCGTCGCATTCGTTTCCCCCGCGGCCCCGCCCGCCCCTCGACGCGTTCCGGCCGCGGCCGTCCAGAGCGCCGGCTCCGCCACCCCTCGGCGCCGCCGCCAGTGAACGGCCAGACCAGCCGCACTCACCAGGAGCTACGAACATGACGCGATTCACCGTTCTCGTCGCCGACCCCGAGCCGCGTTCGGCCATCCGGGCCGCCGCCGCGCACGCCGCCCAGGCGCTGGCCCGCGCCGTCGGTCCGCTCGCACCGGGCGGCGAGGACCGCACCGACGTCGTCGACCTGGCGCAACTCGGCCCCGCCCTGCTGGCGGCCCGGCCAGGCCGCGACATCGTCGAGGCCGTGGAGACCGTACGCCGCAGCGACGTTCTGCTGGTCGCCTCACCACAGGCGCACGGCAGCTACACCGGCCTGCTCAAGGTCTTCCTGGACCGTCTGCCGGAGCTGGGGCTGGGCCACGGAGTGGCCGCGCCGATGGCGGTCGTCGAGGACCTGCGCAACGGGCGCACTATCGAGGATGACCTGCGGGTGCTTCTGGCCGACCTGGGCGCCTGGGTCGCTGAGCCGGGCCTGCTGATGAGCCGGCGCGAGCTCGCCGAGCCGACGGAGGTCGCGGGGGCCTGGGCCGAGGTCGCGGCCCCGGCGCTCGCGGACGCGCTGTCGGTGCGGGCCTGAGCCGCGCTCCGGTGCGGGCGGCGGGTCAGCGTCCGGGAGCGGGCTGCCCGGGCTGCGGGGCGCCCTCGCGGGCGGCGCGTACGCGGGCGGTGTCGGCCTCGGCGCGGGCGACGTTGCCGCGGATCAGCACTACGACGACCAGGGTCAGCGCGAAGCCCGCGACGCGCAGCGCGAGCTGCAGCGGGTCGTCGGGAAGTTCCTCGGCGAAGACCGCGGTGCCCGCGACCACCATGAACACGTTGCCGGTCACGTTGGCCACCGGCGCGGTGACTGCGGCGCGGGAGCGCTGCATCGAGGTCTGGAACAGCACGATGCCCACGGCCCACCCGACGCCGTAGAGGTAGGGGTAGGGGGAGGCGAGAACGGCCGGCACCGCCGCCGCCGGGCCGTGGTCGGCGAGCAGGCCGCCGACCGCCTTGCCCTGCAGCCCGGCGGCGCCCTGAGCCAAACCGGCGGCCGCGCCCATGGCCGCCGCCGACACGTAGCGTCCGGCGCGCCCGGCCGCGGCCATCGCCAGGACGCAGCCCAGGACCGTCGCCGCGCTGACGCCGAGGAGCAGCGGCAGGTTCGGCACGGTACCGGTGCGCCCGCCCGGCGCCAGCGAAAGGCTGAGCAGCAGCAGCGCGACCGGCATCAGTGCCAAGGCCAGCCGCTCGCCGCGGGTGATCGGCTCGCCCAGGACGAGCGCCATGATCAGCAGCATGGTGGAGATCCCGCCGGCGAAGGCGGGCTGCACCACCGAGACCGGCGCCAGGCCGAGCGAGACGATCAGGCCGACGCTGCCCGCGGCCGCCAGCGCGCAGCCGGACACCCAGCGGGGGTTGCCCAGCAGCACGCGTGCGAGGTGCAGCGGCCGGTGCACGCTGATACCGGGGGAGCGGTGCAGGGCCCGCTGCTCGACCGTCAGGCCGAGAGAGTAGACCGCGGCGGAGACCAGCGCGGCGATCAGACCTGTCACGGGCGCCGCCTTTCCGGACGGTGGCCGCGGCCTGCCCGGACAGGGGACGGTGCGCGGCGCGGGGCTGGGGCGGACGGGAGGGAGGAAGCGCGTTCGGGCTCGGGCGACAGTACCGGACTCCGGCCCGGCTCGGGCGGGTCCGGCCGGGAACGGGCCGCGCGGATTGCAGACGGTCGGCCGCGGCCGGGCGGACGTGCCGCCCGATCCTAGTCGACTGCGGATATATAACAAGTTCTGTCGTCGTGGTCGGCGGCGCGGCAGCGGGTGGCCGGGCCGGCGGCGCACGCACGGCGCACGGTGCCGCAATCGCGCATCGACCGAGGCAGCCGCGGTCGAGGCGGGTGGGAGCGCCGTGCCCGGGTCCGGGGTCGGCACCAGGCGGCGCCGGTTTCTGCGAGTGGTACGTGTTCTACTGGAATGTGCGGTCGCGTACCCGTTCGCCCGCCCGGCGCGCCGACGGCTCTTCCACAGGGCCGCGCCCCGGGGTGCGGACAGGGCGCCGGGTGGAGTTCAATCGTCGGCGGGGGCGCACCGTGCGGCCCCGCCCTGCCGGCGGCTTCCGGCAGCGGCGCCGTCGCCGAATACCGCAGCCGAGCAGCCACGGAGGACCGCGCAAGTGCCACCCCACACCGCGACCGTGCGGCCGTCCGGGCCGGTACGGGCGACGACCCCCCCGATCCGCGACGCGCGGAGGTGACCCGAGCGTGGCCAGCGAGCACGATCCCCCCGCCCGCGTCCGCAGGGCGCTGGACCGCCTCATCCCCTTCATCCGCCGCCTTCGCCCCGGCGGCGCCGCCCGGCAGGGCGGCGAGCACAGCGGCGTGCCGGGCCGGCACGTACCCGGCGACGGGGGCGGCGACACCGGCGCACGCGGCGACGACCGCGCCGGCGAGGCTCTCACCGGCCGGAGCAGGCGACTGGTGCAGGTGCTGCGCAAGGGCTCCGAGGACTCGCGGCCGCGCCTGCGCCCGACCCCGCTGGGGCTGTTCGGCATCACCGTCGCCGCCATGTTCGTCACCCTGCTGCTGATCCAGAGCCTCATGGGCACCTTCCGCACCGACGACGCCGACGGCGCAGACGGATCCGGGGGTGCCCAGGCGACCGCCGCGCCGCCCCCCTCCGGCACGGCCCGGATCCTGGTCGTCGGCGACTCGATCGTCCAGGGCAGCAGCGGCGACTACACGTGGAGGTACCGCCTCTGGCGGCACCTCAGCCACCGGTCCGACCTCGACGTCGACTTCGTCGGGCCCGAGACCTCCATGCTCGACCTCGCCACAGGCACCGGGGGCGCGGACAGCTACGCCGAACCCGGGTTCGACACCGACCACGCGGGCCGGTGGGGCGCCACGGCGGCCGGCCTCGCCCGCGACGTCGGCGAGCAGGTGGCCGAGTACGACCCCCATTACCTGCTGTTCATGGCCGGCGTCAACGACTTCGTGCACGGGGGCTCGGCCGAGGACGCGCTGGGGGCCGTTCGCGACGCCGTCACCGCCGCCCGGGTCGCCAAGGGCGGGGTCCGGGTGGTGCTGGGCGAGGTCACCCCGGTCTGGGGCAGCGGCTCCGACGAGTCGATGAACAACCGGATCGCCGAGTTCAACGCGTCGCTTCCCAGCCTCGCCCGCGACATCAGCGGCGACCGCTCGCCGGTGGTCGTCGCCCGGACCGCGGCGGACTTTGCGCCCGCACAGGACACCTGGGACGGAACCCACCCCGACGCGCGCGGCGAGCTGAAGATCGCGGCGGCGTTCGCCGACGCGCTCGCCGAGGACCTCGGCCTGGGCCGGCCCTACCCGCGCCCGCTGCCCGACGTGCGGACCGGCCCGCGCCGGGCGCCCGAGGTCGAGGCCGAGGACACCGACGACGGCGTGCGGCTCGCCTGGGACCCGGTCCCGGGCGCCACCCGCTACCAGGTCCTGCAGCAGCGCCTGCGCCCCGAGCGCGATGAGCAGGTGGCACTGCCCGTGGAGGTGTCGGCGCCGGGGGAGGGGCGGGCGGCGGTCGCGGTCGACCGGCTGCTGGCCGGAGCCACCTACGAGTTCGTCGTCCGTCCGTTCAAGGGCGACGACGGCGGTGCCCGCTCCGATCCGGTGCGGGTCAGCCACGCCGACGATCCGCCGCCCGCGCCCGACCGGGTCCGCATCCGGTCCGACGGAAGCAGGCTCACCTGGGACGGGGTCTCCTCGGCGACCCACTACGAGGTGTGGCGGCGGCCGCTGAGGTGCGCGCTGCCCGAGCCGCCGTCGGAGTCGCCCTCCGCGGGCTCCGGGCAGGGGACGCCCTCACCGTCCGCTCCGGCGCAGGAGCCCGGCGGCGAGGACTCCGCCGAGTGCGAACCGCGGGACGGCAAGGGGCCGGAGGACGGCGAGGGCTGGTCGAGCGCCGCGGTGGTCGACGAGGGGACCCGGTGGCAGATCGACGGCGGCGCCGCCGGCTGGGAGTTCGCCGTGCGCGCGCACCGCGACTTCGTGCGCGGCGGCTACTCCGGGACCGTGAGCGGAGGTTCGGGGTGAGCGGGCCCAACGCCGGCTTCCGCCGGCCGCTGCGCGCACGGGCGCGGAGACGGGCACCGTGGCCGCGCGGCTGAGCGCGGCCCGGCTCGGCCGCCTGCTGCCCTGGGCGGCGGGTGCGGGCGCGGGCGTGCTGGCGCTGGGACCCGCGCTGGGGCCCGGCTTCGTGCTGAGCTACGACATGGTGGCCGTTCCCGACCCGCCCCTGTCGGCGGTGACCCTGGGCGGCGGTGGCGGCTTCCCGCGCGCGGTACCCAGCGACGCCGTGTCCGGGGCGCTGGCTCTGCTGCTTCCGGGCGACGCCGTCCAGGCGCTGCTGCTGATGGCCGTGTTCACGGTCGCCGGGGCCGGAGCGGGACGGCTCGTCCCCGCCGGATGGGCGGGGCAGGGCGGCGAGGCCGCGGCGCGTGTCGCGGCGGCGGTCTTCTACGTGTGGAACCCCTTCGTGGCCGAGCGCCTGCTACTGGGGCAGTGGGCGATGCTGCTGGGCTATGCGGGCCTGCCGTGGGTGGCGGCCGCCGCAGGACGCCTGGCGGGAGCGGCGCGCCCCGCCGGGCCGGGCGACGTCGCGCGGCTGGTGCCGGCGCTGCTGCCGGCGGCGGTAGGCGGGTTCTCCGCGATGGTGCTGTCGGCGCTGGTCGGACTTCCCGCGGCGGTGCTCGGCGGCTTCGCCGGGAACGGCGCCCGGGCCGCTCGCGCGCAAGCGCCGACCGGGTGCCCGCCGTCCGCTGCGGCGGCCCCCGCAGGACCCACCGGACCCGCAGGATCGACCGGACCCACCGGACACGGCGGACCCACCGGACACGGCCGAGGCCGCGGGAGTGGCGTCGGCCGTGCGCTGCGGGCAGGCGGCGCCGTGGCCGCGGCGATCGTGCTGCTGTCGCTGCCGTGGCTCGTGCCGGCGCTGGGCAGCGGCGCGCGGACGGACCCCGGAGCGGTCGCGCTGTTCGCCGCACGCGCCGACACCCCGTTCGGCGCAGCCGGCTCGCTGCTGTCGCTCGGCGGGGTCTGGAACGCCCACGCGGTGCCGGAGTGGTTCGGTGCGCCGTGGCCGGCCGCGTGCCGGCTGACGCTGTCGCTCGCCGCCGTCGCGGGCTGGGTGTGGCTGGTCCTCCGCGGCGGCGCGCCGGGCTTCGGCGCGGGCCTGTCGGCGGCCGCCGCGGCCGGGCTGGCCCTCGCGCTGGCGGGCACGACCGCCCCCGGCCGCGACGCCCTGGCGTGGCTGATCGGCCAGTGGGCGGGGTTCGGCCCGCTGCGCGACGGCCAGTTGTACGTGGCCCCGCTCGCGCTGCTCCAGGCGGCGGGTGTCGGCGGAGCGGTGCTGTGGGCCTGCCGCGCGTCGGCCGGTCCGCCCGGGCGGGAGCGCGCCGGCGCGCTGCTGGGAGCCGTGCTGGCGCTGGCCCCGGTCGCGCTGCTGCCCGGCCTGCTGTGGGGCGCGGCAGGGCGGCTCGAACCGGTCGACTACCCTCGGGAATGGCACCGCGTGCAGCGGCTGGTCGACGGCGACCCGCGCCCCGGCCGGGTGCTGGTGCTGCCCTGGAGCGCCTACCGCGGCCTTGACTGGCGCGGCGACGGACGTAGTGTCGTCGTACTCGACCCCGCGACCAAGCTGTTCGACCGCCGCACCGTCTGGAACGACGACCTGCGGGTCGGCGGCGCCGGCGGAGTCCGCCTCGCCGAGGGGGAGGACCCCCTCGCCCGGCGGGTCGCCCGGCTGCACGACGCGCGTCCGGGAACCCGCGCTTACACCGAGTCCCTCGGTGAGCTCGGCATCCGCTACATCCTCGTCGAGCTGCCCGCTGCGCGGCGGCTCGACGGAGCAGCCGCGGCCCCAGGCCTCGGCCCTCTCGGGGGCGATAACAGGTTCTCACCCGGCCCCGGTGGGCCGGTCGCCGTGCACAGCGGTGGCGGACTGCTGCTGCTCGAAGTGCCGGATAGGCATGTGGATCCGGCAGACGACGCGCTAACAGGCTTGGAAGCCTCGACATGGTTCGTTACAGTTGGGGCACTTGTCTGGTCCTTAGGTGTATCAGGTTCTAGTCTCGTTTCCAGGCGTACCGAACCGCTCGAAGGCGCGGTATCGCGGAAGGAGAACCCCACGTGATCAAAATCGTCGCCGCCTGTGTCATCGGCGCGGCCCTGGCCGGTGGACTGGCCTTCATCGGCACCACAGTCGCCACCGAGACCTCGTCGTCGGCGGAGCCGGTGAACCAGTCGCTGTACAACTACGGCGACCGCTGACGCGGCGCGCCTCAACCCCCGGCCGAGCCCCCGCCCGGGCCGATCGACCGGACCGCCCGCCCCCGGCGGCCCCGGCCCCGGGGCGGCGGGCGCGTCCGCCGCGCCGAAAGTCGCCCGCATCCCCCTGCGCGGTCCCCACCGACCCCGCCCCGGCCGTGCGCCGCCTATTGCCCCGTCGTCCGGGCGCCGCACCCGGTGGCCGCCCGCTCGCCGGATGACCGGGTGCAACGGGCGGAACAGGAGAGCATGTGGCGTTCCAGCAGATCCCCCTCTTCCCGGAGTACCCCGGGTTCGGCCCCGGGCAGCACCGGGCGTCCCCGCCCGCTGCAGCCGAGGCGGGCTTCGCCGAGGACGCGGACGTCGCCCCACCGGCCCGGGACGCCGGAGGGGCCGAAACCTCCTCCGGGAACGCGCGGGAGGCGGCGGGGCCGCGGCTGGACGGCCTGCGCGCAGTCATGATCAACTGGCGCGACCCCTGGCAGGCCGCGGCCGGCGGCGCCGAGGAGTACGCCTGGCGGATCAGCCGCCACCTCGCCGCCCGTGGCGCCGTGGTCGCCTTCCTCACCAGCCGTGAGCCCGGCCAGGCCCGCGTCGAGACCCGCGAGGGCATCGTCATCCGCCGCATGGGCGGGAAGTTCACCGTCTACCCGCTGGTGATGCTCTGGCTGCTGCTGTGGCGCCGCGAGTTCCACGCCGCCCTCGACTGCATGAACGGCATCCCCTTCTTCTCCCGCCTGGTCCTGCCGCGCCGCACCCGGGTGATCAGCGTCGTGCACCATGTCCACGACCTCCAGTTCGACGCCTACTTCAGCCGCCCGCTGGCCTGGTTCGGCAGGTTCGTCGAGAGCGCCGTCGCCGGCCGCGTCTACCGCAACTGCCCCACCGTGACGGTCTCGGACTCCTCCCGCCGCGCGATGCGGGAGAAGCTGCGGTGGCGCGCGCCCATCACGGTCGTGCACAACGGCAGCCCGCCGCGCCAGCCGGTGGCCCCCGACCGCTTTCTCAGCGAGGCCGAGACCGGTTCGCCCGCCATCGTCAGCCTGGGCCGGCTCGTGGTGCAGAAACGGGTCTCGCGCATCGTGGACATCGCACGCGACCTGCGCGGCTCCTATCCGCAGCTCCGTGTGCACGTGGTCGGCCGCGGGCCCGAAAGCGCGACGCTGGCGGAGCAGGTCGAGCGCGACGGGCTCTACGACCACGTCCGGCTGCACGGCTACCTGCCCGAAGAGCAGAAGAACGCCGTCCTGGCCGGATCACTGCTGCACGTCACGGCCTCGGAGTTCGAGGGCTGGGGGCTGACCGTGATCGAGGCGGCCGGACTGGGCGTGCCCACGGTCGCCTACGATGTCGACGGCCTCCGCGACTCGGTGCGCCATGGCGAGACCGGCTGGCTGGTACGTGAGGGGGAGGAACTGAGCGACGTCGTCGCCGCGGCGCTGCGGGAGCTGAGCGACCCCGTGCGCGCCGCCCGCATCCGCCGCGCCTGCCGCGAATGGGCCGCCCGCTTCACGTGGGAGGGCAGCGGCGCGGCCATGGCCCGTCTCATCACCGGCGAGCCCGATGGCACTCCCGCCACCGGCCGGGACGGGCTCCGCCCCCCGCCCCCCGCTGCCGCCGCCCCCGCCCGCCGCAACCGGCTGCGCGCGGACACCGCGGCCTCCCGCCCCGGTACGGGCCCCCCGACACGTTCCGCGAAGGCCGTTCGGTGACCGACGCCCGACCCGGGGCGCGGCGCCACGACGACGAGCCTGACGCGGAACGGGCGCCGGACCGCGTCGGCGCGAACGGATCAGCAGGCTCCGACGCCGACGACAGCGCCGAGCCCGAACCCGACGGCGGTCCCGCCGTAGGCGCCCGCTTCGACACACCCGGCACCGCCCGCGACGAGCCCGAGACGCCCGCCGAGGACACCGCCGACGACACCGCGCTGCTGCGCCGCCTCAAGCTGCTCGGCGCGAGCCTGCTGCTGTGCGGGATCGCGCTGAGTCTCGACCCCGCGAAGATCGTCGGCGACACCAAGATCGACCTGACGGTCAACCCCTTCGGCTTCCTGCAGCGCGCCCTCCACCTGTGGGACCCCTCCTACTTCGGCCAGCTGCAGAACCAGGCCTACGGCTACTTCTTTCCCAACGGCCCCTTCCACGCGCTGCTGATCGCCCTGGACATGCCCGAGTGGCTGGTCCAGCGCGTGTGGATGTCGGTGCTGCTGTGTGCGGCGTTCCTGGGTGTCGTCAAGCTCGCCGAGGCGCTGGGCATCGGCTCCCTGCACACCCGCATCCTGGCGGGTGCCGCCTACGCCCTCGCCCCGCGTGTGCTGACCCTGCTTTCCTACAACTCCGCCGAGCTGCAGCCGATGATGCTGCTGCCGTGGATCGTGCTCCCCCTGGTGTACGGCACACGGCACGGCCGCCCGCCGATGCGCATGGCGATGCTGTCGGCCCTGGCGTTCCTGTTCTGCGGCGGCACCAACGCCGCCTCCGAGCTGGCCGTGCTCGTGGTGCCCTTGGTCTACCTGCTCACCCGCGCCCGCGGGCCGCGCAAGCGGCGGCTGCTGGCCTGGTGGCTGGCGGCGCTGTTCCTGGCGTCGTTCTGGTGGATGGTCCCCCTGCTGATCATGGGCCGCTACGTGTTCTCGTTCATGCCCTACACCGAGGACGCGGCCACCACCACCGGCGTAACGACGCTGACCAACGCGCTGCGCGGCGCCGACAACTGGATGGGCTACGTGCCCGTGCCCGGCCAGCCCGCGCTGCCCGCCGGCGCCGAGCTGTCCACCGACCCGTGGATGGCCGCGGCCACCGCCTTGGTCGCCGGCCTCGGCCTGGCCGGGCTGGTCAACCGGGGCACGCCCGAGCGGCTCTTCCTGATCACCACGCTGCTCACCGGTACGGCGATCGTCGTCGCCGGCTATACGGGCACGTTGACCGGACCCTTCGCCGAGACGATGCGCGACCTGCTGAACGGCGCGCTGAGCCCGTTCCGCAACATCCACAAGTTCGACGCGCTCATCCGGCTTCCCGTCGTGCTCGGCCTGGCCCATCTGCCCGTCGTCCTCGCCCGCGACACCGCCGACCGCCGGGCCCGGAGCCCTCGCGCAGAACCCGCCCCGATGCGCGGGGGCCTGGCGGCGCGCCTTCTGGCGGGCGCCCGCGGCGCCGGGCACGAAGGCGGAGGGTCCGCCACCGTGCCCCCGCCCGGCACCGTCTACCGCGCCTCGGCCGCCGTGTGCGCGCTGGCACTGGCCGCGACGCTGACCCCCGTGGCCACGGTCGGCGTCGCCACCCCCGGCGGGTTCGAGCGGATCCCCGGCTACTGGTACGAGGCCGCGCGCTGGCTGGACTCCCACAACCGCTCCGGCACGACCATGGCGGTCCCCGGCTCCGCCCGCGGCGAGTACACGTGGGGCCGCCCGATGGACGAGCCGATGCAGCCCCTGATGGAGACGGCCTGGGCCAACCACCAGATCATCCCGTGGGGGTCGGCCGGCGTCTCCCGGCTCAACCATGAGATCGACCAGCGCATCTCCTCCGGCCGCGGTTCGGCGGGGCTCACCGCCACCCTGGCCCGCATGGGCGTCACCCACCTGCTGGTGCGCAACGACCTGGAGCGCGAGAGCCTCAACGGCGGCTGGCCCGCCCGCGTGCACCAGGCGCTGGCCGACTCGCCGGGCATCACGCGCGCGGCCTCGTTCGGCCCCGAGGTCGGATCCGCCGACAGCGGGCAGGCCTCGCTCTGGTACGACCAGCCCTACCGGTCGCTGGACGTCTACACCGTCGACGGCGCGGCACCCCGGGTGGGGACGGTCCCCGCCGACGAGGCGGTGCGGGTCGCCGGCGGCCCTGAGGCGCTGCTCGACCTCGCCGAGCAGGGCATGCTCCCCGGCGACCGCCCGGTGATCGTCGGCGACGACCCCGGAGCCGAGGACATCGCCGCCGAGGACACGGTGGTCACCGACACCGCCCGCCGCCGGGAGGTCGTCTACTCCGACGTCCGGCGCAACGCCGGCAACACCCTGACCGCCGAGGAGGACCGGCGCGAGGCCCCGGCGCCCGACATCGCCGACCCCGCCTGGAACGGCTACACCACGGTCGCCCGCTACGAAGGTGTCTCCGACGTCTCCGCCTCCTCCTCCGAGGCCGGCTCCGGCGCACTGCCCTCCGCCCGCGACCCCGGCCGGATGCCCTTCGCCGCGCTGGACGACGCCCTGGACACCTCGTGGCGCTCCAGCGCGTTCGCCGGGGCCGTGGGCGAGTGGCTGGAGATCGAGTTCGAGGAGCCGCGCGAGGTCGGCCGGCTGTCCATCGCCTTCGAGCAGATGTCCGGCGAACCGCCACCGGCCCGCATCAGCCTGATCACCGACGACGACCGCACCAGCGCACCCGTCGCACCGACCGAGGACCCGCAGGAGTTCGCCGCACCCGCCGGCGAGACCTCCACGCTGCGCATCCGCGTCGACGAGCTCGCCTGGGAGCCGGAGTACCGGTTCGGCACCCGGGTCGGCATCACCAGCGTGACGGTGCCCGGCCTGGAGGCCGAGCGCACGCTGAGCGTGCCCGGGGTCCCGGGCGCCGGGACGTTCCTCTTCACCGGCTCCACCGGGACCGTGCCCGGCTGCATGGAGGGCTCGCGGGTGTGGGTGTGCAACCCCGACCTGGCGGTCCAGGGCGAGGGCGCCTACACCTTCGACCGGAGCTTCGCGATGACCGGCCGGGCCGCGAACGGCGAGCACACCGTCAACGGGCACGCCGTGGCCACCGACCCCCACGACGTGGAGAACGCCGCCAACCGCTCCGGCGGCTACCCCAAGGTGACCTCCTCCTCCACCTCCGTGGACCACCCCGCCGCGATGGGGCGCAACGCCTTCGACGACGACGAAGCCACCGTGTGGTACCCGAGCCCCGACGAGGACGAGCCCTGGCTCGACGCGGAGCTGAAGGAGCGCACCGAGATCGGTGGGCTGCGGGTGGACTTCCCCGGCGGCGCCGCCGCGCCGGTCGAGGTCACCGTCGAGGCCGGAGGCACCGTCCGCAGCG
Organism: Streptomonospora wellingtoniae; assembly: GCF_031845375.1. NCBI lineage: Bacteria > Bacillati > Actinomycetota > Actinomycetes > Streptosporangiales > Nocardiopsidaceae > Streptomonospora > Streptomonospora wellingtoniae. The sequence goes on from NZ_JAVREK010000004.1 coordinate 191,269, forward strand.
GATGGCTGGACGGCAGCGGGTGGCTGGGCTTCGACCCGGTGACCGCCGACCGCCTGCGCATCTCCTTCGACCCGCCTGCGGGGCAGCCGCTGGAGGTCGGGCGCGTCGCGCTGCCGGACGTGGAGGCGCTGCCGCCTGTCGAGGGCGGCGAGGCCGCCACCCCCTGCGGCCTGGGCCCGGTGCTGCGGGTCAACGGCGAGCGGGTGGAGACCCGCATCGTGTCGGGCACGCTGGAGGACCGGGCCGCCGGCCGCCCGCTGCCCTACGAGAGCTGCTCGGACGTGCCGGTGCGCGAGGGCGGGAACCGCCTCGTGGTCGAACCCGGCGACCAGTACCGGGTGCGCTCGGCGGTGCTGAGCGGGGCCGACTCCGCCCTGCCCGCAGTGAAACCGCAGGGTTCGCAGGGCGCGGAGGACTCCGGTGCCGCCGACGGCGGATCCGGTGAGGGCGGATCCGGCTCCGCCGAGGTGGAGACGGCCGGCGTCGCGGCGGTTTCGGGCTGGGGCAGCAGTGAGCGCCGCGTCACCGTCGACGCCGGCGGGGACAGGTTCCTCGTCGTCAACGAGAACTTCAACGAGGGCTGGCGGGCGACGGTCGACGGGCGCGAGGCCCCACTGGAGCCGGTGCGCCTGGACGGCTGGAAGCAGGCGTGGCGGCTGCCCGCGGGCACCTCCGGCCAGGTGACCCTCAGCTATACGCCGGACGCGGCCTACCACGCCGCCTTGGCGCTCGGCGCCGCGTTCGCCCTGGTGGTGGCGGTACTCGCGCTCCGTCGCCCCGTCGGCGAGCGGAACGCCGCCCGCGCCCGGCGGCGCGCGCGCCGCACGGCCGCGGGCGAGCCCGCGCCCGAGGTCCGGCCGGTCCTGGGCCGCGCGGCCGCGCTGCCGACCGCGGTCCCCGGGCGCCTCCCGCGCCCCGCACTGGTGCCCCTCGGGGTGGTCTACGGACTGTGGGTGGGCGGCGCCGCCGGCGCCGGTGCCGTGGGCGGCGCGCTGCTGCTGGTGTGGTGGCTGGGCCGCACCCCGTCGCGGTCCCTGCGCCACGCCAGGCCCGAGCGCCCGGCGCTGGGCGGTCGGCTGCTGCAGGTGCTGGCGGGCCCCTGGACCGTGGTGGTGTGCATCGCCGGCGCCGGCGTGTGCCTGGGCGCGGGCACCTACCTGGCGCACCAGATGCCCTTCCACGACCTCAGCGACCTGCTGAGTGAACCGCTGCGTGAATGGGTGCCCCAGGCGCTGTGCCTGCCCGCGCTGGCGCGGCTGGTGGTCGCCGTGGGCGAGCTGCTCGGACCGGCCCGCGAGACGGCACGGGAGGCCCCGCCCGCAGGGGGCGCGGCCGCGGGCGGCCCCGCCGATGCGGGCGCGTCCGACGGCGGCCACCGCGATGCGCCGGAGCCGGCCGGCGAGCAGCAGGCGGCCGCCGAGGAGGTGCGCACATGAGCGGGTCCGCGGCCGGGGCTGCCGTAGCCGCGTCACCCGGCCCGGGGCCCGCGGGGGCCGCCGCCGGGCGGGGCCCGGGCGGCCGCGGCAGGGGCCGCCGCGCATCGGCGGCACTCGCGCGCAACGGGCGGCTGATCGCCGTGGCCGCGGCGGCGTTCCTGCTCACCGCCGCGCCGATGCTGCGCTTCTACGTCGCCGGGGAACTGGAGCGCATTCCCGCCCGGATCGACCTGACCATGCGGCTGTCCGACGACTCCGCCGCCTACCTCGACACCGGCACCTGGGAGACGGTGCGCGACACCGAAGTGGAGCGCACCACCCGCGTGGAGGGCGGCTTCGCGCCCGGCAACCCCGACTGGACCACCTGGGGCGTGTCGACGTCGACGGCCGCCCGCGGCACGACGCTGTCCCACAGCCACCGCCGGGTCGTCGTGGACCGCGACACGGGAACGGCGGTCAACTGCTGCGGCGAGCACGTCGACGGCGACCGGGCCGTCCGCCAGGCCGGCTTGGTGCTGCTGTGGCCGGCGGGCGGCGGCTGGCGGGAGTACCCCTTCTACGACGCCGACATCCGCGCGGCGCCCCCCATGGTCCTCGACGACCGCGACCGGGTCGGCGGGCTGGCCGTGCGCCGCTACGTCCAGCGCTTCGACGCCACGCAGCTCCCCGACTCCTCCCGCCCCGTGCCCGCGCGGGCGCTGGGCCTGGAGGAGCCCGGCACGGTCCAGGCCAACCGCTGGCTGGAGCTGGAGCGGACCTACTGGGTCGAGCCGGTCACCGGCCGCGTGGTCGACGCCCGCGAGGTACGCCGCGAGACGCTGCGGCCGGAGAACGGCGGCGGAAGCAGGGTCCTCCTCGACGCCGACCTGCGGATGGCCGGCGAACTGGTCCAGGCCCGGGTCCGCGAGGTCGAGGAGCTGCGCACGCTGCTGGAGGCGGTTCGCACCTGGCTGCCGACCGGACTCGGCGCGGCGGGCGGCCTGCTGTGCCTGGCGGCCGCCGTCCGCGAGCTGCGCGCCCGCCGCGCCGCGCCGACCGCGGAGGGCGGCGGAGAGGTTGACCTCAAGCTTGATTGAGATTCTACGTTCGCGGTAGACCGGTCCCGCATTGCCGGGACACCCCGCCGAGCGTGAGGAGACGCGGCGCCATGCCATTCACCGAACACGAGCGCGCCTACCTGGACTCCCAGCACATCGGTCGGCTGTCGACCGCCGGCCCGCGCGGTCCGCACACCCGGCCCGTGGGATTCGTGCTCAACGACGACGGCACGGTCGACATCGGCGGGATCGCGCTGTCGACCACCCGCAAGTACCGCAACATCGAGGAACGCCCCGGCGCCGAGGTCTCCTTCCTCGTCGACGATCTGGAGCCCGAAGGGCCCGGCGCGATCGCACCCGGGTGGGGCAGGGGAGTGGAGATCCGCGGCAGTGCCGAACTGCTCACCGACACCGACCCGCCCATCGCCCCCGGCGCGTTCAGCCGCGACGCGCCGCATCATCAGCTGGCACATGAACCCCGAGACCCCCGAACTGCACGGGCGCAGCGGCACAGCACCGCCGATCTTGTAGCCATCGCAAACGGAAACCGTTTTCCTTCACGACAGCTACAAGATCAACGGGGGTTCGAGGCTAGGTGCGCTTCCGCAGCACGAGCAGCAGGTTCCAGGTGGCCACCTCGCGTACCAGCGGAACGCGCACCACGGGCTTGGCCCAGCGGGGCAGGTAGCGCGGGAGCACGTCGACGACCTCGGCGTCGGGGCGGGTCCGCACCCAGCGGATCATCTCCGCCGCCGAGACCGCGAACATGGTGCGGCCGAAGTCGTTCTTGGGGCGGCGCCCGGTGCGCCGGGCGAACCGCTCCGCGGCGTAGCGGCCGCCCAGATAGTGCCAGGGCGAGGTCTCGTGGCCGCCCCACGGCGACAGCCACAGGGTGTAGGAGAGGTAGACCAGTCCGCCCGGGCGGGTGGCGCGCACCATCTCCGCGGCCATGCCGGGCGGGTCGGGCACGTGCTCCAGCACGTTGGAGGAGAAGCACACGTCTGCCGATCCGGTGCGGACCGGCAGCCGCAGCGCGCTGCCCATGACGGCGGACTGGGGCAGCAGCCCGTCGCGCAGCCGCAGCTCGGCGGGGTCGGCGTCCACGCACACGCTGCGGGCTCCGGCCGCGCGCAGCGCGTCGGCGAAGTATCCTGGCCCGCCGCCGACGTCGACCACCACCGCGCCGTCCAGACGGGTGTAGGACCGCAGCTGGGCGACCGTGTCGCGCGCCAGCGTGCCGTAGAAGCGGTCGGGGTCGGTCTGCTCCTTGCGGAAGGCCGCGAACAGCGCCGCGGACCGCGCCAGCGTCGCCCGGAAAGGCGCGGCCGCGGCACCCCGGCCCGCCGGAAGGCCCGCTTCCCCGCCCGCGCCGGACCGCGCGTCTCCGTCGTGTTCGCCGGTCACGCGTCCTCCCCGCGGGGCATCCGCACGTAGTGGCGCAGATGGAGCCAGTGGTCGCCGCCCCAGTACTCCACCGAGTCGGCGACGCGCGCGCCGCTCTCCGCCAGCACCGCCGCGAGCCGGGCGCGCGGGAGCGGGTGCATGCGCATCGGCGCCGGGTAGCCCAGCAGGCGCCGCTGGGCGATCCGGATCAGCGGCCAGGGCGCGAACCGGAAGACCAGCCCTTTGAACGTGGGCCGCTCCCGGTCGGGCACCCCGACGACCATCGACCCGCCGGGCCGCAGCACCCGCGCGAACTCGCGCAGGTAGCCTTCGGCAAGCTCCGGCGGCAGGTGCTGGAGCACCAGGTCGGTGTAGACCAGGTCGAAGGAGCCCTCGCCGAACGCGGCCAGGTCGGGACGGTCGTTCAGCCGGAAGTCGATGCGCCCGCCGCTGCGGTCGAGGCGGCGCGCCTCGGCCAGCATCGGCTCGGCGATGTCCACGCCCACGACCTGCTCGAAGCGGGCGGCCAGCGCGTTGGAGAGCCGGCCGGCGCCGCACCCGAAGTCCAGTGCGCGCTCGCGGCCGGGCCGCAGTCCCAGCTCCTCCAGGTGCTCCAGCGCCGCGTCGATCTCCGCGCTCCCCGAGGCCAGGAACTCGTCGTCGTCCCACGCGCCGCCGCGTTTGGCCGGGTCGACGCACACCGCCCACAACGGCTCGGCGGACCCCAGGCGGGTCCAGTCCGCGCGTACCTCGTCGAGTCCCACGGGCCACTCCTCGGCACTGCCGGAGAACCGGAGTGAACCAGGTTCTCGTTTCGTTATCGCTGCTCTAACGGCCAACATGCGACGATCGCCGATCAAGCTGGAACGTGTTGTATTCTGGCACCCCCGCAGCGGGGGGCGTCAACCGGACCGGACACGCCTGGAGTTTTGGAGCGGCATGAACGACGCCGATGCCCCCGCACCCGCATCCGGGGCGACGGCCGGGAGCGGGCATCCGCCCCGGGCGCAGGAGTACCAGGACAGCCGGGCCCCCGACCGCGCCGAGTCGGCCGCGCGGCGCGGCGCCCGCGCGGCCGCACTGGTGAACCGGGCGCTGCGCGACCCCATCGTGCTGGTCGGCGCAGCGCTGATCCTCGCCTCGCTCGCGCTGAAGATCCATGTGCTCCAGGCGGCCTACTTCGTCGAGGACGACTTCCTGTTCATCGGCGACGCGGCCGCCACCGACCTCACTCTCGACTACCTGACCGACCTGCACAAGGGCCACATGATGCCGGGCGCCCTGCTGCTGGCCTACGTCCAGGCGGGCATCGCGCCCTACAGCTGGGCGGCGGCCGCGGGCGCCATGCTGGCGTTCCAGGCGGCGGCCTCCGTCGCGGTGTTCGCCCTGCTCTGGGAGGTCTTCGGGCGCCGGTGGGCCGTCGTGGGGCCGCTGGCCGTGTACCTCGCCGCCCCGCTGACGGTCCCGGTGCTGGCCTGGTGGTCGGCCGCCCTCAACGCGGTGCCCTTCCAGCTGGCGACGGCCCTGGCGCTGCTGTGGGCGGTGCGCTACCTGCGTACCGGCGAGGGCCGCTACGGGTGGCTGACTGCCGGCGCGGTGCTGCTGGGCATGGCCTTCTCCGTCAAGGCGGTGTTCCTGCCCGTGCTGCTGTTCGCCGTGGCGGCGCTGTTCCTGGTGCCCGGCCCCCTGCCGCGGGTGCTCTGGCGCACTGCGGACCGCGACCTGCCGTTCTGGGCGGGTGCGGCGCTGATGTCGGCCGCCTACGGCCTGCTGTACCTGTCCCGGCAGGACACGGCCGAGGGCGAGGGCGCCGGGATCCCCGACCCCGGCGTCGCATGGGACATGGTGCGGCGCATGCTGGGCGAGACGTTCCCGGTGGGCGCGATGGGCGGCCCCGGCGCATGGGGGCCGGTCACCCCCAGCGGCGGGCTGCTGGAGCCGTCGGCCGCGGCGGTCGCCGCGGCCTGGTCGGGGCTGGCGCTGGTCGTCGTGGGGAGCCTGCTGGTCCGCCGCCGGGCCTGGCGGGCGTGGGCGCTGCTGGCCGGCTACCTGGTCGTCGTCGACGCGGTGCCCACCGTCGTCGCCCGCGGGCGCTACGAGTCCATGGTGGGCTACGACCCCCGCTACGTGGCCGACGCCGCGCTGGTCTTCGTCCTCTGCCTGGCGCTGGCCTACCTGCCGGTGCGCAACGAGGACGATGCGCTGCGGACCGGGCGGCTGCGCCCTCCGAAGCGGGCGGCGCGGGCGGCGGCGGCCGCGGCCACCGCCGTGATGACCGCTGCCGGGGCCTACTCCACCTACGCCTTCACCGACACCCTCAGCGGCGACCGGGTGCGGTGGTATCTCGACACCGTCCGGCAGTCGGTGCGCGAGGTCCCCGCTGAAGCGGGGATCTACCCGCGGCCGGTCCCCGAGGACATCGTGCTGCCGTGGAACGGCCCCCGGCGGCTGACCTCGCACGTGCTCAGCCCCCTGGCCGATCCGGGGGTGGCCGAGCGCATCCGCGATCCGGAGCCGGCCAACTCCGCACTGGTGTTCAACGACGCCGGCTTCCTGGTCCCTGCGGAGCCGGCGGAGGGCAGCGCGTTCTTCGGTCCGCCGGAGGACGAGGAGTGCGTGGCCACGTTCGGCGGCCAGGTGCGCTGGCCGGTGGAGTCGCTGGGGGGTCCCCGGATGGTGCTGGCCCTCGCCTACACCGCAGAGAAGCCGACCGAGATGGGCGCCGTGCTGGGCGAGGCCTGGGTGACGACCCGGCTGCCGGCCGCGCCGAAGGGCGGCGTCTGGTACCTCCCGGTGGACGGCGCCGGCACCGAGCTGACCCTGCACACCAACGCCGACGAGCTGTGCATGGAGTGGGTGACCTTCGGCGAGCTGGAACCCGTCACCGAAGGGGACCCCTGGTCGCAGGACGGCGGCGGGCAGCAGGAGGAAGACCCGGATGGCGAAGACGGCGGGAAGGCCGAGGGCGGCGGCGACGGCGGCACCCAGGGCGAGGACGGATCCGGCGGCGGGGGCGGCGACTGACGGCGGTCCGCGCCGCGGCCGCTAGTTGACCGGGGTGCGCCGGCGCGCCGTCGGGCGCGACAGCCGCCGGGAGCCGACGGAGCCGTACCAGCGGCGGACGGGCCGCTCGACGAAGCGGTGGGTGAGGTCGGCCATCAGTACCGTGCCCGCGGCCACCGGGACGAGGTCCATCCAGAACGACCCGGTGAAGATGTCCTCGCCGGTGAACTCGCGCCACAGGTACAGCACGACGAACTGCCACAGGAAGATCCCGTAGGAGACGCGGCCCAGGTAGCGCATCACCCGGTGGGCCAGGAACGCCTCAAGCCAGGCGCCGCGGCCCGCGCGGAACGGTGGCGGGCCGCCGGGGCGCTCGGGGCGCAGCGCCACCGGCGCGACGGCGAAGAACGCGAACCCCATCGCCACGGCCATGCTCACCAGCGAGATCCACAAGCCGGTGGAGCCGACGAACCTGGGGCCGGCCGCCGGGGTGGCGGCGACCAGGTAGCAGATCCCCGCCAGCACCCAGCACAGCGCCGCGTTGCGCGGCAGCGTCCGGCACAGCCGCCGCACCGGCCCGTCGCGGCCGCTTTCGCGCCAGGCCCACTCGCCGAGCACGGCGAGCGCCATGCCCACCGCGAACATGCTCAGGCAGCGGGGCAGCCAGGAGTACATGTAGGGACGGGGCTCGGGATAGTACTGCGGCACCAGCGCCAGCACCGCCACCGCGGTCATCCCGACCAGGCACACCATCAGCCGCCGCGCGCGGGCGTCGGGGTCGGCGCCCGCGCGGCCGGCGGCGCGGGCGGCCAGCAGCCCGATCACCGGCAGCAGCGCGTAGAAGCACGCCTCGACCGATAGGCTCCACATCTGCCCGAGGCCGTAGGGGCCGGTGCCCAGCCACCACGGGTCGGTGTCGAACACGAAGGTCAGCGTCATCACCCCGACCCACGCCCAGACGGAGTCGAGGTCGTCGCGCGACCACAGCAGGAGTGCGGCCAAGGCCACGATCCAGTAGGGGGGCATGATCCGCAGCGCCCGCCGCCACAGGTACGGGCCGACCGGCGGGAGCGCCGTCTGGTCGAGCGCGGCGCGCACCCAGGGGCGGTACAGCAGCAGGCCCGACAGCGCGAAGAAGAGCGGGACGCCCATCTCGCCGGTGGCCAGCAGGGCGCCGACGACGCCGGGCGCCAGCGCGGCGCCGCTCTCCACGGCCACGTGGAAGACGAGCACCATCAGCGCGGCGATCGCCCGCACGCCGTCGAGCGCCTCATTGTGCCCGCGCACCTGGGGCAGTCCCGCCGCCGCGGCGGACTGCTCGGGCGGGCGGGCGGCGGGCCGGGGGGAGTCCGGGGCCGCGGCTGGCGCCGACGGGTCCTCTCGGGGACCGCTCACAGGCCGACCCTCCCGTGTCGTGTGCGTCGCGGTAGGCGGCCGGCGGGACGCCGGGGGCGGCGCGCGCCGCCGCGCGTCTCGGGAGAACGGGATGCTGTTGGGCGCCTCATCCCCTTGCCACCACACTAGAACCGGTTATAAATATTCAGCCACGCCGTGGTGACGTTGTCTGCTGTGGGGCAGTACTCTACCCGAAAATGAAGCGAGTTCCAGCTTTGCCTTCCCCGCCCCCGGTATCCGCCCCGCCCCGTTTCGCCCAGGAGGGCTAATGCGTCGCACTGTCGCGGTCGTCTGCATCGCGTTGGGAGTCTGCCTGCTGGCTCTGGCCCCCATGCTGCGGTTCTGGACGGCCGACAGCTTGATGAAGGCCCCCCTGGACTACTACAACAAGGCCACCAACCGGGGTGAGGACGTCACCTACTTCAGCGCCGAGGAGATGGAGCTCATCGAAGGCGCGACGGTGGAGGCCTACACCACCGTGCGCGGCGACGTCGCCGCGAGCGACGAGCAGACCGCCGTCTGGGACCAGTTCACCTGGGTCAAGGACATCGAGCGCGACTTCGCGATCTCCTCGACCTACCGCCGCGCCGGCCACGACCGCTTCACCGGCATGGGTGTGGACTGCTGCGACTCCTCGGTCAACGACGAGGAGGTCGAGCAGAACGGCCAGGTCTTCAAGTTCCCGTTCCTGACCGAGAAGCGCGACTACGACTTCTTCGACACCACCAGCCGGACCACCCGCCCGATCACCTTCGAGGGCGAGGAGGAGTACCACGGTGTCGACGTCTACCGCTACGAGCAGGTCATCGACTCGGTGAAGATCGACGAACGCACCCTGCCCGCGAGCCTGCTGGGCATGGACGACGAGGGCGACGTCACCGGCGACGAGATGTACAGCATCACCCGCACCTACTGGATCGAGCCGACCACCGGTGTGCCCATCGGCCTCAGCGAGGACCAGCACCGCGGGGTCTCCGTCGACGGCGAGGAGCGCCTGGTGCTCTTCGACGGAACCATGGTCTGGGACGACGAGACCATCGACGGCCAGATCGAGAGCGCAGAGCAGGGCATGTTCGTGCTGCCGCTCGTGCGCACGGTCATCCCGATCGTCTGCCTGGCCGCCGGTCTGGTGCTGGCCGCCGTCGGCGGCGGGCTGCTGATCGGCACCGGAATCCGCGGCAACGGGCACTGACCTGCCCGCCGGATGAGCGACGCGAGCTCCGCCGCCCCGCGCGGCGATGCGGCCGCCTCCCCGGACGGCGCGCCGACCGGGCCCCACCCGGTCGGCGCGCCGCCGCGCACACGCGGCGGCCGCACCGCGGCCGGGGCGCTGCTGCGCGCGGGACGCCCCAAGCAGTGGCTGAAGAACCTGCTGGTCTTCGCCGCGCCCGGGACCGCCGGCCTGCTCGGCGACCCCGCAGTCCTCGCGTGGAGCGCCGCCGCCTTCGTCCTGTTCTGCGCCGCCTCCAGCGGCACCTACCTGCTCAACGACGTCCGCGACGCCGCCCGCGACCGGCTGCACGAGCGCAAGCGCACCCGCCCGGTGGCCGCCGGAGAGCTCCGCCCCTCCGTCGCGGCGGGCGCGGGAGCCGTGCTGCTGCTGGCCGCCCCGGCTGCCGTCGCACCGACGGGCAACTGGCCGCTGCTGGCCGTCCTCGCCGGCTACCTGGTGCTGACCACCGCCTACACGCTCGTGCTCAAGCACGTCGCGGTGCTGGACCTGGTCGCGGTGGCCGGCTGCCACGTGCTGCGCGCCGTCGCCGGCGGTGCCGCCATCGGCGTCCCGCTGACCCGCTGGTTCCTGATCGTCGTCTGCCTGGGCGCGCTGCTGGTGGTCACCGGCAAGCGCGAGGCCGAGCTGCGCACGCCCGGCGCCGCCCGCGCCCGCGACGCGCTGGGCCGCTACAGTCTGAGCTACCTCACGCAGGTGCGCACCATGGCGTCGGCGGCGATGATCGTCACCTACTGCCTATGGGCGCTGGAGGACCCGGCGACCACACCGGCGTCGGTGGTCCACGGAGCCAGCATCGTGCCGTTCATCGTCGTCGTGCTGCGCTACCACCTGCTGGTCGACAGGGGCGTGGGCGAGGAGCCTGAGGAGATCGCGCTGGGCGACCGGCCGCTCCAGCTGTGCGGCGCCGCGCTGCTGGCACTGGTGGGCTTCGGCGTCTACCTGGTATAGCGGCGCACCCGCGGAGTGCGGCAGCGGCGGGGGAGAAGGGAGGCACCGCGATGGCGGACACGTTCGGACGCGCGGCGCTGCTGACCGGATGGGGGCGCACCGCGCCCACCGCGGCCACCGTGCAGCGCCCGCGCACCCCCGAGGAGGCGGCCGATCTGCTGCGCGCGGCCGCGGAGCAGCCGACCGCCCGGCGGCGCGGCGCGATCGCGCGCGGCCTCGGACGCTCCTACGGCGACGCCGCCCAGTGCGCGGGCGGCACCGTGATCGACTGCACCGACCTGGCTCCCGGCTTCCGGCTCGACCCCGGCCGCGCGGAGGCCACCGCCTCGGCGGGCACCGGCCTGGCCGAGCTGATCGGCCGCCTGCTGCCGCACGGCCGCTTCCCGCCGGTCGTGCCCGGCACCCGGCACGTCACCGTCGGCGGCGCGATCGGCGCCGACATTCACGGCAAGAACCACCGCGCCGCCTCCTCCTTCGGCGCCCACGTGCGCGCGCTGCGCCTGCTCACCCCCGACGGCGAGCACCGCGCGCTCTCGCCCGGGTCCGAGCCCGACCTGTTCTGGGCGACGGTGGGCGGCATGGGACTGACCGGGATCGTCACCGAGGCCACGTTCGCCGTCGAGGAGGTCGAGACCTCCGCGATGCGTGTGGACACCGACCGCGTACCCGACCTCGACGCCGCCATGGCGCTGATGAACGCGGGGAACGGCGCACACCCCCACCCCTACGCCGCCTGCTGGATCGACCTGCTCGCCCGCGGCGCCGCGCTCGGACGCGGCGTGGTCACCCGCGCCCGCCACGCCCGCGTCGGCGAGTTGCCGCGCGCCGCCCGCCGCGACCCGCTGGCCTACGCGCCGCGCGCCGCTGCGGCCGCTCCGCCGCTCGTGCCGCCCCGGCTGCTCAACTCCTACAGCGTGCGCGCGTTCAACGCCGCCTACTACGCCCGGGCCCCCCGGCGGGGCAGGGGCGCCGTGCGGCCGCTGGCGTCGTTCTTCCACCCGCTGGACGCCGTGCGCGACTGGAACCGCCTTTACGGTCCGCACGGGCTCGTGCAGTACCAGTTCGCGGTCCCCCTCGGCGCCGAGGAGGAGCTGCGCCGCATCGTCGCCGACCTCGCGGCCGCCAAGGCGCCCTCCTTCCTCGCCGTGCTCAAGCGCCTGGGTGCCGGTACGCCCGCGCCCCTGTCGTTCCCCCTCCCGGGGTGGACCCTGGCCCTGGACCTCCCGGGCGACCTGCCGGGCCTCGCCCCGCTGCTGCTGCGGCTGGACGAGCGGGTGCTGGCGGCGGGCGGGCGCCTCTATCTCGCCAAGGACAGCCGAGCGCGGCCCGGCGCGGTGCGTGCGATGTACCCGCGGCTGGAGGAGTGGCGGGCGGTGCGCGCCCGCGCCGACCCCGACGGCGTGCTCACCTCCGACCTGGCGCGCCGCCTTGAGCTGTGAGCGCTCTGGGGCCCTCTACCAAGCGGGATAGGATCAGCGTCCATGGAGCCGACACCGACGAAGGAGACCGTCGAGCTGACCACCGAAAGCGGAACCCTCCGCCGCCGCGGCGAGTGGGTGGTGCCGCGCCTGCTGCGCATCCGCTCGCAGGCCGGCGCGGTGCGACTGGACATGTCCCAGGCCCGCATCGCGCATCCTGTCGTCGACATCGAGCTGTCCGTGCTCAGCGGCTCCATCGTGCTCGTACTGCCCGACGGCGCAACCGCCGACCTGGACCGGCTGCACTCCCCGCACGCCTCGCACCGCTCACGCGTCCCGGCCGTGCCCACGCACCAGGCGCCGCATTTCGTGCTTTCCGGCGAGACCTACACCGGTGCGCTGCGGGTCCGTTATGCGCGGGGACACCGGCGCCGCTAGCGCCGGTCAGGCCGCAGCCGCCCGGGCGAGTGCGGCCGACCGCCGGGGCGCGCAGCTCCCGGCACGTCCCAGAGTGGAGGAGTCATGCGCGACGCTGTAGGCGCCGTGGGTTCGGTCCTGCTGCTGGGCGGACGCAGCGAGATCGGCGCGGCGGTGGCGGAGCGGCTGGTGCGCGGGGGCGCTCGCCGCGTAGTGCTGGCCGCGCGCGGCGACGCCGGCACCGGGGAGGTCGCCCGGCGGCTGCGCGCCGCTGGCGCGGACGAGGTGCGTTGGCTGGAGTTCGACGCCGCCCGTCCCGACACCCACGCCGCCGTCGTGGACGGGGCGGTCGAGCTGCTCGGCGACCTCGACGCGGTGGTCGACGCGTTCGGGGTGCTCGGCGACCAGGCGGCGTTCGAGGACGACCCGGCGGCGGCAGCCGAGGCCGCCGCCGCGAACTACACCGGGCATGTCTCGGCGGGGCTCGCGGTGGCCCGCCGGCTGCGCGAGCAGGGACACGGCACGCTCGTGGTGCTCTCTTCGGTCGCCGGCGTCCGGGTGCGCCGTGCCAACTTCGTCTACGGATCGGCGAAGGCGGGCCTGGACGGCTTCGCCCAGGGCCTCGGGGACGCGCTGCACGGCACCGGAGCCCGAGTGCTGCTCGTGCGGCCCGGCTACGTGCCCACGCGGATGTCGGCCCACGTGGCGCCGGCGCCGTTTCCCGCCACGGCCGGACAGGTGGCCGAAGCGGTCGCCGAGGGCCTGCGCACCGGCGCCGAGACCGTGTGGGTCCCACGGCGCCTGCGCCTGCTCTTCGCGGGGATGCGGGCGCTGCCGCGCCCCCTCTGGCGCCGCCTGCCGCGCTGACGCCCGCGGGCCGCGGCGCCGCAGTGCCGCAGTGCCGTCGTCAGGCGGGCGCGGCGGCCGTGGCGGAGACGTGCCTGACGAGGGCCTCCAGAACCCCCTTCGCCGACGCGCGGCTGCGCGCGTCGCACAGCAGTACCGGCACCCGCTCGTCGAGCGTGAGCGCCTCGGCGACCTCCCGCTCGTTGTAGCGGTGGGCCTCGTCGAAGCAGTTCACCGCCACTACGAACGGGACGCTGCGGCGCTCGAAGAAGTCCACCGCGGGGAAGCAGGTGTCCAGCCGCCGGGTGTCGGCCAGCACCACCGCGCCCAGCGCGCCCTCGGCCAGCTCCTCCCACATGAACCAGAAGCGCTGCTGGCCGGGGGTGCCGAACAGGTAGAGCATCAGCTCGTCGCTGATCGTGATGCGGCCGAAGTCCAGCGCGACGGTCGTGGTCTGCTTCTGCTCGACCCCCTGGAGGTCGTCCACGCCCACGCTGGCCTCGGTCATCACCTCCTCGGTGCTCAGCGGTTCGATCTCGCTCACGGAGGCGACGAGTGTCGTCTTCCCGGCGCCGAACCCGCCCGCGACCAGGATCTTGATCCCCGAGGGGATGACGTCGCCGGGATGCTCAGAGTCGTTGGATGCCATCGAGTACCGCCTGGAGTATGTCCCGGTGCACCGGGCTCTGCTGGGTGTAGGGGGCGCGGGCCAGGACGTAGCCCCGGCCGATGAGGTCGCCGAGCAGGACCTTGACCACGGCGACGGGCATGTCGAGGTGGGCCGACACCTCCGCCACCGACTGGGGGCGCCGGCACAGTTCGAGGATGCGCAGCTGCTCGGGTTCCAGCGCCGCCTCGTCCACCTCGGCCCGCGCCGCGATGACCACGCTGATCATGTCCAGCTGGACGGCGTCGGAGTGCTGCCGCCCCTGGGTGATGACGTAGGGCCGGACGAGGGGGTCCGTCCCTTCCGCGTCGTAGCCCGGTCCCTGGTGCTCTGCCATTGGCCCTCGCTCCTATCCGGCTGAGTCGCCGGGTGATCCGTCGCCGGGGGCCGCGGCCGTTCCCACGTGGCGCGGCGACGCGTCGAGGAAGCGGCCGACCTGGTCCACGAGAACGTTCATCTCGTAGGCGATGAGGCCGACGTCGGAGCCCTCGTCGGCGATCACCGCGAGGCAGGCGCCGCTGCCCGAGCCGGTGACGAACAGGTAGGCGTGCTCCATCTCCACGACCGTCTGCAGCACCTTGCCGCCGTCGAATTGGCGGCCGGTGCCGCGGGCCAGGCTCTGGAACGCGGAGGCGACCGCGGAGAGGTGCTCGGCGTCGTCGGTGCCCAGCTCCTGGGAGCGGCCCATCAGCAGGCCGTCGGCGGAGAGGACGATGGCGTATCTGGCGCCGACGGCCCGTTCCACGAGCTCGTCGAGCAGCCAGTTCAGGTCCTTGGCGGCGTTGTTCGTCACGGTCGGGAATCCTTCTCACGTGTCGTTCCGGCGCTGCTGGCCTCGTCGCGGCCGCGACGGGTGCCCTGCTGGAACGCCGACATGTTGCGGCGCAGCCGGGCCGAGCGGTCCTCGCCTTCCTCTGCGGGCTGCGAGGAGCCGAAGGCCGGGTCTGAGGGGTTCTCGTAGAGCTGCGGCGCCAGGTTCTCCTGGGGCCGGCGCTTGGGCAGCGGCGGGCGCCCGTCGGAGTCCGCCTGCGCGGCGTCCGCCGGATCCGGTGCATCGGCGGATGCGCCGCCGGGCTGCGGGGGCGGTGCGGTCGTACCGGCGCCGGATCCGGGGGCCCCGTTCGCCGGAGCGCCGCCGTCGCCGCTCTGCCCGGCCGGGGCGGAGGAGGCGGCGGGTGCCGACGCTCCGTCGCCGCCGCGGGCCGTGCCGCCGTCGCCCGTAGCGCTGCTGCGGCGGCGGGGCAGCCCCGACCCGGTGCGGTCCTGCTCCGCCGGGGCGGCGGTCTCCGCCGCGAGCACGTCGCCGCCGCCCGGTGCGGTGCCGGCGCCGTCGGCCGGAGCGCCGCGCCCGCCCCCGTCCGCGCCGCCGGAGGCGGGACCGCGCCCGGATTCGCCGGGCCGCGTCGGGAGTATCGCCCGCGAGCGCTCTTGCGTGGTGTCGAACGCCGAGTCGGGCAGGTCCGCTTCGGCGATGAGCATCGAGGGCAGCAGGACGATCGCCTGCACGCCTCCGTAGGGCGAGGTGCGCAACCGCACGCCGATCTCGTGCCGCTGAGCCAGCCGCGAGACTACGAACAGGCCCAGGCGCATCTTCTCGTTGAGCCGCATCACGTCGAACTCGGGCGGGTTGGCCAGGATCTCGTTGGCCGCGGCCAGTTCGTCCTCCTGCATGCCCAGGCCGCGGTCCTCGATCTCGACGACCACGCCGTTGGGCACCTGCTCGCTGCTGAGCCGGACCTTGGTCTGCGGCGGCGAGAACGTCGTGGCGTTGTCGACCAGCTCCGCGACCAGGTGGATGACGTCGGCGACCGCCGGTCCCTTCAGCGCCACCCGCGCGACGCGCTGGCGGTCGACGCGGGTGTAGTCGCCGGACTCCGAGATCGCACCGCGCAGCACGTCCACCAGCGGCATCGGCTTGTGGAAGGTGCGGCCGGGATTCTCGCCGCCGAGGATCAGCAGGTTCTCGGCGTTGCGGCGCGAGCGCGTGGCCAGGTGGTCGAGCTTGAACAGGTCGGTGAGCTGGTCGGGGTCCTCCTGCTCGCGCTCCATGCGGTCCAGCAGCCGCAGCTGCCGATGGATGAGGGTCTGGCTGCGGTGCGCGATGTTCAGGAACACCCGGTTGATGCCGTAGGCGAGCTCGGACTGGCGGACAGCGGCGTCGACGGCGAAGTGCTGGGCCTTCTGGAAGGAGGCGGCGACCTTGCCGACCTCGTCGTCGCCGGTGGTCAGCTGCGGGATCGCCGCGGCCGAGTCGATCGGATCGTTGTTGCGCAGCCGGCCGACGAGGTCGGGCAGCAGGTCGTTGGCGCGCCGGTCGGTCTCGTCGCGCAGGCGGGCCAGGCGCGCCACGACCCGGTTGGTGGTTCCCACACCCGAGCTGATCGCCAAGAAGCCGATCAGCGCGACGCCGACCGAGCCCGCGCCGGCGATCAGCATCGCCCGGGTCGCGGCGTCGGCCTGGATCCCCGCGGCGTAGCGGGCCTGCGCCGCGCCGATCTCCGTCAACTCCTCCTTGACCGGCGTGTAGGCCGACCTCCACTCCTGCTTGTCCATCGGGACCGTGGTGTCGCGGCTGTGCTCGCCGGTCACGGGGTCCATGAGGATGTGCGGGTCGTGGTCGACGATGCGCTGCTCCATGTCGACCAGGCGCTGGTATTCGCCGCTGTTCAGCAGCCGTTCGAGCTCGCGGCCCTGCTCGGGGCCGAGGAAGCCGCGCACGTGCTCCAGCGTGCTGTGGTAGGAGCTGGTCAGCCGGGTGAACTCCTGCTGGTCGTCGTGGGTGAGCTTGCCGTTGGTGAAGCTGCGGGTCAGCCGGGCGTCGCTCAGCGCCAGCAGGTCGACGACGCGGAAGGTGTCGGTCGCGCTCACGCCCGGGCCGATCGAGCCGTTCTGGGGGCTGCCGCGCGACTGCTCGTCGAAGAGGTCGGCGGCCGCGGTCATCACCCGGTTGTAGTCGTCCAGGACCTTCTCGCGCGAAGCGCTGCCCTCGTCGACCTCCTCGCGGATGTCGTCGATGGCGCGGTACTGCTTCTCGAACTCGGCCATGCGCTCCCGGATGGCGTCGGGGGCGTAGTCGCGGTAGGTCTCGAAGCGGTCGAACACCGTTCGGGTGTGCTTGTCGGAGGCCTGACGCGCCGCGACCAGCTCGTCGCGGGTCTCCTCGGGCTGCTCCAGGTAGGCCACGGTCTGGGAGCGTTCGTCCATCACGGCCGTCAGGGAGACGGCGGCGGGTGTGGACAGCTCGCTGGCCGCCTGGGCGGACGCCGTGGTCTCGACCGCCTCCCAGCCGAGGTAGCCGCTGATGGCGAGCCACAGCGCGATGAAGGCGGCGCTCGGCAGAAGCACCGCCCTGCGCAGACGCCGCCGGATGCTGGGCGTCCGCTTGCTCTTCGCTGACTGCACGGTACTCCTAGTGGCGAATCAGGGGGCGGGGCTGCGGCGCGGGCCGCGCAGCCGGCTGTTCGCCGGGCGGCGGTTGCGCGGTGTCCGCAGCCCGTCGCCGGTCCGCGTCATGGCGGGATCCACGAGTCCCGAGCAAGGAAGGGTTCACAGGGGTCTTCGCATGCTCAATGAGGGGCACGGACAGGTTCCCCGTCGAGACGCAGATCGCGATGACGGTACTGCTTTGCACACAGGCAAGCGCTAAGCGTTAATTGCCCGAACACGATAGCGTGTCGTCCCTTTGCTCGGCGATCCGCCTCGGGCTGTTTCTCTGCGACGACATCATCCCACAACGGCGATTTGCGGAATTTGCAGTTCTGTGTCCGAATTTCGCCGCAATATGGTGGACGACCTGCCCCGAAACCCGCCTGCCTGTCCGGGGCGGATCCGGCGTTCTCCTGCGGCGCACGAGGACCGGCCGCTAGCCTTGCGGAGCCATGGGAGGGCTATTCGCGGCCGACGCCGCAGCGCACGGGGCGGCCTACGGTGTGGCTCTGGCCGTGTCGATCGGCGCGACCGGATTCCTGCGCCGCCAACACCGGCGCTTCGGCCGGTTGGCCGGCTGGTCGGGCCGGATCACCCTGGCCGTGCTCGCCGCCGGGATCGCCCTCGCGGCCTTCGCCGTGTACCCGCTTCCGGTGCCCGACGCCGGCGTCTGCGCGGGCGGGGGAGCCGAGCCCGCGCCTGCGCCGCTCGCGTTCCTCGGCGCGCTCGACCGCCCCGCCGCCGCGGTGCACGCGGCCTGGGCCGCAGGCGCTCTGCTGCCCGCGGGTCTGCTGCTGGCCTATCGCCACCGCCGCGGTGCGGCGGCCGCCGCCGCGGTCTGCGCGCTGATCGCGGCGGGCGTCGAGGGGCTCCAGTACACAGGGCTGCTGGGCGCCTACCCCTGCCCCTACCGGGTGGCCGCGGCCGACGACGTGCTGCTGGGCGCCTGAGGCGGCCTGGCCGGCTGGCTGCTGGGCGCCGCGGCCAAGCGTGTACTGCCCCGAGCCTGGCCGGGAGCCGTGGGGGACCTGTTGCCGCCGAGCGCCTTCCGCCGGACGCTCGCCCGCATGCTCGACCTCGCCGTGTGCTGGTACGGCGCCTGCGCGGTGGCCGCCGCAGCGCTACCGGCCGCCCGGGCAGACGGTAGCGCGGTCTCCGAGGAAGGGCTGCGCGTCGCCGCTCTGGCGGTGTTCGCGGTGGTGTCCGGCGCCGTTGTGCCGATGCTCCGGCGCGACCGGGCCACCCCCGGGCAGGCCGCCTCCTACCTCGCGCTCGCGTCCGCCGGGCCGCCGCGCCCGGCAGGGCGGTGGCGTGCGCTGGTGCGCAGCGCACTGCTGTTCGTTCCGGCGACCGCACTGCTGGCGACCGGCATGGGCTGGTGGGCGCTGCTCGTGGCGGCCCTGCACGGCGCGCCCGCGCTGGTGCGCCGGGACCGGGCCGGGCTGTTCGACCTGATCGCCGGCACCCGCACGACCACCCGCACCTGGGTCGCCGGCGGGATGCCGGACGAGTTGATGACCTTCTCGCGGCAGGGTGGAGCGGCCCCGCCGGCGCCCGCGGGAGCCGTTCCCGCCCAGCGCTGAGTGCCCGCTCCCATCCTCAGCCGCCCGAGAGCGCCTCGGACCACGCCAGCCAGCCCAGCACCAGCCCGATGCCCACCAGCAGGAACCCGAGTACGCCGATCATGATCAGCACCCAGTTGCTCAGCCACGGCGCTGCGACGATGCGGGCGCGCTCAGGGTCGCCGGGGTCGTAGGAGACGGTGACGATGTCGCCGCTGCGTGAGGCGGTCCACCCGGTGTTCTCGTGCGCGGCGTGCACCTCGCGGCCGTCGGGCGTGCTGAAGCGCACGACCATCGACGCCGAGGTGGCGGTTTCGCGGTAGCCCACGACCTCGCCTTCGGCCTGCACGCCGTAGAGGGCGAGGAACATCGAGAAGCGCAGGTGGCGGAGGAGGAACCAGAGCATCACGACTCCGGCGCCGATCGGCAGCAGGGGATAGACGTATGCCACGGTCGCTTCGACTCCCTGTGTGCACAACGGGCGAGCGCCGCCCGGCGACCAGCGCCTCCCGGTGCCGGATGCCGCGGGCCGCTCCCGGCGGCGATGGCGATACCGTATCCGACCTGCCCGGTGCGCGCGCCAATGCGCGGCGCAGGTCGGCGTGGCCGGATGCGCTCCGCGATGTAGGCGGCTACGACCGGAGGACGACTCCGCCACCCTCTCTCGGGGGAGCGGCGAATACCTCCCCTGGGCGATGATCCGCCGCCCCGGCGCACCTACGCTCGCAGAGCACGGTCGGAGCGGCACGAGGTACGGGATGCGGCTCCGGGCGGACAGCGGAACCGGGGGGCTGGGCTGGGCGCGCTCCAGCCCCCCGCCTTCCGGCTCGCCGGCGCGCCGCTACCAGCTGGTGGGCACCGGCCGACCCTCGTTGTAGCCCGCGCTGCTCTGCACCCCCACCGCGGCCCGCTCGTGGAACTCCTCCAGCGTGGCCGCTCCGGCATAGGTCATCGAGCTGCGCACGCCCGCCACGATCTCGTCGACGAGGTCCTCCACGCCCGGCCGCACCTCGTCCAGGTACATCCGCGCGGTGGAGATCCCCTCCTCGAACAGGGCCTTGCGCGCCCTCTCGAACGGGGAGTCGTCGGAGGTGCGCAGCCGTACCGCCCGCGCCGAGGCCATCCCGAAGCTCTCCTTGTACATCCGCCCCTGCGCGTCGCGCACCACATCGCCCGGCGACTCGTAGGTGCCGGCGAACCAGGAGCCGATCATCACGTTGGAGGCGCCCGCGGCCAGCGCGAGCGCGACGTCGCGCGGGTGGCGCACACCGCCGTCCGCCCACGCCGACGCCCCGAGCTCGCGCGCGGTGGCGGCGCACTCCAGTACGGCGGAGAACTGCGGGCGGCCGACCGCGGTCATCATCCGGGTGGTGCACATGGCGCCCGGCCCCACGCCGACCTTCACGATGTCGGCGCCGGCCTCGACCAGGTCCCGCGTACCCTCGGCCGAGACGACGTTGCCGGCCACCAGCGGGACCGCCGGATCCAGCGCTCGCACCTTGCGCAGGGCCGCGAGCATCTTGTCCTGGTGCCCGTGCGCGGTGTCGATGACCAGCACGTCCACGCCCGCCTCGATCAGCTCGGCTGCCCTGGCGGCGACGTCGCCGTTGACCCCCACCGCCGCGCCGATCCGCAGGCGGCCCCGGGCGTCGGTCGCCGGCTCGTAGAGCGTGGCCCGCAGCGCGCCGGTGCGGGTGAGCACCCCCACGAGGGCGCCGCCGCCGTCGACCACCGGCGCAAGGCGGTGCCGGAAGTCGTGCAGCGACCCGAACGCCTCCTTGGGGTCGGTGCCCGCCGGGATGGTCAGCAGGTCGCGCGACATCACCTCGCGGACCTGGGTGAAGCGGTCCACACCGGCGCAGTCGGCGTCGGTGACCACGCCGACGGGGCGCCGCCCGCCGTCGACGACGATCACGGCGTCGTGCGCCCGCTTGGGCAGCAGGTTCAGCGCCTCGCCGACCGTGCTTTCGGGGGTCAGTGTGATTGCGGTGTCGTAGAGCAGGTCGCGGCGCTTGACCCACGAGACCACCTCCGCGACGACGTCGAGGGGGATGTCCTGGGGAAGCACCGCGATTCCGCCGCGCCGGGCGATGGTCTCGGCCATCCTCCGCCCGGCGACGGCGGTCATGTTCGCGACTACGATGGGCATCGTCGTCCCGGTGCCGTCGTGGGTCCGCAGATCGACGTCCAGCCGTGATCCCACGGCCGAGTGCCGCGGCACCATGAACACGTCGCTGTAGGTCAGGTCGTGGCCGGGAACCTGGTCGTTGAGAAAACGCACGCCTCTACCTCGGTCGGAGCCGTTGCGGGGGCGGCGCGCGGCCTCGGCCGCCGGCGACCGGGCCGACCGCAACCCCCCTTACTCGACAATTATCACCGCCGGCACCGTGCCGATTGGCCCGGGCGAGGAGCGGTCTGCCATTATTCTGCGGCCGACCCACCCTCCCTTCCCGCCCGGCCGCGCGATGACCACCGACACCGCGGCGCCCGCGGCGCCGGGCGCGGCCGTCCGGCGCCGGGGGAAGCCCTGCAGGAGATGAGATGACGAGCTTCACCCTCGCGGACGTCCGCGAGCGCACCTACAAACGCCGCGACGCCTGGTGGACGGTCTTCCTCGTCGACCCGCTGGCGGCGCGGCTGGTCGTGTGGGTGGCGAACCGCACCTCCGTCACGCCCAACCAGATCACCTTCGGGGCGGGCGTGCTGGGCGCGGGCTCGGCGGTGTGCTTCGCGCTGGGCGAGTGGCCTTGGCTCGTCGCCGGCGCGCTGCTGTTCCACCTCAGCTTCGTGCTCGATTGCATGGACGGCAAGATCGCCCGGCTGAAGGGCAACGGGTCGGTCTTCGGCGCGTGGGTCGACTTCATCTTCGACCGGATCCGCTTCTTCGGCTGCATGCTGGCGCTGCTGATCGGCCAGTGGGCACTCACCGGCGAAGTGCTGTTCCTGCTTCTGGCGCCGGTGGTGACCTTCCTGGACCTGGTGCGCTACCTCAACGGCTCCCAGGTCGGCAAGACGCGCCAGAGCATGCGCGCCCAGCTGCGCGCCGCCGCTGCGGGCGACACCCGGGCCCCCGCCGAGGACGACCCGGAGAACACCGAACCCGACGGCGGACCCGAGGCCGAGCAGGGCGGCGGCGCGGATCCCGACGAGGCCGGGGCCGAGGTCGTGTTCGTCGAGGAGGTGCTGCGCGAGAACCCCGAACTGGACCACGAGCAGGCGCGGGAGCGCTCCGCCGAGGCCGGTACCCGGGTCATCGACGTGCACCAGGGGTTCACCCGCAAGTTCGGCTGGTACGGGCGGCTGCGCGCCGCGCTGCTGCGCGGGCGGGTGCGGCCGCACCTCTTCAGCGGCATCGAGTTCGAGATGTTCGTGTGCGTCGTCGCGCCCCTGACGGCGCTGGCCTCGGCCCTGGTCCCGGGCGCGACACTGCTGGTGCCCGTGGTCGTGTTCTCCTGCGCCGCCCTGGCCGCATTCGAAGCCCTCATCGTCTACAAGCTGTGGCTGGCCACCCGCGACTTCGGCGTCGAGATGGCCCGCCTGCGCAGCGAGGGCTGAGTCCGCCCGGGATCCGGAGGACGACGACGGCGGAGGCCGCGGGGGTAGGCCTCGCGGCCTCCGCCGTGATCGGAGCCGTCTCCCGCCGGGCACAGGCGGCGGCCTCCCGGGCTACCGGTCGGCGGGCGCCGGCCGCGCCTCCGCGGCGGTGGACGCGGAGGCGTCGGCCCCGCGGTCGCGCAGCGCCCATCGCACCCGGGGCTCCACGGCCCAGCCGGCGGCGCGGCGGACCCACGGCGTGCACAGCAGGTAGGACGCTGCCACGGCAAGCGCCGCCGTGACGCCCAGAGCGGCGTGGTCGCCCAGCGCGGATCCGGCGAAGTCGTACCAGCCGAGCGCGTCGGCGCCTCGCACCAGTAGTCCGTGCAGCAGGAAGACGTACATCGTCAGCGCGCCCAGGCGGGTGAAGTGCGTGGCGCGGCGCGGCGTCAGCGAGAGCACGGCCGCGGTCAGCGCGAAGGCCAGCACCATGAACATCAGCCGGCCCGGAAGGCCCACCGGCAGGAACTCCATGTCGCGGTCGACGATGCTCTGGCGCCAGTACACCCATTCGCGGCTGAGGGTCTCGAGGTGGATCCAGCACATCGCCGCGGTGGCGGCGACGACTCCGGCGCTCCACACCCGCACCCAGGTCTGCTTGAGCAGGTCCAGATGGTCGGGCCGCAGCACGAGACCGGCCACGAAGAACGGCAGCAGGCTGACGATGCGCGAGACGTCCAGAACGTCGCCGGTGGTGACCGCACCGCCCAGCAGCGAGATCGCCACCGAGACCGCGAACGGCCAGCGGACGCGGTTCCACAGCGGGACGGTCATCCGCCACACGAACAGGGCCGCCAGGAACCAGGTCAGCCACAGCGGCTCCAGCGGGCTGTCGGGCAGGGCGCGGCCGGTGGCCAGCGACACCAGTGCGTAGATGCCCCAGAAGAGCAGGTAGGGCGCTGCGACGGTGGTGAGCAGCTTGTCGATGCGCCGGCCCGAGGCGTCGAAGGACTTCGACAGATAGCCGCTGATCAGAACGAACGCCGGCATGTGGAACAGGTAGACCCAGTAGTACAGGGCGTCGGCGAGGCGGGTTTCGTCGGTCATCGGCTCGATGGCGTGGCCGACGACCACGAGCACGATCAGCAGGAACTTGGCGTTGTCGAGCAGGGCGTCGCGCTGCGTGCCGGGGGCGCGGCCGGCGCGGACGTCCTGCGGACGGTCGATGGTCGTGGCCAATGGGTCTCCGAGTAACCGTTACGCGGGCAGCGGGTACGGCCGCCCGTCGCTGGAGGGCGCTGGGACGGCGCGCGCGGATTCGATCCTGGGAATTCACTGGGAATGCTGTGAGCCGATGCTACTCGGGTGCCGCGGAGGATGCGTCATAGAGTGGGCATCCGGTGGTTCTGTGTGACGATCCCAGCATCCGAAGGGGGTCCACGATCTCGAAACGGTAACATGCCGCCCCCGTAAGCTGTGAATAAGCTGAGAAACCTGGGGCGGTCCGCGGTCTCACGCGGCGGCGTGCACTAGCCGCATCCCGCATCCCGCATCCCGCATCCCGCAGGCCTCAGTGCGCTGCGGGCCCGGCGGACGGGGGGCCGCACCGTTCGACGGGGCTGGGACACCCCCTCCTCAGCGGCGGGGATAAGCTCATAAGGCGGATGCTCGCCGTCCGGGCGACGTTTGAGATTCGCAGGGGCGAGCGGGACAATCGGCGCTGCGGTCGCACGCCGGTGGCGAATGGCCGACTGGGAGGTCGCTCCCAGTCCATCTCAGACGAAGGCGGTGGAAGCGGTGCCGCACGCGGTCGATCCCCAGCGTGTCGCTGAGCACGGAGGTGCGGTGATGCGGCTCGTCGACGAGATATTCCCGCTGGTCGAGGGGTTCTACGTCGACCTGCACAAGAATCCCGAACTCTCGAACCAGGAGCACCGCACCGCGGGGGCCGTGGCCGAATGGCTGACCCGCGCGGGCTTCGATGTCGAGACCGGCGTCGGGGGTACGGGGGTGGTGGGCGTGCTGCGCAACGGCGAGGGCCCCACGGTTCTGCTGCGCGGCGACATGGACGCGCTGCCGGTCCAGGAGCGCACCGGCCTGCCCTATGCCAGCACCGCCCGCGGTCGCGACGACGACGGCCGGGACGTGCCGATCATGCACGCCTGCGGCCACGACGCGCACACGGCGTGCCTGGTCGGTACCGCAGACCTGCTCGCCGAGGCACGGGACGAGTGGCACGGCACCCTCATGGTCGTGGCCCAGCCCGGCGAGGAGACCCTCGACGGAGCCACGGCCATGCTGCGCGACGGCCTCTACACCCGCTTCGGCCGGCCCGACGTCGTCCTCGCCCAGCATCTGGGGCCCCAGCCCGCCGGCATGGTGGCCCACCGCGCGGGTACCATCATGGCCGCCACGACCAACCTGCGTGTGCGGGTGTTCGGCTCCGGCGGACACGCCGCGCGCCCGGAGAACACCGTCGACCCGGTGCTGATCGCCGCCAACATCGTGAACCGGCTGCAGACCATCGTGGCCCGCGAGATCAGCCCCAGCGAGATGGCGGTGGTCACCGTGGGCGTGCTGCGCGCCGGCACCAAGGCCAACGTGATCCCCGAAGAGGCCTACCTGGAGGTCGACACCCGCGCGCTGAACCCGGCCGTGGCCGACCGCCTGCACAGCGCGATCGACCGCATCGTCCGCGCCGAGGCGGCCGCCTCCGGCGCGCAGCGCGACCCGGAGATATCGGTGGCGCGCGAGACCGGCGTGACCGCCAACGAGCCCGAGGCCACCGCCGAGGTCGTCGCGGCCCACCGCGCCTACTTCGGCGACGACCGCGTGGTGGAGCTGCCCGAGCCGACCACCGGCAGCGAGGACTTCTCCGCCTTCGGCCTGCCGGGCGACTCCGCACCGGTGCCCTACGTCTACTGGTTCCTGGGCTCCACACCGCACGACGTGTGGGAGGCGGCGCCCGGCGAGACCCCGTACGAGAAGCTGATGGGCGTGCCGGCGACGCACTCGCCGTTCTTCGCGCCCGACCGCGAGTCCACCCTGCGGGCCGGCCTGGCGGCGATGTCGCTGGGCGCCCTCACCTACCTCGGCACCCCGGAGGCGCACGCGGGCGCGGCCACCGGCGGCCAGGCCTCGATGAGCGCCGGGCCCGCGCGCCTGGACGAGCCGGCACCGGCGCCCGAGGCCGCGGCTTTCGCCGAGAGCGGGTTCCCCGCTGCCGCCGCGCCCGAGGGCGACGCCGCGGCCCCGGCCCCGGACTACCCGCCGCCGGTGCCCCCGACCGCGGTCCATCCCGATGAGCCTGCCCCTGCTCCGGCCGCGGCCGATAGCGGCAAGGAGCAGGGCGAGTCCACGGCCTACACCGATATGGACCCCTACCCGAGCGACGACGACGCGGCGCCGGGCTACGGGCCGCCGCCGCAGGGCCCGCCGGTCGCACCGCCGCCGCAGGGCCCGCCCGTCGCGGCGCCCCCGCCGCAGGGCCCGCCAGTGGCGGCTCCGCCGCCGCCCCCGGGAGCGGTGCCGTACTCGACCGAAGGGGCACCCGAGGCGGGCGGCCACCCGTCGGGCGGCTACCCGGTCGGCAGTGCCCCCTCCGGCGGCTACCCCGCGCACGGCTACCCGTCGGGCGGGTATCCGGCGGAGGGCTATCCCGCCGACGGCCCGCCGAGCGCCTACCCCGGGGAAGGCCGGCCGCCGAGCGCCTACCCCGGAGGTCCTCCGCCGGGCGGGTACCCGGCCGATCCCTACGGCCGGCCGCCTCCCGATCCCGCGTACCCCGATCCCCGGTCGCCCGCACCGCAGCCGCCCGACGCGCAGCAGCCGGGCCAGTACAGCTGGCCCGAGCAGCGGGACGATCACGACCGATCCGGTGACAACGGCCAGGAACCGCCCCAGGGTCCCCCTTACCGCCTGTAACGTAAGGCTGGACACAGCGGGCGTCGGCGGCTGGGCGGTGCGTGGCGTATGGATCGGTCGACGCGTCTGTCACCGCAGAAGCGGGCGTTTCGGCCGCAGCGCTGGGCCATGCTGGTGGGCCGCTGGGGCGACCCCCGGCGCGCCCGCGCGCTGCGCCACCCGCGCGAGAACGCCGCCCTGCTGATCTGCCTGGCGGTCACCGCGCTCGCGGTCGTCGGCGCCATCAACCGTGCCCTGGACGGCGATTCGGGGCAGCCGCTGGTGGTGCTCGCCATCCCCGCTCTGGTGTTCTTCGTGCGCGGGCAGCTGTACGCGCACCAGCGGGTCAACGGGGTGCGCATCTCCGAGACCCAGTTCCCGGAGGCGCACCGGATGGTGGTCGAGGCCGCGCGGGCGTTCGACCTGCCGCAGGTGCCCGACGCCTACGTGGTGCTGGGCAACGGCCACATCAACGCCTTCGCCTCCGGGCACGGTGCGCGCCGGTTCGTCGCGCTGCACAGCGACCTGTTCGAGATCGGCGAGCGCCTGGCCGACCCCGACGCGCTGCGCTTCATCATCGGCCACGAGGTCGGCCATATCGCCGCCGGGCACGTCTCCTACTGGCGGCAGTTCGGGGTCTCGGTCGCCGACATCATCCCCGGGATCGGCGCCACGCTGAGCCGCGCCCAGGAGTACACCGCCGACAACCACGCCCACGCGTTCTGCCCGGAGGGCAAGGAGGGCCTGCGGGTGCTCGCCGCCGGCAAGTACCTCTACCGCGAGGTCGACTTCGCCGACATCGCGGCGCGCGCCCACACCGATCAGGGCCTGTTCGTGATGCTGGTGAACCTGCTGTCGAGCCATCCCGTGAACACCTGGCGGTTCCAGGCCCTCACCGACCGCTCGCGGTCCGGCCGCCTGCTGTGACCGGCGGGACCGATTCCGGCTCCGGCACCCGCCGATCAACCGGAAGCGGCCCGGTCCGGCCCCTCCCCGGCCGGCCCGGACCGCTCCCGCCCGCGGCCGCCCGCCCCGTCAGGGCGAGCCGGCCAGCTCCCGCGCGTACTTGTCCACGAGCTGGGACGGCAGCGGCTCGTGGCGCAGGTAGGACCGTGTGAACGTGCCGGTGCCGTGCGACAGCGAGCGCAGGTCGACCGCGTAGCGGACGATCTCCAGCTGCGGCACCTCGGCCCGGATCAGCGTGCGCCCGTTGGCCGTCGGCTCGGTGCCGATCACCCGACCCCGGCGCGCCGCCAGGTCGCTCATCACCGCCCCCATGTACTGGTCGGCGACCAGCACAGCCAACTCGTCGAAGGGCTCCAGCATCGACAGCCGGCACTTCTCCGCCGCGTCCTTCAGCGCCAGCCGCCCCGCCTTCTGGAAGGCCATGTCGGAGGAGTCCACCGAGTGGGCTTTGCCGTCGTAGAGCGTGACGCGGATGTCCACCATCGGATATCCCGACTGCACGCCGCTCTCCATCTGCGAGCGGATGCCCTTCTCCACCGACGGGATGAACTGGCGCGGCACCACGCCGCCCACGATCCGGTCGACGAACTCCAGGCCCGCCCCCGACGGCAGCGGCTCCACCTGGATCCGGCAGATGCCGTACTCGCCGTGGCCGCCGCTCTGCTTGACGTTGCGGCCCATGCCCTCGGCCGGCTCGGCGAAGGTCTCGCGCAGCGGCACCCGCAGCTCGTCGGTCTCGACGGCGACCCCGTGGCGTGAGGAGAGCCGGTCGAGTGCGACGTCCAGGTGCGCCTCGCCCATGCACCACAGCACCAGCTGGTGAGTCTCGGGGTTGACCTCCACGCGTAGCGTGACGTCCTCGGAGGCCAGCCGGTTGAGCGCCTGGGCGAGCTTGTCCTCGTCGGATTTGGACGACGCGCGCAGCGCCACCGGCAGCAGCGGGTCGGGAAACGTCCACGGCGGCATCCGCAGCGGGCGCTCCTTGGCCGACAGCGTGTCGCCCGTCTCGGCGCGGGTGAGCTTGGCGACGGCGCACACGTCGCCCGCCACCACCTCGCCCACCGGCTCGCTATGCTTGCCCAAGGGGGCCAGCAGCGCGCCGATGCGCTCGTCGACGTCGTGGTCCTCGTGCCCGCGGTCGGCGAGGCCCTGCCCGCACACGTGCACCACGGTGTCGGGCAGCAGGGTGCCGCTGAACACCCGGACGAGGCTGACCCGGCCCACGTAGGGGTCGCTGATGGTCTTGACGACCTCGGCCAGCAGCGGTCCGCCGGGGTCGCTGGAGAGTCCGTCGACCGGGCCGCCGGATGCGGTGGCCACGTCGGGCAGCGGGCGCTCGGTCGGCGACGGGGTGGCCCGGGGCAGCTCCTCCAGCAGCTCGGGCACGCCCGCGCCGCGCAGCGCGGAGACCGCCAGTACCGGGTAGAAGCCCGCCCGCGCGACCGCCGACTCCAGATCGGCGATCAGCATGGCGGGGTCGAGCTCCTCGCCCTCCATGTAGCGGTCCATCAGGGTCTCGTCCTCGCTCTCCTGGATCACCCCCTCGATCAGCGCGTCGCGCATCGGCGCGGTCCGCTCGGCCAGTCCTTCGGGCGGCTCGGCCTCGGCTCGGGTGCCGGCGGAGTAGTCGTGATAGCGGCCGGAGATGAGGCCCATCAGGCCGCGCACCGTTCGGGAGTCGCCGTCGCCGGCGTACTCGGGCACGTAGGCGGGCAGCACGTTCTCGCCGAAGGCTTCGCGGCACTGCTCGACGACGGCGTCGAAATCGGCGCGGTGGTGGTCGATCTTGGTGACCGCCACGGCGCGCGGGATGCCGATGGCCGCGCACTCCTCCCACAGCAGCCGGGTGCGTCCGTCGATGCCGTCGACCGCCGAGACCACGAACAGCGCGGCGTCGGCGGCACGCAGCCCGGCGCGCAGGTCGCCGACGAAGTCGGCGTAGCCCGGGGTGTCCAGCAGGTTCACCTTGACGCCCGCTGAGACCACGGGGGCCACGGTGAGGTTGACCGAGCGCTTCTGGCGCACCTCGACCTCGTCGTAGTCGCTGACAGTGGTTCCGTCCTCGACGCGGCCCAGCCGGGACGTGCCACCGGACTCGTGCAGCAGGGCCTCGATCAGTGTGGTCTTTCCGGCTCCGGACGGGCCGACCAGCACGACGTTGCGAATCTGCGCCGGGTGGTCGGCCCTGGGAGCCCTGCCGGTGGTCGCTGGACCGGATTTGTCCGCCATGCTCTGCCACCTTCCTTCGTCGACCGGGCCGCGGTTCCCATCGGCCCGGACCGCGCGGCCCGCCGGAGGTTGCCGGCGCCTCGTCGGGAGCGGCCGCGCGGATGGACGCCGAGTCCGCGCCGATGTGACGCGGAACACTCTCTACGGTCACCCGTTGCGGCCGATATCACAAGAGGCGTTTCGCCGACCCGCCGGGTGCGGGTTCGCGCGGATCCGGGGACATGGGGGACGGGAAACGCCCGCGGTGTGCGGTGTGCGCGCGCTCGGCGCCGACCGGCGCAGCGTGGAGAGGTTGCCCGCAATGTGCGGATTCGGCTGCGCGGATCTCCTAGTGTGTGGCCGTGCATTGGACCGAGAGCGTTCCCCAGTTCGGCGTCGCCGCCGGTGCCGTGGCGACGCTGCTGGTCGTATACGCCGCAGTGGGCGAGCCGCTGCTGGGCCGGCGCGCCTTCACCAGGCTGCAGCGCACGCGCGGGAGCGACCCGCGCGCCCTGGTCCGGTTCTACCGCCTGGCGATGAGCGTGCACCTCGCCTGGACGGCTGCCATCGTCCTCATCGTGCTGCTCGCCCCCGGCGTCGGCGCCGCCCACCTGGGGCTGCGCGCTCCGCAGGCCTGGCTCCCGCTGCTGGCGGCCGTCTTCGGGTTCTGCGCGGCCATGCTCATCATCTGGCTGATCACCCGCGACCGGGCCCGGTCCTCGGCGGAGGGCGCGAACCCGACGCTGCCTCCGCTTCCCGACCCCGGCCAGGCGCTCGGTGTGCTGGTCCCGCGCGGGTCGCGGGAGCGCCGGGCGGCCGCCGCGGTTGCGGTGACGGCCGGCGTCAGCGAGGAACTGCTCTACCGGGGACTCCTCGTGGCCTTCGGCGCGGCACTGGGCGTGCCGGTGTGGCTGGCGGCGATCGCGGCCTGTGCGCTGTTCGCGCTGGCCCACCTCTACCAGGGCTGGTGGGGGCTGGTGGGCCCGGGGCTCCTGGGCGCGCTGTTCATGGTGGTCTATCTGGGCACCGGCAGCCTGCTGATCCCCGTCGCCGTGCACATCGCGCTGGAGATGCGCTCCCTGCTGCTGTCGGGCAGCGGCCGCCGCCACCGCGCCCGCGCGATCTAGATGGATCTAGAAGTGACGTCCCGGCACGTTGGTAACAGCCGACACGCCTGAGGCAGCGGTTGCATTAGAAGTGTGGACTACGACACCTACGCCGATGCTCAGAAGGCCCTCGTGTGCCACCGCAACGCCCCGCTGACCCCCACCGGCCGCCTGCGACTCGCCCGCTGCGTCGTCGACGGCGGGTGGAGCCGGCGCCAGGCCATCGGCGTGGGGGCACCCCCGGCCGCAGTGGTGCCAGCACCTCCCGCGTGTTCGCGCCAGCCGTCCTGCTGTTGTGCGAGGCGATCAGGCACGATGGTTCGGTGACTGATGCGCTGTACCGCTCCGATCCGCTGTCCGCCCCCGAGCGTCGGCGGCTCACCACCTCTGACGGGATCGACCTCGACACCGCGCTGATGCGTGGCGGCACCGACCGGACCACCGCCGTCGTGCTGGCGAACGGCTTCACCGGCACCTGGCGCAGCCCCGGCACCCGCTCGATCGCCGAGCGCCTGCTGCCGATCGGCGACGTGATGACCTTCGACTTCCGCGGCCACCGCGACTCCGGCGGGCTGTGCACCGTCGGCAACCTCGAGGTGCACGACCTGGAGGCCGTCTGCGCGCACCTGCGCGGGCTCGGCTACACCTCCGTCGCCTCGGTGGGCTTCTCCATGGGGGCGGCCGTTGCGGTGCGCCACGCTGCGATGTTCGGCGGCGTCGGCGCCGTAGTCGCCGTCAGCGGGCCGAGCATGTGGTATTACCGCGGCTCGCGGCGGATGCGGCTGCTGCACTTCGGCGTCGAGCAGGCTCTCGGCCGCTGGTTCCTGCGCGTGGCCCGCCGCGTGCGCGTCGTCGACACCCAGTGGGACCCGGTGCCGCCCGACCCGACGCAGGCGGCTCCCGACCTCGCCGCGCCGCTGCTCGTCGTGCACGGCGATGCCGACGGCTACTTCCCCGTCGAGCACGCGGAGCGGCTGTACGCCGCCGCGCCCGAGCCCAAAGACCTGTGGATCGAGCCGGGCATGGGCCACGCCGAGCGCGCGATGACGCCCGGACGGGCCGAGCGCATGGCGCGGTGGCTGGAGCACAGCATGGCCGGGCCCAACGGAGAGGACGGCGCCGAGCGCGCGACCTGAGGGGAGGTCGCGGCGGCGCGGGCGGCGCACAGAGTCCGCTGAGGTACAAAGAGAGTCATGGTGAACTCCTCCGATGTCCGGATGAATCCACCGGCGGGAACGTCGCATCTCGGGCTGCACGGATGGGCCTTCCGGCTGCTCGTCCTGGCGACCGCGCTGACGTTCGCCGGCTTCGTGCTGCTGCTGCCCGTCGTCCCGCTGTGGGCCACCCGCGGCGGCGCGGGCGAGCTGGGGGCCGGTGCCGCCACGTCGGTTTTCATGCTCACCACGGTGCTCACCCAGCTCGCCATGCCCTGGCTGCTGGACCGCGGCGGCTACCGGTGGACCTTCCCGGTGGGAGCGCTGCTGATGGGCCTGCCGGCGCCGCTGCTGCTGGCGACCACCGACCTGGTGCCGCTCCTGGCGGTCTCGGCCGTGCGCGGCGTCGGGTTCGGCATGGCGACCGTGTCCGGCTCCGCTCTGGCGGCCCGGCTGGTGCCGCCCGAGCAGCTCGGTCGGGCTGCCGGCTACTACGGCCTCGCGGTAGGCCTGCCCAACGTGTTCTTCCTGTCCACCGGCGTGTGGGCGGCGCTCAACCTCGGGTTCGGGACCGTGTTCTGGGCCGCCGCACTCGGTCCGGTGGCGGGAGCGGCCGCCGCGGCCGGCATCTGGGTCCTCGCCGGCGACGGCGCGGGCCGCGGCGGTGCCGCGAGCGGGCGGGACGCCGCCGCGGAGACCGGGGAGAAGCCCGGCGGTCCGCGGCTCTACCGGCGGCTCGGCGTGCCGCTGCTGGCCATGCTGATGCCGGCGATCGCCTCCAGCGCAGTCGTGACGTTCCTGTCCATCCCGCTGTCCGAGGCCTCAACCGTGGTGTTCGCCGCCCTGCTGGCCTTCGGCGTGCTGTCGGTGTGCGGCCGGTGGGCGGCGGGCACGCTCAGCGACCGGTACCGGCGCCCCGTGCTGCTCGTCTGCGGAAGCGTCTCCGCGGTCGCCGGCACGGCCATCTCGGCGGCGGCTCTGTGGCCGGCCGCAGAAGGCTGGTCGGGACCGGGCGCCTGGGGGGCGGCCGCCGCCGTGGCGGGCGCCGGGCTGTTCGGCGCGGGGTTCGGCGCGGTGCAGAACGACACGATCGTCATCATGTTCCGCCGCGCCGGAGCCCGGGCCTACGGTACGGCCAGCGCGGTATGGAACATCGGCTACGACGCCGGGACGGGCCTGGGCTCCTTGGCCCTTGGCGTGGCGATCCAGGCCGCGGGCTACGGTCCCGCGTTCGCCGCCATGGGAGCGGTGCTGGCCGCCTGCCTGCCCGCCGCCTTCGCCTTGGCGCGGCGACTCGACTGAGGGCGTGCGGCGGGCGGGTGAGGATCCATCGCCGAGCACGAGCACGAGCACGGGGGCGCGGGGAGGCTGCGGGCGGTACCGGTGGGCCGCTTGCAACCGCCGACCGCGCGACGCCGCCGGCCCCCTGGCATCCTCGTTGATCGCCGCCGGCGTCAGTACGAGGAGATGTGCACGTGGTCGTAGTGGTTGGCGGTGATGCTGCCGCGGTCGTTCATCATCTCCCAGCCGGCGCCGGGGTTGGCGGAGTGCCAGATGCGCTGCTCCCAGATGATGTACATCACCCCCAGCCGGTCGGCGTTGGCCTGGGCGTAGTCGGCGATCTGCTGGCCGAGCTGCTGGTTGGACGCCGAAGGGGTCGCGCCTCCCGAGCTCATCATGAAGTCGCACGCGCGGCCGGAACCGTGGTCGCCGGAGTCGCCGGGGCGCAGGCAGCCGACGGGGTAGGGCGCGCCGAACTCGCGGACGATCTCGTCGCGGATCGCGGCCATGCGCGGACTGGCGCCGTCCCAGCCCCAGCCCTGCGCGCTCGCCGGGATGCTGCCCGTGCCAGAGCCCCCCGCGGGGGCGGGGACCTGCTCCTCCTCGTACTTCTCGATCTTGGCCAGGACCTCGTCGCGCTGGGACTCCAGGTCCTCGACCAGCTCTTCTGCGTCCTCGAGCTTGCCGTCGGCCTTGTCGACGGCGTCCTCGCGCTTCTCGCGCAGGTCGACGAGGTCGACGACCCGCTCGCTGTGGTTGGCCGAGACCTGGCTCGCCATGGCGGCGTTGTCGAGCATGTTCTGCGGGGCGCTGCTCATGACCACCTCGACGGTGGGGTCGAGCCCGCTGCTCATGTACTGGGCGGCAGCCAGGCCGGCGACGTCCTCGCGGTACCTGCCGAGCTCGTCTTCGACCTTCTCCAGCCGCTTCTGCGCCTTCTCGGCGTCGTCCTTGGCGTCCTCGTACTGCACCAGTTCGGTGTCGTACTCCTCCTCAAGGGACTCGGCGCGCTCGTTGAGCTCCTCCAGGCTCGGCTTCTCGTCGTCCTCGGGGTCGGCGTAGGAGGAGGTGGCGGGGAGCAGCAGGGCCGCCGCGGCGGCGAGGCAAGGCAGCAGGAGGGCGCGTCGGCGCTTGTGCGGGGGTGGGGTTGGTCTGTGCATGGATGTCACCTGATGTCGGTCGCGGACCGGCCGGAAGGGGCACACGGGGTGAATGGTGCGCGCGGGAACAATGAGGGCGGGGGGCCGCGCGGTGCTCAAGCAGACGATACGAGACCGTGACGTTACCTGGCTAGCGGTCGCCCGACACTACCCCGCCCCGCGCGGCCGGCGCGACGGCGGTCAGCCGCTGTCCGCCGCCGCATTCAGACCGGTCCGCCCAGGCCGCCGGGGAGCGTCTGCGCGCTCGGCTGCGGCGCCGGCTCGGCGTCCAGGAACCAGGTGGAGTGCCGCACCGCGCGCATGGCCTCGCGGCGGGAGTCGCGGTCGAGGCGGTCGATGTAGAGCCGACCGTCGAGGTGATCGGTCTCATGCTGCAGGCAGCGCGCCATCAGCCCTTCGCCTTCGACGGTGACCGGTTCGTTGCGCAGGTCCACACCGGTGACCACGGCGCGCAGGGCGCGCCGGGTCGGGAACGCGAGTTCGGGCAGCGACAGGCAGCCTTCCTCGCCGTCCTGGACCTCCTCGGACAGCTCGGCGACCTCGGGGTTGATGACGTAGCCGATCCGCCCGCCGACGTTGTAGCTGAACACCCGCAGCCCCGACCCGATCTGCGTGGCCGCGACGCCGGCGTGGCCGGGCTCGTCGACGGTGTCGAGCAGGTCGCGGACCAGCGCCTCGGTGTGCCGGCCGAACGAGGTGACAGGGGAGGTGGGGGTCACGAGAACGGGATCGCCGAACAGGACGATGGGGCGCTTGCTCATGAACTCCAGGTTAGCCGGGCGCGGGTGCGGAACGGCGCGCGCGTGGACGCGGGGGGAGGTACCCCCGTCGGCGCCGTACGGGCGCGCTCAGGCCGGCCGGCGCCGCAGGGCGTCGTCCAGAACCATCTCGATGTAGTCCAACGCCGCCCGCCGGCGGCCCAGTGCGCTCTCGTACAGCGAAGGCAGGCGGCTGTCGCGGCGGACCCGCAGGCACTCGTTGACGATGCGCTGCCAGCGCTCCGGGAACGCGTGCAGGGCGTACATGCCCGCCGCGGACTTGGAGGTGATCTCGCCGGTACGCAGGGTGAAATGCAGTCGGCTGACGCTCAGCACGCTCCAGGACGGCGCGAGCGAGCCCAGCGCGGCCAGGCCGCGCGGGCTGACGATGCGCCCGGCCTTGGCGCGCCAGCGGCGCCACTGCTCGTCGAGGTTGCCCATCGACCAGGCCCTCAGGCTGGCCGGGTTGTCCCACACGTCCAGCTCCACCGGTAGCGGACCGCGGACGGTGACACCGCGCTCAGCGAGCACGTGCCAGGTCACGGGGTTGACGTCGGCGCTGGCGCGGGTCTTGAACCGGCCGCCCAGCACTGATGCGACAGGCCCGCAGTCGGCGGGGTCGCCGGCGAGGTCGTCCCAGGTGACGTGGATGCCGTTGAACTGGGGACGGGGAGCCTGCGCGCGGGTGCGCGCATGGGCCCGGCGCAGCGCCTCGTTGTCGTCGCCGGTGGCGCGGCGCGAGGTGACCACCACGAAGTCGACGTCGCTGGCGTGCGGCCGGAAGTCGCCGAGGGCTACCGAACCCGCCAGGTACAGGCCCTGGACCAGTCCCGGCGCCTCGTCGTCCACGTTGCGAAGGAAGGCCTGGACAAGGCTCTGCACTCGCGGGTGGATCGCCATGTGCTCTCCAGTCGGGGTCGTACTCGGTCTGTGCGTCGCCGCCAGCCGCGCGGCGGTTCGGGTGCCGCCCGTGTGCGAGGCCGAAGGACGGTGACCGGAACCGGCCGCGGCGGCACGTCCCCCGGAGGCGGGCCGCTCGTGCTTAGCGCAGCGTATGGCCAGGTCGTGTCCTTGATTCTAAGTCTGCGAGGCGCATCGGCTCATGGCAAGTGATGGCGCCGGATCCGCATCCAGTCCCCCGCACGGCGGTGGTGCCAAGGGTAGAGGATGGAGTAGTGCCATCTTCCTTGCCCAATGACAATGAGATGTGATACGGGGCCTATCGTCACTCTCCGCGCCCGCGCGAGGCCTGTGCCCGCAAGGCCTCTCCCGGCGGCGGTCCGCGCCGGAATCCGCGGGGGCCCGGGAACGTGACCGATTGTTTGCACCTGCATTTGCAAGAGCGCGGAAAGTAATCCCGGAGTCAATGCGCATGCGGCGCGGCATCAAGGCGAGACGGGGGAGCGATTCCATTCCCTCGGCGCCGCGCATCTGCAGAGAAGTTTCGGGGCAAACGCCCAGTTCCGGCGGATCGGCGGGCGCGATCCGGCTGCAGTGCCGGTACCGCGAAAGTGACCAGCGCGACTCCGGCGGCTATGGAAATGCCGATCTCGAACCGTTAACATCTCGTATTGTACAAGCGTACAACAGGTTGGTTTCGACGAGCCCGGCTGCGGTGAAACTTCGTTCCAAGCGGTCCGTGCGTCGAACTCAGCCCCCTATCCCGTTGCCCTTCACCTGCCAGTGATCATTTTTCGTATGCGTAACACCAGGTCATTCGGGCGAAACGGCCGCGTCCTAGGCTGTCGCACCAGGATCGGCGTTCCCGGCGATTTCAAGGAGATGGATATGGTGCCCACCATGGTGCTCGTCGCGGACGATTCTCAGGACACGGGCCGCACGGAGGCCCTGCAGGGACTGGCCGACGCCGTCGCGCAGCGGGGCGAGGCCCGGGTGGTTCCGGCATTCGGCTCCGGAGGCGAGGTGCGCCGGGCCGTCGACTCCGTCGAGGGGCCGATGGTGGTCGTGCCGGCCTTCGTTGCGGGCGGCGATTTCGCCAGCTCCCTGGTGTTCTCCGATCTCGACCTCGAAGGCCGCTTCGACGCCTGCCCCACCGCGCCGCTCGGTGCGGTGCCCTCGATCGTGGCGGACCTGGCGGGTCGGCTCGTCGAGTCCGGATGGTCCTCCGACGACGGGGTCGTCCTTGCCGCCGACGGAAGTACCGGTCAGGAGGAGCGCCAGAGCGTCACCGACGTAGCCCGCATGCTCAGCCGCCGACTCGGTTCTCCGGTCCAGGTGGGATATCTGAACTCCTGGGCGCCGTCCGTCGGCGACGCGGTCGAGCGGCTGCGGCGCAACGGGCGCGACCGGGTCGCCGTCGCGGCCTGGCGCCTGGTCGAGGGGCGCGACTACGAGCGGCTGCACGAGATGGGCGCGACCTCGGTCACCGCCCCGCTGTGGCCCTCCGAGATCGTCGTCGACAGCCTCCTCGCCCAGCACCGTGCGGCCAAGGCGCGCCTGGCCGCCTGAGGCCGCCGCCCGGGAGGCCGTGCGGCCCGATGATGCGGTAGCGTGATCGTCCCGCTGCCGACCGTGACCCCGCGGGGTCAGGCGGCAAGCCGCAGCTCGATACCCGAGCCCCCGCACAGGAGGTGGCCAGCCGGATGCGCGGCACCACGCCCCCGCGGGCTCTGCGCAGGTCCCGGCGGCACGGTCCGCGCCCGGCGCCCGGCCTTCCGGGCGGCGCTTGCCGCCCTCCGGCCGCGGACCGCTCCGCCGATCCTCCCTCCGGTCTGGGACGGGGAGGAGAGCCCCGCGAGTGGGTAGGTCCGCCGGTGCGCCCCGCGCCTCCAGCCGCGTACCGGCGACCCGGGTTGTCGCCGTCCGGTAGCGCAGCCACGTCCCGGGGCAGGCCGATGCACAAGGTGGGCAGATGAACGACATCACACAGCAGTTGGTCGACGAGCAGCAGAAGCAGCGGCTCCTCCGCAGGTTCGGGACCGGCGCCACCGCCTGGCTGGCCGACCTGCCCGCCCTGGTCCAGGACCTGGCCGAGCAGTGGAACCTCACCGTCCAGGGCCCCGCACCGCACGGGCGCACCTCGGTGGTGCTGTTCTGCCGCCGGGCCGACGGCACCCCCGCGATCCTCAAGGTCTCGCCCGACCGCGGACTGGGCACATCCGAGGCACGCGTACTGCGGCTGTGGCAGGGAACCGGCCGTGTGCCGGCCGTCTGGGAGGTCGACCCCCAGAGCAGCGCCGTACTGCTGGAGGCCGTGGGCAAGGGGCGCACCGTCGCTCTGGTGGGAGAGGTCCCCGACATGGCCGACATCGCCGCGTTGATCGCGGACCTGCATTCGGTGGACATGCCCCGCAGCGACCTGGACCAGTTGCACCCGCTGGACAGCCGGATGAACTTCATCTTCGATCTCTGGGAACGCGAGCGCCAGACCGGCCGGGCCGCCGAGATCGTCCCTCCCTCGGCAATGCATCGCGGCCACGCCCGCGCGCGCGACCTGTCCCACGCCGAGGACGAGGACGACGACGGCACCGTGCCGCTGCACGGCGATCTGCACCCCGGAAACGTCCTCTACGGCGGACCCGAGCGCGGCTTCGTCGCGGTCGACCCCCGCGCCTGCGTCGGCGACGGCGCCTTCGACGCGGTCGACTGGGCGGTGTGGCAGGCCGAGGACCTGGAGGAGGTCGACCGCAGGGTGGCCGTGCTGGCCGACGGCATCGGCGTGCGCGGTGAGCGGCTGATGGCCTGGTGCCGGGCGTGCGCGCCGCTGTTCGCCGTGGCCGCCGCGAACCGCGGGCGGGCCGACACGCCCCACTTCGCGATGCTGATGCGGCTGGCCGCGGGCTGAGGTTTCGCCGGCACGGCGGGGCGCGGGCTCAGCCCTTCTCGAACCGGTAGCCCATACCCGCCTCGGTGATGAGGTACAGCGGGTGCGCCGGATCGGGTTCGAGCTTGCGGCGGAGCTGGGCCATGTACACCCGCAGGTAGTTGGTCTCGCTCTGGTAGTTGGGCCCCCACACCTCGTGCAGCAGCTGGCGCTGGCTGATGAGCCGCCCGGCGTTGCGCGCCAGCACCTCCAGGATGTGCCACTCGGTGGGGGTCAGCCGCACCTCCTCGTCGCCGCGGGTGACCCGCTTGGCGCCGAGGTCCACGGTGAACGCGGCGGTCGTGACCACCGGTGCCTCCTCGACGTGCATGGACCGGCGCTGAGCCGCGCGGATGCGCGCCATCAGCTCGTCCATGCCGAACGGCTTGGTGACGTAGTCGTCGGCGCCGGCGTCCAGGGATCGCACCTTCTCGCTGGCGGAGTGGCGGGCCGAGAGCACGATGATGGGCACCGAGGTCCAGGCGCGCAGCCCTTCGATGACCTCGCCGCCCTCCATGTCGGGCAGTCCGAGGTCCAGCAGCACCACGTCGGGCGGGTGCTTGGCCGCGGCCTGCAGCGCGGAGGCGCCGTCGAAGGCGGTGTCGACGTCGTAGCCGCGCGCCCGCATGTTGATCCGCATGGCCCGGATGATCTGCGCGTCGTCGTCGACGACCAGGATCCGCATTCGTCACACCCTACGTTTCGGAGGAGGCGCCGTCGGACGCGGCGCGGGAGCCGTCGGAGGCCCTCTGGTCGGCGGCCGCCGCGGGCGGGACCGGCGCCCCGCCGCGCGCGGGGTCGGCCGTGGTGCTGTGCAGCGTGAAAACCATGGTCAGACCGCCGCCCGGGGTGTCCTCGGCGGTGAGCGTACCGTCCATCGCCTCGGTGAATCCTCGCGCGACCGCCAGGCCCAGACCGATCCCGGTGCCCCGCGGAGCGTCGCCGAGGCGCTGGAAGGCCTCGAAGATGCGGTCCTTGTGCTCGTCGGGCACACCGGGCCCGTGGTCGGCGACCCGCAGCTCGACGGTGTCGCCCAGGGCGCTGGCCGACAGCCGGATGGGCGGCCGGTCGGGCGGGTTGTGGCGTGCGGCGTTCTGCACCACGTTGGCCACCGCGCGCTCCAGCAGCCCTGCGTCGGCGCGCACCCGGGGCAGGCTGTCGGGCACGTCCACGTGCACGGTGTGCGGCGGTATCCCGATCAGCGTGGCCGGAACGACCTCCTCCAGGCCCACCGCGCGGATCTTGGGCTGGACGGTGTCGGTCTGCAGCCGGCTCATGTCCAGCAGGTTGTCGACCAGGCTGTTCAGCCGGTCCGTGGACTCCTCGATGTTCTCCAGCAGCTCGCCGCGGTCGTACTCGTCGAGTTCGATGTCGACCGAGCGCAGGCTGGAGACGCTCGCCTTGATCGAGGTGAGCGGGGTGCGCAGGTCGTGGGAGACGGCCGCGAGCAGCGCGGTCCGGATCTTGTTGCGGGCCGCCTGGCGCTTGGCCTCAGCCGCGTCGTGCGCCAGGCGCTGGCGCTCCAGCGCCATTCCGATGTGGGTGGCGAAGGCGCTGAGGATGCGCCGGTCGGAAGCCGGAAGCACGTGCCCGTGCAGGGCCAGGGCGAGGGAGTCGCTGACCGAGACGAGCGCGTCGGCCTGGTCGGGGGACTCGCAGGGGGCTTCGCCGACGGACTCGACGTTGGTCCACTCGCCGCCGTCCTCCTGGCGCAAGAGGGTGACCGAGCGCTGGCCGAAGGTCTCGCGGATGCGGCGCAGCAGCGCCGGAAGCGGCTCCTGGCCGTCGATGACGCTGCCGGCCAGCAGGCTGAGCGTGCTCGCCTCGGCCTTGGACCGGCTGGCCTGCATGGCACGGCGCTTGGCCAGGTCGACCACGAACGCCACGAGGACTCCGACGAGGATGAACACGGCCAGCGCGATCCCGTTGCCGGGGCGGTCGATGGCAAGCCCGTACAGCGGGGGTGTGAACAGCAGGTCCAGGAGCAGTGTGCTCCATACCGCGCACATCAGCGCCGGCCACAGCCCGCCGGTCATGGCCGCGGCGATGGTGGCGACCAGGAACAGCAGGACGTGGGTGGTCAGTCCGGCTCCGGCGGCCATCGGCAGCTGCAGCGCGCCGGCCAGGAACACCGGGCCGAGCACGCCGATGCCCCAGCCCCAGACCTGCCGGGCGCGGCTCAGTGAACCCGGGCGGGGCGGCAGCAGGTTGCGACCGCGCCCCACCTCCTCGTGGGTGACGATGTGCACGTCGATGTCGCCGGACTCGCGGGCCACCGTGGCGCCCACGCCGGGGCCGAGGATGTACTGCCAGGCGCGCCGCCGCGACGAGCCCAGCACGATCTGGGTGGCGTTGACGCCGCGGGCGAATTCCAGCAGCGCGGTGGGGATGTCGTCGCCGATGACCTGGTGGTAGGTGCCGCCCAGCTCGGCCAGGAGCTTGCGCTGGCCGGTGATGACGTCGGGCAGCGGATGGGCGAGGCCGTCGCTGGCGACCACGTGCACGGCCATGAGGTGGCTGGGCTGCGGCCGACCGCCGCGGGAGCGGGCGGCCACGCGGGCGGCGCGGCGGATCAGGGTCTCGCCCTCGGGCCCGCCGGTCAGCGCCACCACCACACGCTCGCGGGCCTCCCAGGTCTGGCGGATCTTGTGCTCGCCGCGGTAGAGCGCCAGGCCCTCGTCGACGCGGTCGGCGACCCACAGCAGCGCCAGCTCGCGGAGGGCGGTCAGGTTGCCCTCGCGGAAGTAGCTGGAGAGGGCGGCGTCGATCTTCTCGGCGGGATAGATGTTGCCGTGGGACATCCGCCGCCGCAGCGCGTGCGGGGACATGTCGCACAGCTCGATCTGGTCGGCGCGCCGGACGATCTCGTCGGGGATGGTCTCGTGCTGGCGCACTCCGGTGATCTGCCGCACGACGTCGTTCAGGGACTCCACGTGCTGGATGTTCAGCGTGGTGATCACGTCGATGCCGGCGTTGAGCAGCTCGTCGACGTCCTGCCACCGCTTGGCGTTGCGGGTGCCGGGGGTGTTGGTGTGGGCGAAGTCGTCGACGACCGCAACCCGCGGGGCGCGCAGCAGCAGCGCGTCGAGGTCGAGCTCGCCGGAGCCGCCGCCGGGCTGCGCCGCGCGCGGCAGCTGTTCCAGGCCGTCGAGCAGCTCGGCCGTGCGGGGGCGGTCGCGGGTCTCGACCAGGCCGACCACGACGTCGGTGCCGCGGTCGCGTCGCCGGTGCGCCTCGCCCAGTGCGGCGAAGGACTTGCCGACGCCGGGAGCGGCGCCCAGGTAGATGCGGAGCTTGCCACGTGCCACACCTCCATTGTGCGGCGAATCCGCCGCGAACCCGTCGATCTTGTGGCCATCGTCACTGGAAATCGCTTTCCTTCACGATGGCTACAAGATCAACGGCGTTGTCCGGGGGTCGCCGCGTTACCGACCCCTCGGACCATCACGCCTCACGGGTCGGGTCCAGGACCAGCTTGCCCTGCGTGGTGCGTGAGCGCAGGTCCTCGTGGGCGCGGCGGGCGTCGGCGAGCGGGTACTCCCCGCCGACCACGGCGCGAAGGCGGCCCGTGCGCACCAACTCGAACATCTCGGCCATCGCGCGCCCGACCACGTCGCCGGGCAGCTGGAAGGCGTGCGGCAGCCACATCCCGCTGACCGTTGCGGAGTGGCGCATCAGGTTGGGCAGCTGTACCGGCTTGGGCGCCTTGCGCGAGGCCATGCCGTAGAAGGCGAGCCGCCCGAACGGCGCCAGCGCGCGCAGGCTCTCGTCGGTGACGCGGCCGCCGGTCATGTCCAGCACCGCGTCCACCCGGCGGCCCTCGTTGGCCTCGACCAGGGCGGCGGTCATGTCCTCGGCGCGGGAGTCCACCGCTGCGTCGGCGCCCAGCTCCAGGGCCAGCTCGCGCTTCTCGGAGCTGCCGGCGGTGGCGATCACCCGGCCGGCGCCGAAGGCCTTGGCCAGCTGGACCGCGATCGAGCCCACGCCGCCCGCGCCGGCGTGCACGGCGACCGACTCGCCTTCGGCCAGGTGGACGTTGCGCCGCAGCAGGACCCAGGCGGTGGAGCCCTGGACGAGCAGCGCGAGCGCGGTGCCGGCATCGACG
Source organism: Streptomonospora wellingtoniae (assembly GCF_031845375.1). NCBI lineage: Bacteria > Bacillati > Actinomycetota > Actinomycetes > Streptosporangiales > Nocardiopsidaceae > Streptomonospora > Streptomonospora wellingtoniae. The sequence goes on from NZ_JAVREK010000004.1 coordinate 234,039, forward strand.
CCGTCGGGAATGTCGACGGCCATGCCGGCCGGCGCCGCGGCCCGCTCGGCGTAGCCCCCGCTCTCGACCATGGCCACCACCCGGCGTCCGTCGGGCGTGCGCCCGGCGACCTCGCTTCCGGGGACCAGCGGCAGGGCGCTGCTGGAGAGATAGGTGTCCTCGACGCGGTGGGTGTCGGCGTAGTTGACGCCGGCGCGCTCGACCTCGATGAGCAGGTCGCCGGGGCCGGCTACCGGGTCGGGGAGGTCGGCGGGGTTCAGGACCTCGGGGCCGCCGAACTCGGTGATCTGGATCGCTCGCATAGCGTTGCTGTCTCCCAATGCGGGTGTCGAGGGGCCGGTCGCGTCGCAGACCGACCGGATGGTATGTCCCGAGCCTAGTCGTGCGCGCCGCGCGGCCGGTCCAGGGGGTCGGCGGCGTGTCGGGCGGCTCACTCGTGGGTGCCCAGGCCGGGGAACCGCGGCGGCCGCCTCTCCAGGTAGCTTCCGATGCCCTCGGCGAAGTCCTCGGCGGCGAAGGCCTCGGCCATCAGCCCGGCGGCCTCGTCGGCCGCGTCGTCGAAACCGGTCTCGTGGGCGCGCAGCACCTGGCCCTTGATCGCCGCCATCGAGCGCGGCGAGCACTCGGCCGCCAGAACGCCGGCGTAGGACAGCGCCTCGGCGAGGACGTCCTCCCGCGGCAGGGAGAAGTCCACCAGCCCCATGTCGCGGGCCTCCGCGCCCAGCACCACGCGGGAGGACAGCAGCAGGTCCATCGCCCGGCCCCGTCCGACCAGCCGCGGCAGTTGCCAGGCGGCTCCGTACTCGGCCACCAGGCCGCGTCGGCTGAAGGAGGTGGTGAGCTTGGCGTCGTCGGCGGCGAAGCGGACGTCGCAGAAGAGCGCCATCACGAGTCCGACTCCCGCGGCCGGCCCGTTGACGGCGGCGACGACCGGCTTGCGCAGTTTCGCCGGCGCGGCCATCGAGCGCCCGTCGACCTCGATCGGGGCGCCGCTGATACCGCTGAGCGCGTCCATGTCGGCGCCGGCGCAGAACGCCCGCCCGGCGCCGGTGACGACGATCGCCCGGACCGCGGGATCGCCGTCAGCCTCGCGCAGCAGCGTGAAGAGCCGGTCGGCCATGTCGGGGGTCCAGGCGTTGAGGCGGTCCGGCCGGTTCAGGGTCAGCAGCAGCACCCCGCCGTCGCGTTCGCTGAGCACCGGCGCACCGGCTGCGTCGGCGTCTGCGGGCGGTGTCGGGTCGGTGGTGCGGGCCATCGCGGTCCTCCCGTTCGTCGCTGCGGTCCTGTGCCGGGGCGCGACCGGTTGCGGGCGCGTCAGGCTCCGGACCGCCGGTCGGCCAGATCCTACGGGCGTGGCACGCGAGGCTCTTTACCCCCGCAACACGGACATGTCAGGTACATTCCCTTTGGTCTTACCGGCCCCGGGGTCGAAACACACGGTGAGGGAGCCGTCCCGTGGCACTCGCGCGCACACGGATCTACACCGACGACACGCGCCTGTTCTGGCTGCAGCTGGGCAAGGTGGCGCTCGGGGGTGCCGCACTGTTCACCGGCTTCTGGTTGTCCGGCGTCAACGACGCGGTGCTGTGGTGCAGCGCGGGGATCTCGGTCGCGAGCCTGGCCGCGATGATCCTGCTGGCCTGGCGGACCCGGGTCTCCTACGGACGCGTCCGCTTCGTCCTGGACGGCACCACCCTGCACTACTGCCGCGGGGCGCGCGGGGACCGCTCGGAGAGCCGCCGCTACGACCTGGGCGACATCGCCAGGGTCCAGCTGCGGATGCACGTCGGCAGCGCGCAGTCGCTGGAGTTCGGGTTCAACAGCCACGGGCTGCCCGAGCTGCGGATCGAGACGCTGGACGGGCAGGCCGACCGCTTCCGGGTGCTCGCACTCGACCTCGAAGGGTGCGAGGAGTTCCGCAGCTTCGTCACCCACGTGTGCCACAGCGGCGGCATGGAGAAGCGCAGCCCGGCCACGAGCGGCACCGACGCGGTGGTCGACCGCTGGGACAACCCGGCGTGCACGCGCACGGTGTCCTGAGCCCGCTGCCGCGGGGCGGCGGACGCCGACCGCACCGCCGGTTCACGCCGGCTCCGCAGCGGGAGGGCCGAACGCGCCCGCGACCACCGTCGCGTCGTCGTGGCGCTTGCCGTGGGGCACGCCGCGGGCCTCCTCCTCGGCGCGCACCCAGGCGACCAGGGAGTCGGGGCCCTCCGCCTCCAAGAAGCGCCAGATCCGCCGCCACGGGTGCCCGTAGTAGTCGGCGAGCCGGGCGCAGCCGTCGGTCATCAGCGCGAACCGCGCACCGGCCGTGTGTGAGACCCCGGTGACCGCGCGGTAGGCGGCCTCGGGTACCGCTCCCGCCACCCAGAACCCGCCCTCGGTGTTGCGGTGTGCGCGGACCAGTCCGGCGCTGTAGGGGCGGCCGCCGGGGAGCTGCTCCACGCGGCCGTCGGTGGTCGCGGCGACCTCCCCGCCGCGTTCGGCCAGCAGCACCGTGCAGTCGGCGAGGACCAGGTACTCGACCCGGCGGGCCCCGGGCGCACCGCGGTCCAGGCCGCCGGGCTCGGGCCGTGCGATGGCGACGGTGGCCGACGGGCTGTCGGGGTTGTCGAGGTCGCAGGTGCCGCCGTGAGCGCGGCGCGCAGCCCGGATGGCCGCGGCCAGGCAGTCGGACAGCGGCGCCGGGCGCTCGGCGGACAGCTCGGCGGCGAGCCCGCCGCACAACCGGTCCACCAGCCAGGAGACGCCGTGGCGGCAGCCGGAGTCCACCGCGGGCGGGGCCGTGGCCCCGTCGATCACCAGCGCCCAGTCGGAGCCGGCGTACACCCGGTCCTCGTTGGCCCGGCCCTGCCCCTGCTCGCTCGCGAAGCTCATGCGCACCTCAGCAGCTTAGGAGACCCGCGCAGCCGCCGACGGACAGGCGCCGCCGCCGCGCCCCGGACCGCTCGCACCGCGCCGGGAACGGCGGCGCTCCTTGTGCGCGGGGTGCGCACGAGGAGCGCCGCCCGCCATACCCGCCCCGTCGGTCGACGGTTCAGCTCCGGCGGCTCCGGGGGGCCGGGACGAGGCCCTCGTCCCTGAGGGCCTCGGTGAAGGGGGCGGTGAGCTCCGCGAGCCGCTCGCACCCCCGGGCGCGGATCGCCGCGTAGGGCTCGGCCGAGAGGACGTCGGTGCGCGACTCCAGGTCCGCGCGCAGGGTGCGCCCGGCCTCGGTCAGCGAGAGCGCGCCCTCCTGGTCGGCGGTGACCAGACCGCGCCCGACCGCGCTGCGGACGCCCTCGGCCCACTCGTCTTCGCTCCAGCCGCGGCTCTTGCGCAGGAACGACGTCTTGATCGCGCCGGTGGCGGCATGCGTGGCAAGCGCCTCCAGCGGCGCGAGCCGCGCGTCGACGAGGGTCGCGATGTGGCCGTCGCCGCGGAACTCGCGCAGCAGGGTGGCGGCGTGCCAGAGCACCGTGTGCGGCTCGCCGGGCCACTCCAGCCCCGCGTGGCCGGCGAACAGCGGCCGCCCGTGCGGCAGGCCGGCGGCGGCCTCCGCGGCCGTCCGGGCGAGTCCGGCGGCCTCCTTCATCCGCTCCGAGCCCACGGCCTCCTCGCCGAGGACGCGGCGCAGCACCCGGTCGGCGACGTCGAGGCGGGTCCGCAGGACGGCCTCGGGCGAAGCCAGCGACCACGCCCGCGGGATGACCGAGCGCACGACCGCGGGGCTGAAGTTGTAGAAAGCCGCCGTCACCGTGCCCGAGCCCACGGCCCCCATGGCCGCCGAGCGGGAGGCGAAGTAGACCAGCGCGCGGTCCTCCAGCCCGAGCGCGGCATAGCGCTCCCGCGACTCCGGCGCGAAGTAGACGGGGACGTGGAGCGGCTCCAGGGCCGACCAGGCGGTGCGGGCGAGGTCGGGGGACGGTGCTTCGTCGGGCATGGCACTCTCCTGATCTCCTCGGGGGGCGGCCGGGTCGTCCGGTGCCGCCGGCAGGCGGGCCGCCGCGCCCCCGTACCCGCCTTGCCCCCGCAAGGCTAGACAGGCCCGCCCGGCCGGGCGAGACCGCCCCACGGGTTGACACCGACCGGTCGGTTTGCGTAGGAACGACAGCGGCGGCGCGCCGGTCGGCGGCCCGCCCGGCGACCGCGAACGGGAGCGCTCATGGAGGCTTCGGCCACGACCACGTCCGGACGCGTCAGCGGCGCAGTCGAGGGCGGTGTGTGCGTCTTCCGCGGCATCCCCTACGCGGCGCCCCCGGTGGGGGAGGCGCGCTTCGCGGCGCCGCGCCCGCCCGAACCGTGGCCGGGCGTGCGCGAGGCGGTCGAGTACGGGCCCACCGCACCGCACCCGCCCTACGAAGCCGGAATGGCCGACGAGCTGCCCGAGCGCGACATCCCCGGACCCGAGTGCCTCAACCTCAACGTGTGGACCCCCGGCACGGGGGAGCGCGGCCTTCCGGTCATGGTGTGGGTCCACGGCGGCGCATTCACCAACGGCTCCGGCGCCGAACCCGCATACGAGGCGCGGGCCTTCGCCCGCAGCGGCGTCGTCGCGGTCACCCTGAACTACCGGCTCGGCGCTCAGGGCTTCGCCCTGGTCGAGGGCGCGCCCGCCAACCGGGGGCTGCTCGATCAGATCGCGGCGCTGGAGTGGGTCCGCGACAACATCGCCGCGTTCGGCGGCGACCCCGACCGCGTCACCGTCTTCGGCGAGTCCGCCGGCGCCATGAGCGTGGTCACCCTCATGGCGATCCCGCGCGCCCGCACGCTGTTCCGCCGCGCCGTCGCCCAGTCCGGCGCGGGCCACAACACGGTCTCCGCCGAGGACGCCGCCACCGTGGCACGGGTCCTCGCCGAGCGCCTGGATGTGCCGCCGACGGCCGCCGGCCTGGCGGGCGTACCGCCGAAGCGCCTGCACGAGGAGCAGTCGCGCATCGCCGCCGACCTGCGGGGTACGGCCGACACCCGCGTGTGGGGGACGCGGCTGCCGGCCTTGGGCACCCTCGCGTTCTCGCCCGCCGTCGACGGCGAGGTGCTCGCCGAGCGGCCCGTCGACGCGCTGCGCGCGGGCGCGGGCGGCGACAAGGACCTGCTGATCGGCACGACCACCGAGGAGTACCGGCTCTTCCTGGTCGCGCCCGGTCTGATCGGCCACCTCCGCGAGAAGCACGTCATCGCCCAGGCCGCCGGGCTCGGGCTGTCCCCGGAGGCCGCGGAGGAGTACCTGCGCCGCAACCCCTCGCCGGGCGACGCCTTCGCGGAGCTCGGCACCGACGCCGTCTTCCGCATCCCCGCCTACCGCGCACTGGAGGCGCGCGCGGCGGCGGGCGGGGGCGGGCGCACCTACGGCTACGAGTTCGCCTGGCGCTCCCCGCGCTTCGGCGGGCGGCTGGGCGCCTGCCACGGACTGGAGATCCCGTTCGTCTTCGACAACCTCCCGGGCCCGGACGAGCCCCGTCAGCTCGCCGCCGACTTGCACGCCGCCTGGGTCCGCTTCGCCTCCACCGGCGAAGCCGACTGGCCGCAGTGGGACGCGGTGCGGCGCCCGTTCATGCGCTTCGACGCCCCGGAGTCGGCGGTGGTCCACGACCCGGCTGCCGAGACGCGTCGCCTGTGGCAAGGACTGCGCGAGTAGCCTGCCGGACCGGCGGACCGGCGGACCGGCGGACCGGCGGACCGCGGGCCGGTCGGGGGCGGGCGCCCGGACCGCTAGTGCGGGGACGTCTCGGTCGGCGCGGACCCGGCGGCGCCGGAGGACTCGCGGGCCCGCTTCTGGGCCGCCTGCACGGTCTCCTCGGCGGAGGAGCGGTCCTGCCATCCGCGGACCTCCGAGCTCTTGCCCGGCTCCAGCCGCTTGTAGATGTCGAAGAAGTGCGTGATCTCCTGAAGCTGGAACTCCGGCATGTTGCGCAGGTCGCGGATGTGGTCCAGGCGCGGGTCGCCTGCGGGCATGCACAGGACCTTGGCGTCGGGTCCCCGCTCGTCCTGCATCCAGAACACCGCGACCGGCCGCACCCGCACGACGCAACCGGGGAAGGAGCGCTTCTCCAGCGGGACCATCGCGTCCAGCGGCTCGCCGTCCTCGGCCAGGGTGCCCGGGATGTAGCCGTAGTCCGCGGGGTACTGCGTCGAGGTGAACAGCGTCCGGTCGAGCCGGATGCGGCCCGCCTTGTGGTCCATCTCGTACTTGTTCTGCGACCCCTGCGGGATCTCGACGATCATGTCGAGTTCCATCCGAACCCCTCCTCGCAGTGTTGCGGTAGTGGCGCCGGAGCGGCTGACGCGGCGATCGCCGCCCCTCCTTTCCCCGGCGCGGCCTGTGCCGGGCGCCGGAGTGCCCGAGAGCATCCGCCGTGCCGCTCGCCACGCCGAACGCTACCCCCGGTGGGCGGGAGGAGCGCGGGCCGCCCTCCCCGCAGGAAGCGTGCGGCACCGACCGCCGAAGACCCCCTACCCGCGATCACTCGGCGCGTGCGCGCCGGGCCGCCGCGGCGAGGGTGACACACGCGACACCGACGCAACCCCGCTGTCGGGCCGCGTCCTGAGCGAGGGCCGCGGAGGCAGTGTGCACTCGCCCGGCTCCGTGCCGGGCCGCGGGCCCGTCCCGCCCGTTGTGTTCGCGGCCCCCGGAGCGGGCAGGGGGACAGCAAGCCGCCGCGGGACCGCAGGTCACCGCGGTACGGGGACGGGGGGACGACCATGCGCGTACTCGTGACGGGTGCTACCGGCTACATCGGCGGCCGACTGGTGCCCGAACTGCTCGGGGCCGGCCGTACCGTCCGGTGCATGGCCCGGTCGGTGGAGAAGCTGCGCGACCACCCCTGGCGCGGCGAGGTGGAGGCCGTCCGCGGCGACGTCCTCGACCCCGACAGCCTGGACGAGGCGCTGGAGGGCGTCGACGTCGCCTACTACCTGGTCCACTCCATGGGCGGCGGCGCCGAGTTCGCCGAGCGCGACGCCCGCGGCGCGCGCAACTTCGCGGCCGCCGCCGAACGGGCGGGCCTGTCCCGGATCGTCTACCTCGGCGGCCACGTTCCCGACCGCGACCGTTCCTCCCCGCACCTGGCCTCCCGGGAGGAGGTCGCCGGCATCCTCCTCGACTCGGCCGTCCCGGCGGCCGTGCTGCGCGCCGCCGTGATCATCGGCTCCGGATCCGCCTCCTTCGAGATGCTGCGCTACCTCACCGAGCGGCTGCCCGCGATGACCACGCCGCGCTGGGTGCGCACCCGCGTCCAGCCCATCGCCGTGCGCGACGTGCTGCGCCTCTTGGTCGGCGCGGCCGACCTGCCGCGCGAGGTCGACCGCGGATTCGACGTCGGCGGACCCGACATCCTCACCTACGCGCAGATGATCCGGCGCTTCGCCCGGATCTCGGGCGTGGGGCGGCGCCTCATCGTCCCCGTCCCGGTCCTCACCCCGGGCCTGTCGAGCCTGTGGGTCGGCCTGGTCACCCCGGTCCCCGGGGCGATCGCCCGTCCGCTGGTGGAGTCCCTGCGCAGCGAGGCCGTCTGCCGTGACGCCGACCTCGCCGACATGCTCGGCGACCACGAGCGCCTCGGCTTCGACGAGGCCGTGCGCCTCGCGCTGCGCCGCATCCGGGAGGCAGCGGTGGCGACCCGCTGGTCCTCCGCCGCGTGGCCCAGCGCGCCCAGCGACCCGATGCCCACCGACCCCCGATGGACTGGGGGGTCGCTCTACACCGACGAGCGGCGCGTCCGCGCGCGCACCCGCGCCCCGGAGCTGTGGCCGGTCGTCGAGGGCATCGGAGGGGACCGCGGCTGGTACTCCTGGCCGCCCGCCTGGGCCCTCCGAGGGCTGGTCGACCGCGCCGCCGGCGGGGTGGGGCTGCGCCGCGGCCGCCGCGACCCCGGGCGCCTGCGGGTGGGCGACTCCCTGGACTTCTGGCGGGTCGAGGAGATCGAGCGGGGCGCTCTGCTGCGGCTGCGGGCCGAGATGCGGATGCCCGGCCTGGCGTGGCTGGAGCTGCGGGTTGAGGACGCGGACGAGGGCGCCGTCCTGCACCAGCGGGCGCTGTTCCATCCCCGCGGCCTGGTCGGGCACCTCTACTGGTGGGCGCTGCTGCCCGTGCACAAGCTGGTGTTCCGGCAGATGGCGGCCAACATCGCGGCGCAGGGGGAGCGGGAGAGCGAGCCCAAGGCGGGCGCGGCGCCGACGTGAACCGGGCGCGCCGCGCCGGCGCGGGAGCGCCGTCAGTCCTCGTCGAGCAGCGGCGGCGGATAGCCGGGGACCGGCGGGTCGGCGCGCCACGGCGTGTGCGCATCAGGCCCGGCCGCCGCGGCGAGCTCGGGTACGTAGCGCCGGATGTAGGCGCCGTCGGGGTCGAACCGCCGGCTCTGGCGCAGCAGGTTGAAGGAGCGGTTGGGCCGCGTGTCGTTGCCGGTGCCGGCCACCCACTGCCAGTTGCCGTAGTTGTCGGCGATGTCGCCGTCGCTCAGCACCGCGTGGAAGTGGTCCCCGCCCCGCTTCCAGTGCACCCGCAGCCGCTTGGTCAGGAACGCGGCGGTGATCAGTCGCGCGCGGTTGTGCATGAAGCCCTCGTCGAGGAGTTGGCGCATGCCCGCGTCCACGATGGGGACGCCCGTCCGCCCTTCGCGCCAGGCGGCCAAGCCGGACTCGTCCGCGCGCCAGGCGATGTCGCGCCGCCGGTAGTCGCGCCGCGGAAGGTCCGGGAACGCGGCGCAGACCTGGTGGTGGAAGTCGCGCCAGGCCAGCTGGCGGACGAACGGGGCGCAGGCGGTGCGCTCGCGTGCGGCCGCCGCCAGCTCCAGCGGCGACAGGCAGCCGAAGCGCAGGTCGGCGCTGAGCCGCGAGGTGGCGTCGGCGGCGAGGTCGTCGCCGGCGTGCTCGTAGTCGGCGCAGGCGGCGCCGAGCCAGGCGTCCATCCGGCGGCGCGCCTCGACCTCGCCGCCCCGCTGGCGGTGCGGCGAGAGCGGTCCGGTGCCGGAGTCGGCGAGCCGCTGCGGGACCGCCCCGGGGTCGAGCCCCGAAGGCACCTCCAGCCGCTTCGGCGCGGGCTCGGGGGTGCGCCACCGGACGCCCTCCCAGGCCCGCCAGTAGGGGGTGAACACCTTGTAGTGGTCGCCGCCCGCCGGCACCGCCTCGCCCGGCGGCACGACGGTCACGCCGGGGAACTCGCGCACCCGGATCCGCTGCGCTTCGGCGGCCTCGCGCAGCCGTGCCGCGCGGCGGGCGGCGAAGGCGCTCACGTCGGCACTCAGGTTCACCCGGTCCGCGCCGGTTTCCGCGGCGAGCCGGAGCGTCTCGTCGACCGTGTCGCCGAAGCGCACCACCAGGTCGCCGCCCAGGCGCCGCAGACCCTCGCGCAGGGCGGGCAGCGCGTCGCCCAGATAGGAGAGGCGGTTGCGCGCCGAACGCCTTCGGACCGCGCGGTCGAGGACGAACAGTGGGACGACGGGGCGGCCGGACCGCGCGGCGGCCGCCAGCGCGGGATGGTCGCATATCCGCAGGTCGCGCGTGAACAGCACGATCGTAGGCCGCTCCGGCACCGCCGTCCTTCCATCAGAGTGTGCTGCGAATACTACCCGCGGTGACGTTCGGTTCGGTCCGGTCGCCCCGGGTAGGGCGGGTGCATGGCGATACACGCGGACGCCCGGGTCGGCGCCCGTCCCCGCGTCGGAGTGCCGAGCTGCCTGCTCGGTTCGCCGGTGAGCTGCGACGGCGGCCGCTCCCGCAGCCGCTTCCTCGCCGACGTCCTCGACCGGCACGTCGACTGGGTTCCGGTCTGTCCCGAGGGCGGGAACGGGCCGGGCGTGCTGCGCGAGCGCCCGCGGCTTGAGCGCGCCGGAAGCGGCGGACGGGCGGCGAGCCGCAGCCGCGCCGATCGCACCGACGACCCGCGCGCGGCGTCCGACCGACGATTCGAAGCGCTCGACCGCCTGGACGGCTGCGTGCTGAAGGACGAGCCACCCGGTTGCGGACTGTCCGGCCCTCCGGTCGACGAGCGCCCCGACCCGCCCGTCGAGGAACAGGGGCGGCTCCGCGACCCCGGTCTCCGCGAGCGCTTCGTCGAGCGCGTCTTCGCCCGCGCGCGGCTGCGGGCACTGTTCGCCGGCGCACGCGGCGACGGGGCGGGACCCGCGCCCGGCGGTGCGGACGAGGCGGGCTGTGCCGCGTGGCGCCCGCGCGAGCTGGTCGCCTTCCACGCCCGGAACAAGCTGCAGCTGATGGCGCACTCGCCCGAGGGCTACCGAGCGACCGGCCGAATCGCCGCCGAGGCGGGATCGCGACCGCCGGAGGAGGTGCGGCGCGACTACACCGCCGCTTTCACCCGGGCTCTGGCCCGCCCGGCGAGTCCGGGCCGCAACGCCAACGCGCTCCAGCACGCCTTCGGGATGATCAGCGACCGGCTCGACGGCGCGCGCCGCCGCGACCTGGTCGACGCCGTCGACCGCTACCGGGAGGGCCTCGTCCCGCTCAGCGTGCCGATCGACCTGATCCGCTATCACGCGGACGCCGCGAGCGCTTCCTGGGTCCGCGAGCAGACCTACCTGGATCCCTACCCGGCGGACCTGCGCTTGCGCGACTCCCCGGCGGCGCCATAGCTCCGGGGAGCGCCCGGGGCCGACCTGGAACGCCGGTCCGGGCCCGGCCGCGCCCGTCAGCCGGCCGGATCGATCACGGGGTGCTCGCCCGTCTCCGCCAGGCGCTGGAGCAGGCGCTTGCGCAGGGGCCCCGCCGCCTCCTCCGCCGCTTCGGCGGCAGCCGGGTCCGCTATCAGGTTGTGCAGCTCGTGCGGATCCTCCTCCAGGTCGTAGAGGTAGGCGTCGACGTAGCGGTCCGCCGCCGGTGTGTTCCAGGCGTCGGCGCCGGGGGCCACCACCCCGTACTTCCAGCGCGGCGTCCTCAGCGCCCGGCCCAGCTCCGACTCGCTGATCTGCACCAGGACGTCGTCGGGCCGGTCGTCGGCGGCGCCGCCCACCAGCGGCAGCAGCGAGCGCCCGTCCATGTCCTCGGGAACGTCGAGGCCGGCCGCGTCCAGCAGGGTCGGCGGCAGGTCGATGTGGCTGACCAGCCGCTCCAGCGGGCGGCCGGTGTCCAGGCCCGGACCGAGCAGGGCGGTCGGCACCCGGATGGAGGCGTCGTGGCAGCTGCGCTTGTACTCGGCGTTGCGGGTCTTGAAGTGGCACCCGTGGTCGGAGGTGAAGAGCACGATCGTGTCGTCGGCGAGCCCGTGGTCCCGCACCGCCGACAGCACCCGGCCCAGGCACTCGTCCAGCCGCTTGACCATGCCGAGGTAGCCGCCGAGGTGCTCGGCGGAGTTGCCGCCCAGGGCCGTCAGGTCGCCGGGCACCCAGGCACCGTCGTAGCGCTCGCTGTAGCCCTCGGGTGCCGGGTAGTCGTCGCGCTGGTTCTGGTGGTGGGGCTCCAGGTACGACACGAAGAGGAAGAACGGCGCGTCGCGCTCGCGGGCGATGTAGTCGACGGCGGCGTCGGTGAGCGCGTCGGCGCGGTAGCCGGGCAGCTCGTGCGCGCGGCCGTCGCCGTCGTAGAGGGTGGTCTCGTAGGCGTCGGAGGTGAACTCCAGCAGGTTGGCCGCGAGCCAGTCGCGGTAACCGCCGCGCTGCCCGGGGCGCACCGGGCCGGCGGTGTGGGTGTCGCCGAGGTGCCACTTGCCGATGTAGCCGGTGTCGTATCCGGCGTCGGCGAAGCGGTCGGCGACGGTGGGCGCGTCCTCGGGCAGCGGGATGTTGTTGCGGAAGCAGCCCAGCTGGGCGGGGTAGCGCCCGGTCTGCAGCGAGGCCCGGGAGGGCGCGCACACCGGCTGGCAGGTGAAGGAGCTCCGCACGTGCACCCCCTCCGCGGCCATCCGGTCGAAGTTCGGGGTCAGGTCGAGGGGGTTGCCGTGCGCCCCCGTCGTGTCCCACCGCTGCTGGTCGGTGAAGAACACGATGACGTTCTTAGGTTCGCGGCCGTCGCCGGGCGTGCTGCTCACTGTCGGGCTTCCTCGTCTTCGCGCCGTGGCGCGGCGAGCCCCCGGGGCCGCCGCGCCTGCCTTGCGTCGTGTGCCCGGCCCCGCCGGAGCGGGGCCGGGGCCGGTGTCCCGCCGTGGCCGTCAGCCCTGCGCCGGGCTGCCGAGGGCGGCCGCCTCCTGTTCGCGCTCGGCCGTGTCCACGTGCCGGGTCTCGCGCATGAACAGCGTAGAAACCACCGATACCGCGCCCAGGCCGACGACGAGCAGCGCCACCGGCCAGCTCGCCTCGCCGCCGGCGATCAGCAGCGCGGTGGCGATGGCGGGGACGAAGCCCGCGACCATGGCCGAGGACTGGTAGGCGAACGACATGCCCGAGTAGCGGACCTTCACGCTGAACATCTCGGTGAACAGCGTGGCCTGCAGGCTGGACATGCACACCGCGCCGCCGATGGCGGCCAGGCCCATCGCGACCCAGGCCCACCACGTGCTGCCCTGCTCCAGCAGCCAGAAGTAGGGGAAGGCGGTCAGCGCCACCAGCACGCCGCCGGTCAGGTAGAGCGGGCGCCGCCCGATCTTGTCGGAGATCGCCCCCGCCACGGGCATCAGCGCCAGTCCGATGACGTTGTAGACCACGATCCCGGTCAGCGCCACCCCTTGGGCGAACCCGAGCGAGGTGGTCAGGTAGCTGATGGCGAAGGGCTGGTAGATCTGGGAGGTCCCGGCCTCGCCGAGGCGGGCGCCGAACCCGACGACGATGCTGCGCGGGTTGCGCTTCAGCGCCGTCCACAGGGGGATGGTCTCCTGGGCCTCGGCCTTCTTCACCCGCTCGAAGGCCGGAGTCTCCTCGATCTTGAGCCGGACGATCAGGCCCACGGCCAGCAGCGCCGCGCTGAGCAGGAACGGGATGCGCCAGCCCCAGGTCAGGAAGGCGTCGTCGGGCATCAGGGCGAACAGGCTGACCACCGACACGGCGATGAGGTAGCCGATCGGGCCGCCGGTCTGGGGCAGGCTTCCCCAGAAGCCGCGGCGGGAGCGCGGCGCGTGCTCCACGGTGAGCAGCGACGCTCCGCCGAACTCGCCGCCCAGCCCCAGTCCCTGCACCAGGCGCAGCGTGACCAGCAGGATCGGCGCCCATACGCCGATGGTGGCGAAGTCGGGCAGCAGCCCGATCAGGAAGGTCGCACCGCCGATGATGAGCATGGTGGCGACCAGGACCTGCTTGCGCCCGACCCGGTCGCCGAGGTGGCCGAACAGCAGCGCGCCGATGGGCCGGGAGACGAAGCCGACGCCGAAGGTCGCCAGCGAGGCGAGGGTGCCGATCAGCGGATCGGCGTCGGGGAAGAACAGTTCGTTGAAGACCAGCGCGGCCGAGAGCCCGTAGAGGTTGAAGTCGTACCACTCCAGCAGGGCGCCGGAGAGGCTGGCCGCGATGACCTTGGACATGGGTTGGCGTGGGGTTTCGCTCGGGCTTGTCATGACGGCCTTCTTCATTGGGCGTAGGGCGCGTTCGGATAGCGGCGGGACCGGGCGGGTGCCCGGGCGCGCGTCCGGGGCGGACCGGAGCGTTGCGGTCCGGGCGGGGCGCCGACGCCTCCGGCGGTGCATGCCCGCCCGCCGCGCCGACGCCGCGGAGTGTGCTGCGGCGTTCGTGTTATTCGATTAACATGACGCACGTTACATCGGTCCCGCCCGAGTCGTCCAGCGCCGCGGCGCGCGCCGCCCGCACACGGCCCGCCGGGACCAGCCGAACGGCCGACTAGTCTGCGGGATGTGGCAGTGACAGAGCCTCCCGAACGACCCACCCAGCGCGACATAGCGCGCCGAGCGGGGGTCTCCACCGCCACGGTCTCCTATGTCCTCAGCGGGCGCCGTGGCGGCGCGAAACCGCCGCCCGAGGAGACCCGGCAGCGGGTGATGCGCGCCGTCGCCGAGGTCGGCTACCAGGTGGACCACGCCGGGCGCAGCCTGCGCCGGCGCCGCAGCGACCTGATCGCCCTGATGTACCCGGCGCCCTCCAGCCCGTGGTCGGACCGGCTCGCCGAGCAGATGCAGGAGGCGGCCGCCGAGCGCGGTCTCGGCGTGGTGGCCCTGCCGATGAGCGGCTCCGCCGCAGGCGGCGCGCTGCTGCGTGTGCTGCGGGAGCGCTACGTCGACGGCGCGGTCCTGCTGCCCGACTGCCCGGTCGACCCGGACGAGATCGCCGTGCTCGCCCGCCAAGGGCTGTCGCTGGTGGTATTCGACGACGACCTCGACCCCGACGGCTTCGACGTGGTGCGCCAGGGCCGGGGCCGCGCCTGCCGCGACGCCGTCGAGCACCTGGTGGCCGCGGGCCACCGCAGGATCGCCTACCTGGGCCACCCCGGCGAGGACCGCTGGCGCACCGCCCGGTCGGTCAAGCTGCGCAGCTACCGGCAGGTCCTGCAGGAGCACGGCATCGGCGTCGCGCCCGACCTCGTGCTGCCGGTCGCCGACTCCCGCCCCGACGCCTACGCCGCCGTGCGCGGACTGCTGCGCCGCGCCGAGCCGCCCACCGCGGTCGTCTCGGCCACCGACCGCGCCGCGATCGACGCCGTGTGGGCGGCGCGCGACCACGGCACGGCGGTGCCCGGGGGACTGGCCGTCACCGGCATCGGCAACATCCCCGAAGGCCTGGTGATCAAGCCGTCCCTGACCACGGTGGGCGCGCGCGAGTTCGACTTCTCCGCTCAGGTGGCCCGCCTCTTCGAGCGCCTCGACGCCGCCGCCGCGCTACCGGGAGAGGTGATGGCCGCCCGCTGGGAGCTCATCGTCCGCGAGTCCGCCTGAGATATGACCGTTGATCTATTCCCAAAACAGCGGAGCTGGTGCCTCTGACCTGGGCAAACGAACTCCATCGCGAGACGTCCACGAAATCCCGTTATCGTTCCGTGACATTCCCTGGAGTGGGTCTGGAGCGGCCCGGTTCACCCTCGTTTTGTTCCTCCGGTACGGCCGACCGCTAGGGAGGCCCCACACAGCTTGTAGCTATCGTCACTGGAAATCGTTTTCCTTCACGATGGCTACAAGATCAACGGGGGTTCCTTCTAGCCTTGGGGCGTCCGGCCGGCTCCGATCCCCGACCCCTGGAGGCGCCCAGTGAACGCACCGACCGACGCGACCGGCCCTGCATCGCCGGTCGTCGCACTGCGCAGGGCCGGCACGGCTCTGGTCGTCGACCTCGCGCCCCAGGCAGGGGGCGGGCTTCCCGAGGTGCTGCACTGGGGCGCCGACACCGGTCCGCTCACGCCGGAGCTCGCCGAGCATCTTCGCACCACCTCGGTGCCCGCGGTGCCCCACAGCGCGCCCGACGCGCCGCGCGGGTTCACGGTGCTGCCCACCGAGGCCGACGCCTGGGCCGGCACACCCGCGCTCAGCGGCCACCGCGCAGGAACGGCCGGTGCGCCGCGCCTCGGACTGCGGGACCACCGCGCCTCCTCCGACGACGCGGCCGACACCCTGGTCCTGGACCTGTACGATCCCGCCGTCGGCCTCGCCGTGCGGCTGCGCTACCGGCTCGACGCCTGCGGCGTGCTGCGCGTCGCGGCGACCGCCGAGGCGGCAGCCGGCCCGCACTCCGGCTCCGACGCGGCCTACGACCTCGCCGCGCTGCGCGTGCTCCTCCCGCTGCCCGCCCGGGCCGCCGAGATCGTCGACCTGACCGGGCGGTGGGTCCGCGAGCGCAGTCCCCAGCGCCGCGACATGGCCGACGGGACCGTCCTGCGACGCGCCCTGCGCGGCCGCCCCGGCCACGACAGCCCCCTGCTGACGGCAGCGGGAACCCGCGGGTTCGGGTTCCGCTCGGGCGAGGTCTGGGCGGCGCACGTGGCCTGGAGTGGCGACCAGGAGTACCTCGTCGAGCGGCTGCCCGAGGGCGCGGGCGCGCACGCGGCCGCGCTCGGCGGTGCCGAGGCGCTGCGGCCGGGCGAGATCCGCCTGGGGCCCGGCGACTCCTACGAGGGTCCCGAGATCGTCTTCGCCCACTCCACCGCCGGCCTCGACGGCGTTTCGGAGCGCCTGCACACCGCCTTGCGCGCCCGGCCCGAGCACCCGGCCGAGCCGCGCCCGATCGTCCTCAACACCTGGGAGGCCGTGTACTTCGACCACGACCTCGACCGGCTGCGGGCGCTGGCCGACCGGGCGGCGGCCGTGGGGGTGGAGCGCTTCGTCCTCGACGACGGCTGGTTCCAGGGCCGGCGCAACGCCCGGGCCGGGCTGGGCGACTGGACCGTCGATCCCGACGCATGGCCCCGGGGCCTGGACCCGATCATCGAGCACGTCCAGGCGCTGGGCATGGACTTCGGCCTGTGGGTGGAGCCGGAGATGGTCAACCTCGACTCCGACCTCGCGCGCACCGACCCCGGCCGGCTGCTGCACCCCGAGGGCGCGCCCGGTCGCTCCTGGCGCCACCAGTACGTGCTGGACATCGCCCGGACCGACACCTGGCGCCACATCCGCGACCGGCTCGACGCCCTCCTGCGGCGCTACCCCGTCCGGTTCGTGAAGTGGGACCACAACCGGGACCTGTACGAGGCGATGCACGCCCCCGACGACGGTTCCGGCGCAGCGGGCGCCGACCGCGTGCCCGGAGTCCACCGCCAGACCCGCGCCCTCTACGACCTGCTCGACTCGCTGCGCGAACGCCACCCCGACGTGGAGTTCGAGTCCTGCTCCAGCGGCGGCGCGCGCGTGGACCTGGGCATCCTGGAGCGCGCCGAGCGGGTCTGGGCCTCCGACTGCAACGACCCGGTGGAGCGCCAGGGGATCCAGCGCTGGACCGGCCTGCTGCTGCCGCCCGAACTCGTCGGCTCGCACGTGGGACCCCCGGTCGCCCACACCACACACCGCCGCACCGAGACCGCTTTCCGGCTGACCACCTCCCTGTTCGGCCACGCCGGGATCGAATGGGACCTCACCGCCTGCTCGGAGCGCGACCTCGCGGCGCTGACCGCGTGGACGGCGCTGGTGCGCGAGTTCCGGCCGCTGCTGCACACCGGCCGCACCGTGCGCAGCGACGCCACCGGCCCCGACGCGCTGCTGCACGGGATCGTGTCGCCGTCGGGCGAGCGCGCGCTGTTCTGCTTCGCCCAACTGGAGACCGCAGTGGCCGAGCAGCCCGGGCGCACGCCGCTGCCCGGACTCGACCCCGAGCGGCGCTACACCCTGCGCTACCGGACCGAGCTGGGCGACCCCACCCGGGGCGCCGCCGGCGCGCCCGCGTGGATGCGCACCGACACCGCCGCGCCGGTGATGACCGGCGCGGCGCTGGAGCGCCTGGGCGTGCCGATGCCGCGGCTCTTCCCGGCCCAGGCCGTGCTGGTCGAGGCGGTCGCCGCGGAGTAGCCGCGCGCCGCGCTGGTCCCCGGACACGGGTTCCCGCGCGCCGAGGCGTGTGGATCCGCGGGAGACTCGGCCTGGCCGCCTGCGGCCGCGCGCCGGTCTTTGCGGAGAGCGGGCCCGGGCCGGCGGGGCCCGCCGGCCCGGCGGCACCGCGCGGATGCCGGCGGAGACGGAACCGTGCCAGGATCGCGATTTCGTGCGCGCATGCGGGCGCGGTCACCCTGTTAGCATCGGTCCACCTTCGCGGCGGTCGCGTGCTGCGCCCGGTGCAGGGGTCCAAGACCCGACCTCGGCGCGCGCCCCGCGGGGTGGCGATTGCGCGCGAACCCGCGCCGACCGGTCGTCTCCAGTGGCCGATACGGCGGCGTCGCCGCCGCGGCACTGCGGACGCGCAGCCGTACCCCCGCTCCATCGGTCCGTCTCCCTGAAGAAGCTGTCCCCCCGAATCTGTCGAAGAACCAGGAAGATGCCATGACCGTCGACCCCCAGGCCCAGTCCCGAGCCGCCACCGGCGCCCAGATGAAGCGTCGCAGCCCCGCTGCGGCCTGGCTCGGACTGCCGCTGATCACCCTCGGGATCTACTACTTCGTCTGGTACGCCAAGATCCACCGCGAGCTCGGCGGGTTCGACCCCCGCTACTCGGGCAGCTCCCCGGCCGGGGCGGTGTGCTCGCAGCTCTTCGGCGGCCTGACGCTGGGGATCTGGACGCTGATCAACATCGCCGGTACCGCCGGCCGGATCGCCGGCGCCCAGCGCGCCGCGGGACTCAGCCCCTCGTGCGGCGGCGGTGTCGCCATCCTGCTGTGCTTCCTGCTCGGCACGCACGTGATCTACTTCCAGAGCAACATCAACAAGATCATCGACGCCTACGGGCAGGTGCCCGAAGGCGAGCCGGTGGAGCTGCGCGCCTGACTCCTCCGATCCGGCGCGGGGCCCGCAGTGCACACGGGCGCGACGGGCCCCGCGCCGCCGGGGTACGACGTCTCAGTCGCCCTTGGCGAGCGGGTTCTTCAGTCCCGGAGACCAGGCGGCGGCGGTGGCCGCCGCACTCCCTGCGGCCTCGGCGACGTCCGGCGCCGTGTGCTCGGCCGGCTCGGCGGCGGGGGAGTAGCGCAGCTCGCCGGTGTCGCCGACGATGCGCACGCCGGAGTTGCGCAGGTCCTCCACGTCGGCCCGGCTCCAGGCGTCCACGGTCTCGCGGTAGGTCAGAGGGATTCCCAGCCGCGGACCGCGCGACGGGCGCCGGGCGAACCCCTCTATGATCCGCGCCCGCAGCCGCCGCGCGTCGTCCGCCGGCCACTCGGCCGCGGCCAGGTTCGAGTTGAGCGTTCGCAGCACCTCGGCCTCGGGAGCCGTCACCCCGCTGTGCACGGTCGTCGAGTCGTCCGGCGCCGAGATGCTCGACGTGTCGCCGAGCTCCACCGCCTCCAGGAACCGGTGCCACAGCCGATCGGCGGGCGAGCCCGGATTCGTGATGAGCGTCACCTTGTCCGTCCCCACGATCGAGGCCCACCGCCGCGCGAGCCCGCCCAGCGCGAACGCGCGCCACAGGTGGGCCTTGCCGTCGCTCTCCACCGCATCCCAGCCGGCCTCGCGCTGGCGTTGGAGCTGGCGCAGGTAGGAGTGGAAGCTGGAGGACTTGCCGTTGCGAATGTGCTGCTGCCACACCGACGGCAGCAGCTTGCCCAGTCCGCGCCCGGTGATGAACACGCGCGTATCGGGAGAGCCCAGCGCCTCGATCGTCTTGCGGGCCGCATCGGAGCGCACCACCGACAGCGCCTCGGCCGAGACGATCGCCGTACCCTCCCACGACCGGATCTGCTTCTGCAGGTTCTCCCACCAGGACTGCTCCTTGGCGGCGCGTGCCTCGGTCACCCACGAGTACTCGCCGCGCAGCAGCGCGTAGCTGGCGGTCTCGTGGTAGTTGACCCGGGTCGCGCCGGGGCGCCGCCGGGGGGGAACCGGATAGAGCGCACCGAGCGCGGCGAGCTCCTTGGTGCGGTCCTGCATCATCTGCTGCAGATAGGTCGTTCCGGATTTCTGCACCCCGATGTGCAAGACAAGCCGCTCTGCCACCGAATACTCCACTCCCTAGGTACTGCGCGCAGAAGCTACCGGCGAGGGGCGAGCGGCAGGCGAACCCCGAGCGAACAGCGGGATTCGATCGAGCGCGTCGCCGTGCCCCCGGCCGACCGTGCCGGCGCCGGACAGCGCGCCGGGGCCTGTCCGGTTGAAGGCACGGTACCGCCAAAACCCGGTCCTGTACCCGGAGCGCGGCCGTCGCGGGCGGGCCGCCGGCCAGTGCGCGGTCGGCGGCGGAAGGCGGCCCGCGCAGGGAGCGCGCGGAGGAGGCGGGACCGAAACGGAAATGTCCCAGCCCGCCAGTACATTCGCTATCGCTCCCGCAACGCGGGGGTGAGGCGAGCGGACGCCAGACACGGGCGGCCGGTCCGGCCGGGAACCGGGCCGGCCCCCACTCGCCGGGCCCTTCCGGCGGCCCAACGGGCGCCGGAAGGGCGCCGCCGCCGTCTCGCCGACCGCAGTGTGCGGGCGAGGGGCCGAGGAACTTCCGATCGGCCGGCCCGGCAGCAAGGCGCGCCGGCGTCAGCCGCCGGATCCCACCTCGGCCACCGCTTGGTCGATACTCTCGGCCAGGTCGATGTCGGCCGTGGTCACCGCGCCCACCGATGCCGTGCGCACCGTGAAGCGGATGCCGCCGGCGGTGCGCGCGTGGTGGGCCCGGCGTCCGGCCCGGTCGCTGATCCGGTCGATCCGGGCGAGCAGGGGCGGGAGCCGGTCGGCGGGGATCTGCACGGTCCGCGACAGCCCTTCGGTGCCGCCCTCCCACTCGGGCAGGCGCTCCAGAGCGGCGTCGAGCGTCTCCTTGTCCAGCCTGCTCGGCTCGCCGGTGATCCCGGTGTCGGCGCGTCCCCGGGCGCCGGTCGGGTCGGCGGTCCACCTCGCCAGGTCCTCCGGCAGCGCTGCGGCGAGACCGGCCGAGATCCCCGGTTCCGAACGGGCGATCTCCGCGAGCACGACCCGCGCGAGGTGCAGTCCCTCCTCCGGCAGGCAGCCCAGCTCGCCCGCGACCTGCTGGGCGATCCCGCTCGTCCCGCTCGCGCGTTCGACGCGCTCGATCTCGGGGTCCTGCGCGTGCGGCGGTTCGATCCACAGGGACTCGGGCAGACTGTCGTGCAGCTCGCGCCGGGTGCCCTCGTCCAGGCGCCGCGCGATCGAGGGGACGACCGCGCGGATCGCACGTCCCGCCCGGTCGGTGTCACCCACCTCGCCGTGCGCCGCCACCCGTTCCACGAGCTGCTGATGCGCGACCATGGCCCACCTCCCGATTCGGCTGCAGGTGGCCGGAGCGGACGCCCGATCGGCGCCGCCCTCCGGCTGGGTGGACCGACTAACCCGTCCGCGGCCGGTGAAACCGGGCTTCGGCGGAGTGAAGCGGCAGGTGGCGGGCGCGAAAGCGGCGCGGTGCGGCGCATCGCGGCGCCGCGGTGATCGGCGCCGTGCATACGGGCCGTTCCTGGTGGTAGCGGACCTGTGCACGATCGTTCGGCGGGCAGCGCCGGACCGCTCGGTCCCGCTGCCGCAGCCCATAGGAGTAGGAGGGGGACATGCAGCACGACGCGTTCATCGGCCAGGTGCAGGACCGAGCCCGCCTCGACAGCCGTGGGGCCGCCGAGGCCTTCACCCGGGCGACCCTGGAGACCGTCGCCGAGCGGATCAACCCGGACCTCGCCGACGACCTCGCCGCCCAGCTCCCGCAGGAGATCGGGGAGAACGTCCGGCGGGTCACCGACCAGTGGTTCCCCACCCAGCGGTTCGGCCAGGACGAGTTCGTCCGCCGGGTGGCCGAGCGCGCCCACTCAGACGGGGAGCGGGCCGCCTACGCCGCCCGGGTGGTGTTCGAGATGCTGGACGAGGCGACCACCGGCGACGTGATGGGCAAGGTCCGCCAAGGCATGCCCGAGGACCTGCGCGAGTTCTCGCTCGCGGGCAGCAGCGGCGATGCGTGACCGCCCCTTCTTCGCCCCCCGACTCCCGCCCGCCGGTCGCCGGGCGGGGGGCGGGGCGAGGCGCCCGGTCGCCGCAGCGGCCGACTCTAGGCTGGGGCGGCTACCCCGGCGTACCGAGACCGAGGGTGTCCGGGACGATCGTTCCGGAACGAGCGCAGCGCGGCGCGGCGGGCGCGGCGGCGAGCCCCCCGCCGCCCGCAGACGAAAGGTGGGGAAATGGCGGCGACCACGATGCGGGCCGTGTCCCAGGACGTCCACGGCGGTCCCGAGGTCCTTCGCGAGGTGGAGCTCGACGTGCCCCGCCCCGGACCCTCCCAGGTGCTGGTGCGGGTGCACGCGGCCGGCATCAACCCCACCGACTGGAAGCACCGGGCCGCACGCATCTTCCTCGGCGACCCGCCCTATGTGCTGGGGTGGGACGTCTCCGGCGTCGTCGAAGCGGTGGGGATCGGGGTGACCGTGCACCGACCCGGCGACGCGGTCTTCGGCATGCTGCCCTACCCCTACGGTGCGGGGTCCTTCGCCGAGTACGTCACCGCGCCCGCGCGCTCCCTCACCGGCAAGCCGCGGGCCATCACCCATGTCGAGGCCGGCGCCCTGCCGCTCGCCGCGCTGACCGCCTGGCAGGCGCTGGTGGACACGGCCGGCCTGACGGCGGGCCAGCGGGTGCTCGTGCACGCCGCGGCGGGCGGAGTGGGCCACCTCGCGGTGCAGATCGCCAAAGCCCGCGGCGCCTACGTGTTCGGCACGGCCAGCGCGGGCAAGCACGACTTCCTGCGCGGAATCGGGGTGGACGAGCCGATCGACTACCGCGAAACCGACTTCGCCGATGCCGTCGCGGACGCGGACGCGGTCCTCGACACCCTCGGCGGCGACAACGCCTTCCGCTCGCTGGGCGTGCTGCGTGCCGGCGGAACGCTCGTCACGATCCTGCCGGTGCCGCCCGAAGGCCTGCTCGACGAGGCGAAGGGACGCGGCGTGCGCGCCGCGCCCCTGCTGGTGGAAGCCGACCAGGCGGGGATGGCGGCGATCGCCGCGCTGGTGGAGTCGGGTCGGCTGCGCCCGCACGTCAGCGAGGTCTTCCCGCTGGAGCGCATCGCCGACGCCCACCGGGCCGGCGAGACCGGACGCACCACCGGCAAGCTGGTCGTCGACGTGGCGGGCGAGCGGCACCCGGCGCATCCGGTCGAGCCGGACCGAACGCGGGACAGCTCCAAGCCCCGCGTGCCGGAGGATCCCTTCGGCCCCCCGGCGCCCGCCGGTGCTACTGGCGGGAGACCGCCGAGGCGCCGTCGCGCAGCACGTACTTCTGGATCTTGCCGGTGGCGGTCTTGGGCAGCTGGTCCACGAACTCCACCCGCGTGGGCGCCTTGAAGTGCGCGAGGTTCTCCCGCGCGAAGGCGATCAGCTCGTCCTCGGTGGCCGAGGCCCCCTCGCGCAGCACCACCGAGGCCTTGGGCGTCTCGCCCCAGCGCTCGTGCGCAACGCCGACGATCGCGACCTCCTGGACCGCCGAATGGCGCAGCAGCACGCCCTCGACCTCGATCGAGGAGATGTTCTCGCCCCCGGAGATGATCACGTCCTTGATGCGGTCCTGGATCTCGACGAACCCGTCCGGGTGGGTGACCGCGGCGTCGCCGGTGCGGAACCAGCCGTCCCCCATGACCTTCTCGGTGGCCTCCGGGTCGTTGTAGTAGCCGGCCATCACAACGTTGCCGCGCACCGCGATCTCGCCGACCGTCTCGCCGTCCCAGGGGACCTCGCCGCCTCCGGGGCCGAGGACCTTCAGCTCGCCGGAGGTGATCAGCTCGACGCCCTGTCGCGCCTTGACCGCGGCGCGATCGGCTCCCACGAGGCCGGCGTGCTCGGGCCAGGGCTCGCACACGGTGATGAACGGCGCGGTCTCGGTGAGCCCGTAGACGTGGGTGACCGACCACCCGAAGGCGCCCTCCAGCCGCTCGATGGTGTCGGCGGCGGGCGATGCTCCCGCGGTGACGACGTGCACGCCGGGCGGCACCTGGCCGCGGACGTCCTCGGGCGTGTTGGCCAAGGTGATCAGTACCGTCGGCGCCGCGCAAAGCCAGGTGACCTGCTCGTTTCGGATCAGGTCGAACACGCGCGCCGGGTCGACGGCGCGCAGGCAGACGTGGGTGGCGGCCGCCGCGGTGACGGTCCACGTATAGGTCCACCCGTTCGCGTGGAACATGGGCAGCGTCCACAGGTAGCGCTCGCCGACTCCCACGCGCAGGTGCAGCAGGGTACCCACCACGTTCATGTAGGCGTTGCGGTGGGTGATCATCACGCCCTTGGGCCGGGCGGTGGTGCCGCTGGTGTAGTTGATCGTCAGCAGGTCGGTCTCGGCGATGTCGGGCCGGGTGAAGTTCGGTTCGGCGCCCGCGACCAGGGCCTCGTAGTCCTCCCACCCCTCGGCGGAGCCTTCCAGCGCGACGAAGCGCTCCACGCCGGGCATCCGGTCGCGCACCCCGTCGACCGCCGCGAGCTGGTCCGCGTGCGCGCACAGCACCTTGGCGCCGGAGTGGTTGGCGATGTAGACGAAGTCGTCGGCGGTGAGCCGGTAGTTGATCGGCACCAGGACCGCGCCCAACTGGGGAACGGCGTAGAAGGACTCCAGCTGCGCGTGTGTGTTGGGCGCGATGTAGGCGACGCGGTCGCCCTTGGCCACGCCCATCCGCTGCAGAGCGGTCGACCAGCGGTCGCAGCGGTCGAAGAACTCCTCGTATGTCAGCCGCAGGTCCTGGTCGACGACCGCCTCCCGCCGCGGATGCAGCCTGCGCGTGCGCCGCGCGAACTCCAGTGGGCTAAGGGCGGTTTCCATGGTGCCTTCTCTCCGTGACGGCGGCGAGCGGATCGTCCCCGGTACCTGGGTGCAACGAAAATACGGCGCGCCCTCGGTCCGGGACAAGACCGCCACACGACGGCGGGCGGCGCCGCTGTCAGGGAGGACGCGGCGCGCGGGTCCGCCGGACCCCTGCCCCCGAACGGCCGCTCCGCGCGGCGGGCGCCGCCGCGGGGGCGGCGGCGCCGGGGTCAGGCGCGGGCCGCCTCGGCCCCGGTGAACGCGCCCAACCCCGAGGCGCAGGCGGCGAGGGCCCGGCGCAGGGCGGCCGCGTCCTGGGGCGCGACGTCGCGCAGCATGCGCTCCTCCAGAAGGTCGGCCGCGCGGTCGCAGGCCTCCAGAGCCGCGCGGCCCGCGTCGGTCAGGTGGGCGCGCAGCACGCGGCGGTTCCCGGGGTCGGGCTCGCGGCGGATCATGCCCTTGGCCTCCAGCGTGCCGACCATCTCGTTCGTCGCCTGCGGACTGACGAAGGACCGCCGGGCCAGTTGGGCGGCCGACAGCCCGGGCTGGGCGCGCAGCACGCTCAGGGCCGTGTACTGCAGCGTGGTCAGCCCGTAGTCGCGGGTGATCGCGTCCAGCTGCGCGCGGGCGACGAGCTCCACCCGTTTGACCAGGTAGATGATGCGCGGTTCGGGGGGATCGGCGGCTTCGTCGGCACCGGCGGGTGTGATCATGATTGACACATTATCAAGGTTCTTGTTAAACAGCTTCATCAAGGTCCCTGATATCAAGGAGTTTGACATGGAGTCAGAGGGTGGGGCGGCGGCCGGCCCGGCTGAGACCTGGGGGGAGTCGGTCCTCGTCGACTTCGACGAGGGCGTCGCCTGGGTGGCGCTCAACCGGCCCGGGAAGCGCAACGCCATGAACCCCTCGCTCAACGAGGAGATGGTCGCCGTCCTCGACGCGCTGGAGGGGGACGAGCGCTGCCGCGTCCTCGTGCTCACCGGCGCGGGGGACTCCTGGAGCGCCGGCATGGACCTCAAGGAGTACTTCCGCGACGTCGACGCCTCCGGCGATCCGGCACTGCAGAACCGGGTGCGCCGCACCGCGGCCGAGTGGCAGTGGCGGCGGCTGTCGACCTACGCCAAGCCCACCGTGGCCATGGTCAACGGCTGGTGCTTCGGCGGCGCCTTCACCCCGCTGGTCGCCTGCGACCTGGCGGTGGCCGACGAGGACGCCCGCTTCGGGCTCTCCGAGATCAACTGGGGGATCCCGCCCGGCGGCGTGGTCAGCCGGGCGCTGGCGGCCGCCGTGCCCCGGCGCGACGCGCTGTACCACATCATGACCGGCGCGACCTTCGACGGCCGCGAGGCCGAGCGCATGCGGCTCGTCAACGAGGCGGTCCCGGCCGCGAGCCTGCGGGCTCGCACCCGCGAGCTCGCCCGGCAGTTGGCCGGCATGAACCCGGCGGTGCTGCGGGCGGCGAAGACCGGCTACAAGCTCGCCGCCGAGATGTCCTGGGACCAGGCCGAGGACTACCTCTACGCAAAACTGGAGCAGTCGCAGTTCCTCGACCCCGAGCAGGGGCGCAGCCAAGGGCTGGAGCAGTTCCTCGACTCCAAGAGCTACCGGCCCGGCCTCGGACACTACACGCGCGGCTGAACCTTCGGCCGACAGGCCCGAGGGCGGAGCGGGCCCCGGCTCCGCCCCTCGACCGGCCCGGAGCCGGGGCGCATCCCCCTTCCTGCAACGGAGACCGACGTGACCAGCTCTGTGCCCCCAACCGCACCCTCCCAGCAGCGCGAAGCCCGCAAGATCGCCCTGGCCAGCTTCGTCGGCACCAGCATCGAGTGGTACGACTTCTTCCTCTACGGGGCCGCGGCCGCACTCGTCTTCGGGCCCCAGTTCTTTCCCTCCGACAACGCGCTCGCCAGCCAGCTCGCCGCGCTGTCCACGTTCGCCGTCGGGTTCGTCGCGCGCCCGCTCGGCGGGATCATCGCAGGCCACCTGGGCGACCGCGTCATCGGCCGCAAGCGGATGCTCGTCGTGTCGCTGCTGGTCATGGGATCTGCGACGGTGCTGGTCGGCCTGCTGCCCAACTACGCCCAGATCGGCGTCGTCGCGCCGATCCTGCTGGTGGTGCTGCGCCTCGCCCAAGGGCTCGGCGTGGGCGCCGAATGGGGCGGGGCCGCCCTCATGGCCGTCGAGCACGCGCCCGCCGGCCGCCGCGGACTCTACGGCGCCGCTCCGCAGCTGGGCGTGCCCGCCGGCGCGATCACGGCGAACCTCGTCATGCTCGGCTCCTCGACCATGACCGCCGAGGCGTTCGCCGAGTGGGGGTGGAGGCTCGGCTTCCTGGCCAGCGTCGTGCTCATCGCGGTCGGCTATGTGATCCGCCGGCGCATCAGCGAGAGCCCGCTGTTCGAGGAGGAGCGGAGCAAGCGGGCGGAGGGCGACGGCCGGGCCCCGAGCGCCCCGCCGCTGGCCGAGGTCGTGCGCCGCTACCCGCTGGGGGTCCTGCGCGCCGTGTTCGCGACGGCGGCCTCCACCGGCCTGGGCTACATCGTCCTGGTCTACACGCTCTCCTACGGCACCACCGAGCTGTCCTACTCGCGCGACGCGCTGCTGGCCGTGGTCACCATCGCCAGCGGTGTGCAGCTGGCCGCCATCGTGGGCTGGTCGGCGCTGAGCGACCGGGTGGGCCGGCGCAGCGTCTTCATCGGCGGCGGCCTCGCCCAGATCGTGCTGGCCCTGCTCTTCTTCCCGATGTTCGACCGGGAGAGCCTGGCCTGGGCGCTGCTGGCCTGCACGCTCGCTGTCGTCGTGGTCTCCGCCCAGTACGGCCCGCTTCCCGCGCTACTCGCCGAGCTGTTCCCCACCCGGGTGCGCTACAGCGGCATTTCCGCGGGGTATCAGCTGGGCAACGTGGTCGGCGGCGGCCTGGCGCCCATCGCCGCCACCGCTCTGTTCGCGGCCCAGGGCGGATCCGCAGCCGTGGGCCTCTACCTCGCCGGGATGGCGCTGCTGGCGACCCTGGCCGTGCTGCTGACCCCCGAGACCTCCGCACGCGACCTGCGGCGGATCTGACCGCTCGCGGCGTCCTCCGGATGCCCGCCCCCGCAGCCGCCCACCGACTGTGCCCCCGTCCGCGACCCGCACGGAGACCGCCATGCGCAACCACGGCATCGGATCCTGGCCCGCCCGGAGAAGCCGCGCGGCCGGTGCCCGCACCGCCCTCGTGCACGACGGCCGCTCGACCACCTACCGCGAGCTCGACGAGCGCTCCACCCGGGTGGCCCGCGTCCTGGAGGAGCGCGGGGCGGTGCGCGGCGACCGCGTCGCCTACCTCGGCGCCAACCGGCCCGAGTTCCTGGCGGCGATGTTCGGCTCCGCGCTACTGGGAGCGGTGTTCACGCCCTTCAACACCCGCCTGGCGCGCGCCGAACTCGAGGTCCTCGCGGCCGACAGTTCGCCCGTCCTCCTCCTCGCCGACGCCGACCGCCGCGCCGACGCCGAGGCGCTCCACCGCGCCGGCCTCGTGGGCGGCTACCTCACCGTCGGCGGTGCGGGCGCCGAGGACGACCCCTGTGACCTGGAGCGCGCGGTCGCGGCCGCGCCGGGCGGGGCCCTCGACCGGCCCGTCGCACACGCCGACCCGTTCCTGCTGCTCTACACCTCCGGCTCGACCGGCCGGCCCAAGGGCGTGGTGCTGACCCACGGCAACGTCACCTGGAACTGCCTCAACTCGGTCGTCGACACCGACCTGGTCGGCACCGACACCGCCCTGGTCAGCGCGCCGATGTTCCACACTGCGGCGCTGAACATGCTGTGCCTGCCGGTCCTGCTCAAGGGCGGCCGCCTGCTGCTGGAGGAGAGGTTCGACCCCGAGCGCGCCGTCGACCTCATCGAACGCGAGGGCGTGACCGTGACCTTCGGCGTGCCGACCATGTACGAGCGCATCGCCCGCTCACCCCGGTGGCCCGACGCCGACCTGTCCGCGCTCCGCCTCCTGCTGTGCGGGGGCGCGCCGGTGCCGCCGCCCCTCATCGACAGCTACATGCGCCGCGGCCTGGCGTTCGTCCAGGGCTACGGGTTGACCGAGGCTGCGCCGGGCGCGCTGCTGCTGCCGGTGGCCGACTGCGCCGGCAAGGCCGGCAGCGCCGGTGTGCCCGCGTTCTTCACCGACGTCCGCACCGCCGAACCGGGGCCCGGGCCCTCCGAGGTGCTGGTGGAGGGGCCCAACGTCACCCCGGGCTATTGGAACCGCCCCGCCGAGAGCGCGGCGGCGCTGCGCGAGGGGTGGCTGCACACCGGCGACGCAGCCGAGGTCGACGGTGACGGGTACTTCCGCATCGTGGACCGGGTCAAGGACATGTACGTCTCCGGTGGGGAGAACGTGTACCCGGCCGAGGTCGAGGCGGCGCTGGCGGCCCACCCCGACGTGCTGGAGTGCGCGGTGGTCGGTGTGCCCGACGCCACGTGGGGCGAGTCCGGCGCCGCGCTGGTCGTGCCCGTGCCCGGTCGCCGCCCGGAGCCCGCGGATCTGCGCGGCTTCCTCGCCGAGCGGTTGGCGCGCTACAAGATCCCGGCCGCCTTCTCCCTCGGCGGGGAGCTGCCGCGCAACGCCGTCGGCAAGATCGACAAGAGATCGCTGCGCTCCCGGTTGGCGGGCGCGTAGGTGAGGGCGCGCCACCGGGCGCCGAGCCGCGCGCTGTCGGCCGCCGGTGCGGCCGACAGCAGGGGAGGGAGGGTGGAAGAATCGCCGGGCGCGGGGGCGCCTTCGCCGGTCGCGCGCCGCAGTCTCCGGAGCAGCAGTGTCCGATGTGCCCGGAATCATGCTCGGTGCATGCTTCGGCAGTGAACGTGATCTTGCTCACCGGCTGCGTTTTCTGCCCTGAGTGCGAACCTGCACGCGGATTCTCGTCTCCCGCGGAAGCCCGTTCCAGGTCAGTGCCGCATTCCCCGCGGTCGGCGAAGACGGCCCCGGTCGTCATGCGTATTGCGCATCGAGGCCGGGAGGCCGGAGGGCCGTCGTGGCGGTAGGTTTGAGATCGGTCGGCAGGTCCCGAATTGTGCCGCACTAAATGTCTGGTTTCGCGGGTATCTGCGGCGGCTTGGCGGGCCGCAACCCCCGCGTCGAGTTTTTCTACGGTGTGCGCTGTCGGGCGATATCTCTACGGAACGGCTTTCCTGTGCTAGCGTAACCGCCGATTCGTCGGATTCCAGGCGCTTGCTGCAATGGGATCGTGCCCGGTCCAGGAATTCGGGGGCGGTCTGTCGCGGAGTGCGTCTGGCTCTGCCCGCGGCGCGGACCCGGGTGACCGCTCGGAGCAGCGCCCCACGCTGCTCCGGCTCGCGGGACTCGGCGAACCGGCCGCCGCTCACCCGTTCCCGCATAAGAGGAGGTGTGCCGTGGCGCAGGCGTCGTCATCGGCCGGCCAGGGGAATCCGCCCCCGGCGCAGCCGCCGGTCACACATCAGAACCCCCCGCCGCCCATGTGGCCGGCGCCGCAGCCTGAAGGCCGCTGGAAGCGGATGCTGAGACGGCTCGGCATCGGCAGACGCGGAGCGGCGCAGCAGGGGATGACCGCCAACGAGCTGTTCGCTGCCCAGCAGCAGGCGCTGAACCAGCAGTTCAACGGCCGTCCGGTGCCCAACGGCGCGGTCCAGGCCCACCACCCCGGACCGCCCCAGGCGGCCTGGCCGCAGTACCCGCCCCCGGCTCCCGGGTACCCCCGGCCCGACGCCTACCAGCAGCCCTCCCAGCCCCCGCCGCAGGGCGGGTCGGCCTGGCACCACACCCCGAGCGGGGTGCCCCAGCAGGCCGAGCCGGCGCTGCCGGCGGAACCTGCCGCGCCCGCGGAGGCGCCCGGGCAGGGCGAGTCGGGCGGCGCCACCGCGCCGGTCGCGGTCGGCGGCGAGCAGGCGTCGGTGAAGCTCGTCACCAGCACCCTGGCCGGCCTGGCGATGCGCGACCTGGCTCTGGTCGACTCGCTGATCGAGGTGGTCGAGGACCTGGAGGACAGCAGCGAGGATCCCGAGCTGCTGGACAGCCTGTTCAAGATCGACAACCTGGCCACGCGGATGCGGCGAAACAGCGAGAACCTGCTGGTGCTCGCCGACCAGGACACCGGCGACCCCTCGGCCGAGCCCGTACCGATGCTCGACGTGGCGCGCGCCGCGATCTCGGAGATCAAGGACTACCAGCGCGTCCAGGTCGGGCGGCTGCCGCAGGTCTTCGTCGCGGGCACGGCCGCCGACGACCTCAGCCACCTGCTCGCCGAGCTGATGGACAACGCGACGGGCAAGTCGCCCGAGCACGCCCAGGTGGTCGTCAGCGGCCAGTACATGGTCGACGGCGAGCGCCTGCTGATCACGGTCCAGGACGAGGGCATCGGCATCCCCGACGACCAGATCACCGACCTGAACGAGCGCCTTCGCGGTGAACCCGTGCTCGACGAGCAGGTCATGCGGCACATGGGCCTGTACGTGGTCAGCAACATCGCCCACCGCCACGGGATGGAGGTGCAGCTGGAGGCGCGCGCTTTCCGCGGGATCAGCGCCCACGTGGTGGTCGGTTCCGGCCTGGTCAGCAAGACGGGTCCCCAGCCCTCCGCTCCCGCCCCCGCGCCACCCCCGCTCCCGGCGGCTCCCCCGGCTCCGCGCCGTTCGGCCCCCGAGTCCCCGAGGGCAGCGGCTCCTGTCCAGAATGCGCAAGAGGAGCGCAGCGCCATGGATTCCTCCTCGTCGGTCACCCCCGCCGGCCTGCCGCGCCGCAGCGCACACCGCACCACGTCGCCGATGCCGGTCGCAGAGACCTGGGACTCCGAAGAGCAGGCCGAGAGGGCCGAGGAGGCGGAGTCCGCGGACAGAGCCGAGCGCATCCGCGACGACCTCGCCGGATTCGTCGAGGGCGAGGAGGCCGCGCGGGGCGACGAGGATGCATAACCGCCCGGATCGGCTCAGGACCACCACCCGAACCACTGAAGAAGCTGGACCGAAATGGACAACCGCTTGAGTGAGAGTGCCGACGCGGAGAATTTCACCTGGCTGATCTCCAACTTCGTCGATGACGTCCCCGGCGTCGAGCACGCCATCGTGGTCTCTTCCGACGGCCTGCTGCTGACCGCGTCTCGCGACTTCCCCGAGCAGTACGCCGAGCAGCTGGCCGCCATCGCCAGCGGCATGCACAGCCTGGCGCTGGGCGGGGCGAAGATGTTCGGCAAGGGCGAGTGCGAGCAGCTGATCGTACGCATGCAGCGCGGTCACCTGTTCGTCATGTCGATCAGCGACGGCTCGTGCCTGGCGGTGCTCAGCGCACCCAGCGCCGACATGAAGGTCGTCGCCTACCAGATGACCAAGCTGGTGGAGAGCGCAGGGCACGCGCTCACCCCGCAGCTCCGCTCACAGCTGCGCGGGGTCGTGTCACCGTGAGGGAACCATTGCCAGTCAACGAACGCCCGTGCGCATGGGCGGGGACGAAGAGGGTGGCAGCCGAATGAGGAACCGCAGGAGCAGGCGCGGGCGCATCCGCCCCTACACCTTCACCGGCGGTCGCACCCGCTCCCGCCATCCGCTGCTGGTGCAGACTCTCGTCTCGGCGGCCGACGCGGGCACCGAGACACCGTCCAACCTGCCTCCCGAAGCACAGCGCATCTACGAGATGTGCCGCGAGACGCGCTCGGTCGCCGAGCTCTCCGCGGCACTGAAGATTCCGTTGGGTGTAACGCAGGTCCTGCTCAGCGACCTCGCCGACCAGGAGCTCGTCTACATCCACCCAACAATCACCGGCCACAGCCCGTCGGAAAACCAAGTTCTTGAAAGGGCGCTTCGTGGACTCGAACGTCTCTTCCAGTAGCTCCAGCGCAACGGGTCGGTCGCTCGTCTCCGCCAAGGTGGTAGTCGCCGGCGGATTCGGTGCGGGCAAGACCACGCTGGTCGGCTCGGTATCGGAGATCCCCCCGGTCTCAACCGAGGCCGTCATGACCGAAGCAAGCGAGAAGCACGACGACCTCTCCTCCACCCCGGAGAAGGTCACCACCACAGTGGCCATGGACTTCGGCCGGCTGACTCTCGAACAAGAGCTGATCATGTACATGTTCGGCACGCCGGGTCAGGCGCGGTTCTGGTTCATGTGGAACGACATCGTCCGCGGCGCCATCGGCGCGGTCATCGTCGTCGACTCCCGCCGGCTGGCGGACTGCTTCGACGCGATCGACTACTTCGAGACGACGCAGGGCGTGCCCTACATCGTCGCCGTCAACCGGTTCGACGACGACCTCCCCTACACCGTCGACCAGATCCGCGAGGCGCTGGAGATCGCCCCGAAGGTGCCGATCATCGACTTCGACGCCCGCGACCGCAATTCGGCGGGCAACGTTCTGAAGATCCTCCTCCGGTACGCGCTCGAGCGTCCGAGGCAACCCGACGCCGCGGCCTGAGCCCGCGGAGTCCGATGCGAACGGCCGGGCCGCCGCACCCCGCTGAGCGGGACGCGGCGTCCCGGCCGTCGCGGTTCGGCGCCGGCCTCGGCTGCTCTCGGCGCTTTCGACCGTCCTCGGCCGGCCCTGCTCCTCAGCCGACGATCGGGCGCTCCTCGGGCAGTTCGAAGCGGCGGCCCGTGGTGCGCAGCGCCAGCGCGGTCGCCAGCGTGATCGGCCCGAGGCGGCCCACGAACATCAGCAGCGTGATCAGCAGGTGGCCCAACGGGGGGAGTTCGGCCGTGATGCCGGTCGACAGCCCCACCGTGCCGAACGCCGACACCGTCTCGAACAGCACCTGGTCCAGACTGAACCGCGTCGTGGACAGCAGGACGAGCGTGCAGCCGATGACGGCGCCGATGCTCAGCAGCGCGACGGCAAGCGCCTGCTGCTGCGCGCCGGTCTCCAGGCGGCGCCCCATCACGTGCACGCTGGACTCGCCGCGCACGATCGACCAGAGCACGAAGCCCACCAGCGCGAAGGTGGTCACCTTGATGCCGCCGGCGGTGCCGGCGCTCCCGCCCCCGATGAACATCAGCACGTCGGTGGCCAGCAAGGTGGAGGGCCGCATCTCGCCGACGTCCAGGCTGTTGAACCCGGCGGTGCGCGGCATGACCCCGTGGAAGAACCCGTTGAGCAGCTTGTCGGCGTCGTCGTAGGCGCCCAGCGTCGCGGGGTTGCGCCACTCCAGCACGGTGATCAGCGCCGTTCCCACCACGAGCAGCAGGGCGGTCATCGCTGTGGTGATCTTGAAGTGCAGCGACCACCCGCGGCGGCCGCTGCGCCGCGCGTGCCGCCACAGCTCGAACCATACGGGGAACCCGAGCCCGCCGGCGATGACCGCGAGGGCGATCGGGACGAGGATCCACGGATCGGTGTCGAAACCGACCAGGCTGTCGGTGTAGAGCGCGAAGCCGGCGTTGTTGAACGCCGAGATCGCGTGGAACACGCCGTACTCCAGCGCCCGCGGCCAGGAGTAGCCGTGGTGCAGGGCCAGCCTCAGCACCAGGACGAGCGCGAGCACCGCCTCGACGCTGACACTGACCAGAAAGACGCCCTGCACGACGCGGCGCACCTCGCCGATGGTCAGCGCCTTGGTCTCCATCTGGGCGCTGAGCTGCATGCGCAGGCCTACGCGATGGGCCAGGAGCAGCACGACCACCGAGACCAGGGCCATGATGCCGAAGCCGCCGACCTGGATCAGGGCGCCGATGATTACGATGCCCAGGCCCGACCAGTAGGAGGCGGTGTCGAGGACGATCAGCCCGGTCACGCACACCGCGGAGGTGGCGGTGAACAGCGCGTTCTCGAGCCCGGTGGCGGAGCCGTCGCGGGAGGCCCACGGCGTCATCAGCATCGCGGTGCCTGCGAGGACCACGGCGGCGAAGCTGCCGACCACGATCACCGACGGGTGCTGCAGGCGCACCAGTAGTCCGCGAAGGGGGGCCCGTCCGGTCAACCGGCTCCGGGCGAGAGCAAGCTTGCGCCGGGCGGTGCTGCCGAGGTTCTGCCGCACAGCCCTACGCCGTCCCGAGTCGAAGCCGTCCGAAGGTCACAGGTTCGGCAGTCTAGCCCGTTCCCCTCCGCCGGACGCGGCGGCTCGGCGGAGGTTCCAGCAGTCCTCCCGACACACCGTTCAGACCTAGTCCGCCGCCGGTGGGGACCACCGTTGATCTTGTAGCTATCGTGAAGGAAAACGATTTCCGTTTGCGATAGCTACAAGATCAACGGTGCTGGCGTCGCGGGTGGAGCGGGGTGAAAGGGAAAACCAGCGGGCGCAGATGCGTCTCCGCTGGTCATCGGGTGAGAGTCGCTGCTCTTGGTGCTGTGCCCCCTGGAGGATTCGAACCTCCGCACACGGCTCCGGAGGCCGTTGCTCTATCCCCTGAGCTAAGGGGGCGCTTTCGAGATCAAGACTAGCAGGCTCCGGGGGGTGGATCGCCCAGAATCCGCGGGCTTGGCGGATCGCCAGCGAAGACGGGGGGCGGACCGTTAGTCTCGCGCCCGTGGGTGATGCTCTGGCACGGGTACTGGTGGTCGACGACAACGAGGTGATCAGGCAGCTGATCGCCGTCAACCTGCAGCTTGAAGGCTTCGAGGTGCACACCGCTGTTGACGGCGAGGACTGCCTCGCCCGTGTGGGCGAGGTCCAGCCCGACGTGATCACGCTGGACATCATGATGCCCAGGCTCGACGGATGGGTGACGGCGTCGCGGCTGCGCGAGGACGCCGCCACGCGCAGCATGCGCGTGCTGCTGATCACCGCCCGCGCACAGGAGGACGATGTGCGCCGAGGGAAGGAGATCGGCGTCGACGCCTATCTGACCAAGCCCTTCGACCCCACGGAGCTCATCCGCCTGGTCCGCGAGCTCGCGGCGGGCAACCGGGCCGAGCAGGCCGGCTGATCCGTGGCCGCGGACCGCCCCGACGCACAGGGCATGTGGTGGCGGCCGGACGGCGCTGCCCCGTGGCGTGTGGATGCCCTGCTACGCGGCGCCGTGGCCCGCGCCGCCGAGTGCCCTCCGGAGGACGTCCCCATTGCCGAGCCGCGGCGGGCCGCGCCGCCGGGCCACTCCCGCTGCACGAGCGCGCTGCCGCTGCGTGCCGCCCGCCCGCTCGGGCTGAACGCTGTCCGGCTGGCCGCCCAGGCGGCCGAGCGGCTGCGCGACTGCCCCGGGGTGGCCGACGCCGGGGTCGAGCGCGGCGGGTTCGTCACCCTCGACGCCGACCCGGAGGCGCGCGCCGCGATGGTGCGCGCCGCGGCCGCCGACGGGGACCGGTTCCTACGCGGCTACCTGCACTATCTGGAGGGCATCGGCCGCCTCGGCGACCCTCCCGGCCGGCACGGTGAGGGTGCCCCGGCCCCGAGCGCCGCGGTGCCCGTGCCCGCGGCAGAGGGGGAGCGGTCCGCCTCCGCACCGCTCGACGAAGCCTCCAGCGTCGAGGACCTCCGCCGCCTGGCGCGCGCCGACGCCCTCCTGCGGATGAACGCCGCCGTCGGGACCGGCTCGGAATCCTCCGTCGGGACCGCGCCGGAGCCCGGTGGCGAGGGCGCTGCCGGCGCACCCCCGCGCGAGGTCTCCTGGCGCGACCCCCGGCTCGACGGCGGCCACGGCACGACCCCCGCCGCACGGTTGCTCGCGACCGTCGGGGAGGCGAGCGCGCGCGTCGCCTTCTGCCGCTCGGCGGCCGCTCGGCCGCGGCCGAGCGAGGAGACCGGCCCCGGCCTGCCGGCGGTCCCGACCGCCGAGCGTCCCGGAGCCTGGGTGCTCGGCACCGCGGCCAATCCCGCCTTCGCTGTCCGCTACGCCCACGCCCACGCCGCCTCGACCCTGCGCTGGGCGCGGGAGGCGCACGAGGCCCGAGCGGCGCGGACGCCCGAGGGCTGCGCTTGTTCCGAACCCGCCGGGGAGCACGTCGACGCCGTCCTCGCAGCCGCGCTGGAGCCGCCCGCGGCCGCCGAGCTCGCCGGAGCGCTGTACGACGGCCCGCTGGTGCTCCACGCGGCGCGGAGACGTAGCGAACCCCATATGCTGGTCAGATACCTCGAAGGTCTCGCGGCTGCCTACCATGGTTGGCGGGGTTCCTGCGGCGGACTGATCGTCGGGGCCGCCGGCGGCCCCGCGGGCAGGGAACCGGCGTCCGCGTTCGGTCGGCTGCGGCTGTGCGCCGCGGCGGCCGAGGTCCTGCGCGCGGGTCTGTCCCTGCTCGGCGTGTCCGCGCCCACAAGGCTGTGAGTACTCCGAAGGCGACGACCGCCCGTGTCCGCAGCGCGGATTCCCCGGGGGAACCCCGGACGCCGCACCGGCGGAGAGGCCCCGGGCGCCTCCACCGAGCGGGCGCCCGCCGACCGCCCGCAACGCCGCGGGCCCGCAGATGGATCGGCCCCCGGAGCCGGACGTCGGCGTGCGCCGCCGCGCACACCGAGCCCCACCGCCCGCACCACCCCCGGTTCGGCCGACCCCGGCCCCGACCGCGCCGGCCCGGCCCGGACCGCCCCGGAGTCGGCACGAAAACCCGTCCACACGTCGAGAGCGCACACTGATGAGCCGATACGCCCACCCCGCGGGTCCCCGCCACGCGGAGGTGCTGCCCGAGGAGAACCCACCGAGCCCGCCGCGCGACCTGGCGCGCCTGGACCCGCGCGTATGGCCCGCCACCGCAGGGCGCGGCGACTCCGACGGCGAGCTGGCCGTCGGGGGTGTGGGTGTGCGCCGACTGGCCGCCGAGTACGGAACCCCCCTGTTCGTGATCGACGAGGAGGACTTCCGCCGCCGCGCCCGCGCCTACCGCGAGGCCTTCAGCGACGCCGAGGCCGACGTCTACTACGCCGGCAAGGCGCTGCTCACCAGGGCTGTCGTCCGCTGGGTGCACGAGGAAGGGCTCAAGCTCGACGTGTGCAGCGGGGGTGAGCTGACCGTCGCCCTGGCCGGGGGCATGCCGCCCGAGCGCATCGGCATGCACGGCAACAACAAGTCCGAGGCCGAGCTCGCCCGCGCCGTCGAGGCCGGGGTGGGGCGCATCATCGTCGACTCGTTCGACGAGATCGAGCGCCTGGAGCGCATCGCCGGCGAGCGCGGCCGCGTCCCCAAGGTCCTGGTGCGCGTGACCACCGGCGTCGAGGCCCACACGCACGAGTTCGTCGCCACCGCACACGACGACCAGAAGTTCGGCCTCGCGCTGAGCACCGGCGCCGCGGCCGAGGCGGTGCGGCGGGTGCTGGCCTGCGAGCACGTCGAGCTGGTCGGCCTGCACTCGCACATCGGCTCGCAGATCTTCGACACCGCCGGGTTCGAGGTGGCCGCGCGCCGCGTCACCGAGTTCCTCACCAGCGTCCACCGCGAGACCGGAGCCGATCTGGCCGAGCTGGACCTGGGCGGCGGCCTGGGGATCGCCTACGTCTCCGACGACACCCCGCTGGAGCCCGAGGCCATCGCCAAGAGCCTGCTGAGCATCGTGCAGCGCGAGTGCGACTCCCACGGCCTGCCGATGCCGCGCATCGCGGTCGAGCCGGGCCGCGCCCTCTCGGGGCCGGCCGGGATCACGGTCTACGAGGTCGGCACGGTCAAGGACGTCGAGGGCATCCGCACCTACGTGAGCGTCGACGGCGGCATGAGCGACAACATCCGCACCGCCCTCTACGGCGCCGAGTACACCTGCGCGCTCGTCTCGCGCGCCGGCGCTGACGAGCCGGTGCTCTCCCGCCTCGTCGGCAAGCACTGCGAAAGCGGCGACATCATCGTGCACGACCTGTACCTGCCCTCCGACGTGCGCCCCGGCGACCTGGTGGCCGTCGCCGCGACCGGCGCCTACTGCTTCTCGATGGCCAGCAACTACAACCACCTTCCGCGCCCCGCGCTGGTCGCGGTGCGCGACGGCGTCCCCCGCACGCTGGTTCGCCGGGAGACCGAGGAGGACCTGCTCCGCTTGGACGTAGGCTGACTAGCGCGCCTCCGGCGGCGGACGAAGTGGACGGCACGACGTGACAGAAGTGGGAGTCACTCCTCTTATGGCGATGAAGGTGGCGCTGCTGGGATGCGGCGTTGTGGGTGCGGAAGTGGTGCGGCTGGTCGACCAGCAGGCGTCCGAACTCGCCGCACGGGTGGGAACGCCCCTGGAGATCGGCGGGATCGCCGTGCGGCGCCTGGGGCGCGATCGCGGCACCGGCGTCGACCCCCAGCTGTTCACCACCGACGCCACGGAGCTGGTGACACGGCCCGACATCGACCTCGTGGTCGAGGTCATCGGCGGAATCGAGCCGGCCAGGTCGCTGATCCTGGAGGCGGTCAAGGCCGGCAAGTCCGTGGTCACGGCGAACAAGGCGCTGCTGGCCGAGGACGGTGCGACCCTGCTGAGCGCCGCGCGCGAGGCCGGCGTCGACATCTACTACGAAGCCGCGGTCGCCGGCGCGATCCCGCTGCTGCGCCCGCTGCGCGACTCGCTGGCCGGCGACCGGGTCAACCGGGTGCTGGGCATCGTCAACGGCACCACCAACTTCATCCTGGACCGGATGGACAGCCAGGGGGCCGGGTTCGCCGAGTCGCTGGAGGAGGCGCAGACGCTCGGTTACGCCGAGGCCGACCCCACCGCTGACGTCGAGGGGTTCGACGCGGCCGCCAAGGCGGCGATCCTGGCACGGCTCGCGTTCCACACCCAGCACGTCACAGCGGCCGACGTGCACCGCGAGGGCATCACCGAGGTCTCGGCGGGCGACATCGCCGGCGCCAAGGAGATGGGCTGCGTGGTCAAACTGCTGGCGATCTGCCAGCGCACCCCCGACGGCGGCTCGGTGGGCGTGCGCGTCCACCCCGTGATGCTGCCGCGCGAGCACCCGCTCGCCGCGGTCACCGAGGCCTACAACGCCGTGTTCGTCGAGGCGGAGTCGGCCGGCCGGCTGATGTTCTACGGGCCCGGCGCCGGGGGAGTACCCACCGCCGGCGCCGTGCTGGGCGACCTGGTCGCCGTGGCGCGCAACCGGCTCGCCGGGACCTTCGCGGGAGAGGGCGGCCACGACACCGGGCTGCCGGTGCACCCCATGGGCGAGACGGTCACGCGCTATCACATATCGCTGGACGTCGCCGACCGCCCGGGCGTGCTCGCACGCGTCGCCGAGGTCTTCTCCGAGATGGGCGTGTCCATCAAGAACGTGCGCCAAGAGGGCT
Source organism: Streptomonospora wellingtoniae (assembly GCF_031845375.1). Lineage (NCBI taxonomy): Bacteria > Bacillati > Actinomycetota > Actinomycetes > Streptosporangiales > Nocardiopsidaceae > Streptomonospora > Streptomonospora wellingtoniae. The sequence continues at coordinate 273,296 of NZ_JAVREK010000004.1, forward strand.
CCGGCGAGGACGCGCAGCTGGTGCTGGTCAGCCACATCGCGCCCGACTCCGCCCTGGCCGAGACGGTCGAGCGGCTGCGCGGGCTGGACATGGTGCGGTCGGTGGCCAGTGTGATGCGCGTCGAGGCGTTCTCCGAGGACGTGTGACGCCCGCGGGCGCGGCGGCGCGCAGACGGGCGCGCGCCGCGCGAAAACACCGTCCCAACTGCTGAGACGAGGATCGCGGGATGCACGCGCCACGGCGTTCGGGCTCTAGACTCGGAGGCGGTCGCACGGCCGCGCGGCGGCGCCCGACGGCGTCCGCCGCACCTGCCGCGCACATCCACCGGGGCATGCCGCGCGATCGGGCGTCGTGCTCCTATCCGCGGCACGGCCGCTTCGCGAATACGCTTTTCCATCCGCACTTTCTCGAAAGGGCCCTGTCGTGAGCATGGCACGGGCATGGCGGGGGGTGGTCGAGGAGTACCGCGACCATCTCCCGGTCACTGCGAACACCTCGGTCGTCACCCTGTTGGAGGGCGGGACCCCGCTGGTTCCGGCCGCACGCGTCTCCGAGCTGACGGGGTGCGAGGTGTTCCTCAAGGTCGAGGGCCTCAATCCCACCGGGTCGTTCAAGGACCGCGGCATGACGATGGCGATCACCAAGGCCGCCGAGGAGGGCGCCAAGGCCGTCATCTGCGCCTCGACCGGCAACACCAGCGCCAGCGCCGCCGCCTACGCCGTGCGGGCCGGGATGACGTGCGCGGTGCTGGTGCCCCAGGGCAAGATCGCCATGGGCAAGCTCGCCCAGGCTCTGGTGCACGGCGCCAAGCTGCTGCAGGTCGACGGCAACTTCGACGACTGCCTGGAGTTGGCCCGCAAGCTGTCGGTGGACTACCCGGTCGCGCTGGTGAACTCGGTGAACCCCTACCGCCTGCAGGGGCAGAAGACCGCGGCCTTCGAGGTCGTCGACGCGCTGGGCGACGCACCCGCCGTGCACTGCCTGCCGGTCGGCAACGCCGGCAACATCAGCGCCTACTGGATGGGCTACAGCGAGTACGCCGGCTCCGGGGCCGCCACGTCCGCGCCGCGCATGTTCGGGTTCCAGGCCAGCGGGTCGGCTCCGATCGTCTCAGGCGCCCCCGTCGAGCAGCCGCGCACCATCGCCACCGCCATCCGCATCGGCAACCCGGCCTCCTGGCTCTACGCCGAGCGGGCGCGCGACGAGTCCGGCGGGCGCATCGACTCGGTCACCGACCGCAAGATCCTGGCCGCCTACCGGATGCTGGCCGCCGAGGAGGGCGTGTTCGTCGAACTGGCTTCGGCCGCAAGCGTCGCGGGGCTCATCCAGTCGGTCGAGGCGGGCCACATCGAGCGCGGCACCCGCGTGGTGTGCACGGTGACCGGCAACGGCCTCAAGGACCCCGACTGGGCGCTGGCGGGCGCGTCCACCGCCACGACGGTGCCCGTCGACGCGCACGCGGCGGCGTCGGCCCTCGGCCTGGCCTAAAGCCGACGCGGCTCCGCGCCGTATCCGACCCCCGACCACGGAAGAGCGTTCGCATGCTCCAGACGCGCCCTGCCGGTGTGCACGTCCGCACTCCCGCCACTTGCGCGAACCTCGGTCCCGGATTCGACGCCCTGGGGCTCGCGCTGCGCCTGCACGACGAGGCCGACGTCCGCCTGACCGGAGACGGCCGGCTGGTCGTCGACGTCGAGGGCGAGGGTGCGGCCGACGTGCCGCGCGACGGCACCCACCTCGTGGTGCGGGCGATGCGGGCGGTGTTCGAGGAGGCGGGGGAGCCGCTGCCCGGTCTGCACCTGCGCTGCACCAACCGCATTCCGCACGGGCGCGGACTGGGATCGTCGGCCGCGGCCATCGTGACGGGCGTCTGCGCGGCGACCGCGCTGCTCAGCGGTGAGGACCCGGCGCTGGGGCGCCTGGACCGCGATCGTGTGTTCCGGCTGGCCGCCGGGATCGAGGGGCACCCCGACAACGTGGCGCCGTGCGTCTACGGCGGGTTCACCGTCGCCTGGCGCGGCGACGGGCAGTGGCGCGCGACCGGAATGGCGCCGTCGGCGCGGCTGCGGCCTGTGGTGTGCGTGCCTGAGGACAGGCTCTCGACGGAGGAGGCGCGCGGTCTGCTGCCCGCGACGGTGCCGCACGCCGACGCGGCGTTCACCGCGGGACGCGCCGCGCTGCTGGTGGCGGCCGTTTCCGGCCACCCCGAGCTGCTACTGGACGCCACCGAGGACCGGCTGCACGAGCAGTACCGGCGCCCGGCGATGCCCGAGAGCCTGCGGATCGCCGGTGAGCTGCGTGAACTCGACGGGCTCGCGGCGGTGGTCTCGGGGGCCGGGCCCACAGTCCTCGTGCTGGTCGACGCAGGGCCCGACTCGCACGGGCCTGCATCGCCGGAAGCGGCGGATGTCCCGCAAATCAGTGACGACCTGGTTGATTCGATTCGGCACCGGACGGGTAAGCATTGGCACATACGCCCCTTAGCCATCGATCCGGCAGGAGCGTGGATCGAAACTCCCCGTTCATAGACCTGTGTCAAGGAATAGCTGTGGGCTCCGGTGATGTTAGGCTGGGTGAAGCACCAGATGCCCCGATGCGGGGCGTGTGCTCATCCGCCACAGTGTTTTCCGCGTCCAAGGTGTACGTGGTCTTGGCCATGCGATCACTGCGCACGGTTACCACTGTGTTGAGTTCGCGGCGCTCCCGTGAATCCGTCCACCCTGACTGTGTCGCCGACTCGCCCGTCGAGGGCGGCAGAACGGTTCACGGGCGGCACTACCGGACTCATCGCCCTCACGCCTGGCTGTACCCAGAGCCCGCCGCGATCGGGTAGGGGATCGACGGTTCCCGACACATCCGCGTGGGGCATGCCCGACCCGGCCCCCGCCGGTTCGCACCACCGGGCCGGCCGTTAACGACACGATGACGGCCTGAGCCCGCTCCTTGGGAAGGACCCTTAGTGAGCGACACCACCGAACTCCACACGGACGCGGCGGTCAGTAAGCAGCAGGAGACGACCGCGTCCGCTGCGGACGCCGGCGACGCCGCGACCTCGTCCAGAAAGAGCACGTCGTCCCGGTCGCGGTCCGGTGGCACCGGACTGTCGGCGCTGAAGCTGACCGAACTCCAGCGGCTGGCGTCGAGTCTCGGTATCACGGGCACGGGGCGGATGCGCAAGAACGACATCATCGCCGCCATCGAGGCGAAGCAGGGCGGCCCGGTGTCGGCGCCGCAGTCCGACGGCTCGGCCAAGCAGGCCGCGGACGGTCCTGACAAGAGCGCCGGGCAGCAGGGCGGCGCCGCGGGGCAGCGGGCTTCCGGGCAGCCCGACACCGAGCAGCGCGACACCGAGAAGCAGGACGCCGGGCGCAGCGCCCCCGCGGCCGAGGCCCGCTCGGCCAAGGCCGAACAGGGCGGGCGCGGCTCCGAGTCCGCGCAGGCCGGCGGCTCCGAGAAGCCGGCCCGCAACCGTCGGTCCCCGCGCAAGCGCGGTGAGGACTCCGCAGACCAGAACCGGCACTCGGACGGTACCGATCCCTCTACCCCCGCGAGCAGCGTGACGAAGACATCCAATTCCCAGAAGACCGACTCCCAGGGCGGCCAGTCCGGGCAGGGCGGCGGCCAGGGCGGCCAGCAGGGCGGCGGCCGCGAGCGCCAGCGCAACCGGCGCAACCGCGGCAACCGCGATGACTCCGGCGGCGACGGCCAGCAGCAGAGCCAGGACGGCGGCCAGCAGCAGGGCGGCGGCAACCGCGGCGGCGGAGGCGGAGGAGGCGACGACGACTTCGCCGGCGGGCGCCGGCGCGGGCGTCGCCGGGACCGCCGCGACCGGCGCCGCGACCGCCAGGACCCCGAGCCCGTGGTCAGCGACGACGACGTTCTGCTCCCGGTCGCCGGGATACTGGACATCCTGGACAACTACGCGTTCGTCCGCACGACCGGGTACCTGCCCGGCGCCAACGACGTCTACGTCTCGCTTGCTCAGGTGCGCAAGAACGGTCTGCGCAAGGGCGACGCCATCACCGGCGCGGTGCGCCAGCCGCGCGAGGGCGAGCGCCGCGAGAAGTTCAACGCGCTGGTGCGCCTGGACACCATCAACGGCATGACCCCGGATCAGGCGCGCAACCGCCCGGAGTTCTCCAAGCTGGTGCCGCTGTACCCGCAGGACCGCCTGCGGCTCGAAACCGAGCCCGGCATCCTCACGACGCGGATCATCGACCTCGTGGCGCCCATCGGCAAGGGGCAGCGCGGGCTCATCGTCTCGCCGCCCAAGGCCGGCAAGACCATGGTGCTGCAGTCGATCGCCAACGCGATCACCGAGAACAATCCGGAGACCCACCTGATGGTCGTGCTCGTCGACGAGCGGCCGGAAGAGGTCACCGACATGCAGCGCACGGTCAAGGGCGAGGTCATCCACTCGACCTTCGACCGTCCGGCCGAGGATCACACCACCGTCGCCGAGCTGGCGATCGACCGCGCCAAGCGCCTGGTCGAGATGGGCCTGGACGTGGTGGTGCTGCTCGACTCCATCACCCGGCTCGGCCGCGCCTACAACCTCGCCGCGCCGGCGAGCGGGCGCATCCTCTCCGGCGGTGTCGACTCCACCGCGCTGTACCCGCCCAAGCGGTTCTTCGGCGCCGCCCGCAACATCGAGAACGGCGGCTCGCTGACGATCCTGGCCACCGCGCTGGTCGAGACCGGCTCGCGGATGGACGAGGTCATCTTCGAGGAGTTCAAGGGCACCGGCAACATGGAGCTCAAGCTCAACCGGTCCCTGTCCGACAAGCGGATCTTCCCCGCGGTCGACGTGGTGTCCTCCAGCACCCGCAAGGAGGAGATCCTGATGTCGGGCGAGGAGCTCAACATCATCTGGAAGCTCCGCCGGGTGCTGCACGCCCTGGACATCCAGCAGGCGCTGGAGCTCCTGCTGGAGCGGATGAAGGACACCAAGAGCAACACCGAGTTCCTCCTGCAGGTGCAGAAGACCACGGTGGGCGGACCCAACGAGCACTGACGCGGCGCGGCGGTCCGCACTCGGCCGCCGCGCAGCGCCGCACGTGTGAGCGCGGCGCCGCATCCCGATCGGATGCGGCGCCGCGCTTTTTCGCGCCGGAACCGCTCCCTATCCCTCGCGCCGCTCGCGCCAACCCCGCCGCCCCGGCGCGATGTCCGACGCGCACGGGAGCGAGTCCGTTGCGATTTGTGAACCCATGTGAGCCGGTTGAACTGCGTATGCGCGGATACCGCGGCATTTCGACCTTTACCCGACGGGATCATGTGATCTAAGGTCACGGCGTACGGCGTGTACTGGATACCGTGTACGACTCCACCCCCGGGAGTGAAGGATGGACAGCCTCCCCCTCCTCAGCCTGTTCGCCATCGCGCCGATCCTGGTCGTCGGCGTCCTGCTGGTCGGATTCCGCCTGCCCGCCAAGTACGCGATGCCCGCCGGCTACGTCGTCGTCGTGCTCGTCGCCGTAACCGTGTGGCAGATCGAGTGGAGCGCGGTGGCCGCCTCCACGGTGCAGGGCCTCATCCTCGCCGTCGGCCTGCTCTACATCATCTTCGGCGCGCTCCTGCTGCTGGCCACGCTCACCAAGAGCGGAGCCATCCACACCATTCGCGCCACCTTCACCGGTATCAGCTCCGACCGCCGCGTTCAGGCGATCATCATCGGCTGGCTCTTCGGCAGCTTCATCGAAGGCGCCTCCGGCTTCGGCACCCCCGCCGCCATCGTCGCCCCGCTGCTGCTGGCGCTGGGCTTTCCGGCGATGGCGGCCGTCATGGTCGGCCTGGTCATCCAGAGCACGCCGGTCAGCTTCGGTGCCGTGGGAACACCCATCCTGGTCGGGGTCGACGGCGGGCTCGCCGGCTCGGAGGCGGTGCAGCAGCGGGCGCAGGAGCTGGGGCTGGCCGTGCCTGAGCTCGTCGAGCGGATCGGCCTGCAGACCGCGATCGTGCACGGCATCACCGGAACGCTCATCCCGCTCTTCCTGTGCTGCCTGCTCTGCGGCTTCTACGGCGAGCGCCGCCGCTTCGCCGACGGCCTCCAAGTCTGGCCCTTCGCGCTGTTCGCCGCCTTCTCCATGACCATCCCCTCCGTGCTCTACAACGCCTTCCTCGGCGTGGAGTTCACCTCGCTGCTGGGCGGGCTCACCGGCCTGCTGATCGTGGTCGCCGCGGCCCGCCGCGGCTTCCTGCTGCCTAAGACCACCTGGGACTTCGGGCCGCGCGAGAGCTGGCCGGCCCGCTGGACCGGACGGCTCAGCCCCGGCGACGGCGACGGCCCCGAATCCGCCGGAGGCGCGCCCTCCATCGGGCTGCTGCGCGCGTGGTCGCCCTACCTGCTGGTCGCGGCGGTCCTGGTGGCCACCCGGGTGCTTCCCGGCGTGCCGGAGTGGCTGCAGTCGTTCGAGCTGGGCGCGAGCGAGCTGTTCGGCACCTCGATCGGCGACGCCGTGCAGCCGCTGTACTCGCCCGGCGCGGTCTTCATCCTGGCCTGCCTGGTCACCTACGCGCTGCACCGCATGAGCGGTACCCAGATCGCCGCGTCATGGCGCATGGCCGGCGGCCAGCTCGCCGGCGCCGCGGTGGCCCTGCTGTTCGCGGTCCCGCTGGTGCGGGTCTTCATCAACTCCGGGTCGGAGTTCAGCGCCGGCGGACTGGACAGCATGCCGCTCACCCTGGCGCAGGGCGCGGCGGCAGCGGCCGGCGGCTCCTGGCCCGTCCTCGCCCCCTGGATCGGCGCGCTCGGCGCGTTCGTCGCCGGCAGCAACACCGTCTCCAACCTGATGTTCTCGCTGTTCCAGTTCTCCACCGGCGAGCACATCGGCGTGGCGCCCGAGACCGTGGTGGCCGGGCAGGCGGTCGGGGGCGCCGCCGGGAACATGATCACCGTGCACAACGTCGTCGCGGCGTCGGCCGTCGTCGGCCTGGTCGGGCGTGAAGGGGACCTGATCCGCCAGACCTTCATCCCGATGACGTACTACCTGCTCGCGGCCGGTGCGTTGACCTACCTGATGGCCTATGGCCTGGGCCTGAACGCGGGACTGCTGATGCTCGCGCTCATCCTGGGCGCGCTGGCGGCCCTGGTGGTGCTGATCCGGCGCGCGGCGCGCGGCGGCGACCCGGGGAGGGAGCCCTCCGGCACCGACGTCCGCTGACGCCGGACGAGCCGGGCGGACGCCCCCGTGCATGGGAGGTGCGGGGCGTCCGCCCGCCTTCGCCGCGGTCGGGAATAGCCGCTGGTCGGTTCTTGTTCGAAGGTCTGGCAAACTGGTATATCGACCGCCGCGGTACCGGTTCACGCCGTCGAAGGCAGCCATGCGGCGCGCACCAGTGCGCGCCCTGCCGAGGGCGCCCGGCGACCGCCACTAGCGAGGAGATCCACGTGAAAGCCGACATCCACCCCGAGTACGTTGTAACCCAGGTCACCTGCACCTGCGGGAACACCTTCACCACCCGCAGCACCGCGCCGTCGGGTGAGATCCGGGCCGACATCTGCTCCGCCTGCCACCCGTTCTACACCGGCAAGCAGAAGATCATGGACACCGGCGGCCGGGTCGCCCGCTTCGAGAAGCGCTTCGGCAAGCGCTCCAACAAGTAGCTCCGCAGGCGGCGCCGGAGCGCGCGGTCCGGTTCCGGGCCGCGCGGCCGGCGCCGCTGCTCGTAGGCAGGCCTCGCGGGCCGCGCGAGCACACCCGCGCCCGCGGGCCCGCGCGCACCCGATCACCACGCCACCGACGGAAGCTGGATACCAAACGTGAAGCTGGACGACCTCCTGGGCGAGTACTACGAGCTGGAACAGCAGCTCGCCGACCCGGCCGTGCACGCCGACCAGTCGCAGGCGCGCGCTCTGAGCAAGCGCTACTCCCAGCTCACGCCGATCATCTCCGCCTATCGCGAGCTGACGCAGGTCGAGTCCGACCTCGAGACCGCCAAGGAGCTCTCGGCCGAGGACCCCGCCTTCGCCGACGAGGCCAGGCAGCTGGAGAAGAGCCGCGAGGAGCTCGTCGACCGCCTGCACCATCTGCTCATCCCGCGCGACCCCGCCGACGAGAAGAACCTCATCATGGAGGTCAAGGCCGGCGAGGGCGGCGAGGAGTCCGCGCTCTTCGCGGGCGACCTCGTGCGCATGTACCTGCGCTACGCCGAGCGCCACAGCTGGAAGACCGAGGTCATCGACTCCACGCCCTCCGACCTCGGCGGCTACAAGGACATCACCATCGCCTTCAAGAACAAGGGTGCGCCCGAGCCCGGCCAGGGCGTGTGGCCCCAGTTGAAGTTCGAGGGAGGCGTGCACCGCGTGCAGCGCGTGCCGGTCACCGAGTCCCAAGGGCGCATCCACACGTCGGCCGCCGGCGTCCTCGTCGTGCCCGAGGCCGAGGAGGTCGAGGTCGAGATCAACGACAACGACCTGCGTGTGGACGTCTTCCGCTCCTCCGGCCCCGGCGGGCAGAGCGTCAACACCACCGACTCCGCGGTGCGCATCACCCACCTGCCCAGCGGAATAGTGGTCTCCTGCCAGAACGAGAAGAGCCAGCTGCAGAACAAGGAGCAGGCCATGCGCATCCTGCGCTCCCGGCTCCTGGCGGAGGCCCAGGCCAGCGTCGACGCCGAGGCCGCCGCCGAACGCCGGAGCCAGGTGCGCACGGTCGACCGCTCCGAGCGTGTGCGGACCTACAATTTCCCCGAGAACCGCATCTCCGATCACCGTGTCGGCTACAAGGCCTACAATCTCGACCAGGTCCTCGACGGCGACCTGGGCGGTGTCCTGCAGGCGCTCATCGACGCCGACACCAAGGAAAGGCTGGAGCAGGCCGAGTCATGAACTTCCTGCTCGACGAGGTCGCCCGGGCCACGCTGCGGCTGGCCGAGGCGGGCGTCCCCTCGCCCCGCACCGACGCCGAGGAGCTCGCGGCGTTCGTGCACGGCGTTCGTCGAGGAGAGCTGCACGAAGTCGCCGACTCCGACTTCGACGCGCTCTACTGGGAGTGCGTCGCCCGCCGCGCCGCGCGGGAGCCGCTCCAGCACATCACCGGGCGCGCCTATTTCCGCTACCTGGAACTCCAGGTGGGTCCCGGCGTGTTCGTGCCCAGACCCGAAACCGAGATCATGGTGGGCTGGGCGATCGACACCCTGCGGGCCATGGACGTGGCCGACCCGCTGGTGGCCGACCTGGGCACCGGCTCGGGCGCCATCGCCATCTCCATCGCCCAGGAGGTCCCCCGCTCGCGCGTGCACGCGGTCGAGTTCGATCCCGACGCGCTGAGCTGGGCCAAACGCAACATCGACGCCAGCGGCCACGCCGACCGCATCACCGCCCACCAGGCCGACATGCGCTCGCCGCCGGCCGACCTCGACGGGCGGCTGGACCTGGTGATCTCCAATCCGCCCTACGTGCCCACCGCCGAGGCGGCGCTCATACCGCCGGAGGTCGCCAACCACGACCCCGGCCCCGCGCTGTGGGCCGGAGACGACGGCCTGGACGCCATCCGCGACCTGGAGGCGGTGGGGCGCCGGCTGCTCCGGCCGGGCGGGGCGATGGCCATGGAGCACGGCGACGGCCAGGGCATCGACATCCCGCGGCTCTTCCCCGAGGAGCAGGGCTGGCGCGACGTCCGCAACCGCAAGGACCTGGCCCACCGGGACCGGTTCGTGGTCATGCGCCGAGCCGAGGACTGATGGCGGCGCCGGCGGCGTGCGCCGCCGTTCCCGCGACATGACAGGCAGGCGGTCAGCGCGCCCGTCCGGGCGCCGACGAGAGATGAGGTGACCTCAGGTGAGCCGCAGCTACGACTGCGCAGACGCGCAGGGGCGCAAGGACGGCATCGCCGACGCGGCGTCGAGCGTCCGCCGAGGCGAGCTGGTGGTGCTGCCCACCGACACCGTCTACGGGATCGGCGCCGACGCGTTCAGCCCGGCGGCCGTGTCGGCGCTGCTGGACGCCAAGGGGCGCGGTCGCGACATGCCGCCGCCCGTGCTCGTGGGCTCCGTGCGTGCCGCCCAGGCGCTCATCGAGGACCTGGGCAACTACGGCCAGGACCTCATCGAGGAGTTCTGGCCCGGGCCGCTGACCATCGTCTGCGCCGCCGCCCCGAGCCTCTCGTGGGACCTCGGCGACACCAAGGGGACCGTGGCGGTGCGCATGCCGATGCACCCGGTCGCACTTGAGCTGCTGAAGGAGGTCGGCCCTATGGCGGTGAGCAGCGCGAACCTGTCGGGGCACCCGGCCGCCACGACGGCGGAGGAGGCCGAGAAGCAGCTCGGCGACGCCGTCGCCGCCTACCTCGACGGCGGCGCGTGCGCCGACGACACCCCCTCGACGATCGTCGACCTGACCTACGCAGTTCCGCGCGTGCTGCGTGACGGGGCGATCTCCGTGCAGCGGCTGCGCGCGGTCTGCGGCACCGTGATCGGCGTGCCCAAGCGGCGCTCCACGAGCGAGGGAGAGACCGGCGACGAGGCCGCCCAGGACGGCGCTGAGGAGCCCGCGGGCACCGGCTCGGGGGAGAGCCCGGGTGCCGCCGGAAGTACCGCGGGGGCGGCGGCTGACGACGCCGAGCCGACCGCGAAGGGCGAAGCGGCACCGGCCGCCCCCGGTGCGTCGCCCGACGCGGCCGCGGCCGCGTCCCCGGAGTCCGGCGAGGCGCAGCGGGCCGACTCTTCCGAGACCGGAGCCGAGCGCGGCGGCACGGCCTGACTCGGGCGCATCTCCGTTGATCTTGTAGCCATCGCAAATGGAAATCGCTTTCCTTCACGATGGCTACAAGATCAACGGGGTTCGGCCCGGTTCTAACGTGCCGGGGCGCTAAGAAAGCGCAAAGAATGCAGCGCCCGCGATCGGCGGCGGCTACGGAGCGCGTCCGGGGTGCCGGTGCCGGCGGGCAGGCGGCACCGGCACCCCGGACGCTCGGAGGGATCGGGAGGGCGCCGCGAGCGGGCCGTGCCCGATGCGTCCGGCGCACCGGGTGGGCGGCGCCGCTCGACGACGGCGTCCCGCGCGCGCCGGTCTCCCCGCTGCGCAGCGGCTTCGGTGCAGCGCGGGCGGCGGTGCACCGCCCGGCCGTCGCACGGCGGCCCGCGGGTCCCGCGGGCCGGGGGCGCCTCCTCATGCCGCGGGCGTGCTGCGCGTCGGCCTCCGTGGCCTGTGTCCGCGCCGGGGGGACCGGCCGCCCGGATCCCGGACGCGAACTGTGACACGGCGCACTTTTCTTACTCTGCGTAGTCGAAACGTATTGCCGCGCACCCGCGGCAGGTAGTGCTAGTTTCGACTGCGCCGCGGTCACCGGAACGGCAGCCGTATCCGACGTCGCTCGCACCGCGGTCGCGACCGCCCCCTCGCGTCCCGAGGGCGGCCGGTGGCCGACCGCCGTCCCGCCTCGCCGGTTCGCGGCCCGTTCCGCCCGAGGGCAGCACCAGCAGCAGAAGCCGTCAGCCCAGCGCCGAACCGCCGACCGCCTCCGCCGGCTCCCCCCGCCGTCGGCGCGCAATCCGAGGAAGGCACCAGAAACGCCGTGCGTGAGTACGCGCTCACCTTCGTCATCGCCTTGGCGGTCACCTATCTGCTGACCCCGTTCGTACGGCGTGCGGCGATCACGTTCGGCGCGGTCCCCCCGGTCCGCGACCGCGACGTGCACTCCGAGCCGATCCCGCGCATGGGCGGCATCGCCATCTACGGCGGCTTCGCCGCGGCGCTGCTGATCTCCTACCGGCTGCCCCACCTGCAGGACGTCTTCGTCTACAACACCTGGCGCGGACTGCTGCTGGCCGGCGGCCTGATCGTCGTCATCGGGATCATCGACGACCGGTGGGGGATGGGGCCCGTGCCCAAGCTCGCCGGGCAGACCGCGGCGGCGGGGATCATGGTGTGGTCGGGCGTGCAGATGCTCTGGCTGCCGGTGCCGGGCACGCAGCTGTCGCTCGGGCCGATGCTGGGCTCGCTCGTCTCGGTCGTGCTGATCGTCGTCACCATCAACGCCGTGAACTTCGCCGACGGGCTCGACGGCCTCGCCGCCGGGATCGTGGCGATCTCGGCGTTCGCGTTCTTCGCCTACTACTACGTCGCAGCGGTCGACCAGGGGTTCGAGCGGCAGTCCTACCCGGCCATGATCGCGATCATCCTGGCCGGCGTGTGTATCGGGTTCCTGCTGCACAACTTCAACCCGGCCCGGGTCTTCATGGGCGATACCGGCGCCATGCTGCTCGGCCTGCTGCTGACCTCGATCACCATCACCGTGACCGGCCAGTTCTACCCGGACGGCCGCACGAGCGTGCACGGGATCGCGCTGTTCCTGCCGGTCTTCCTCCCGCTGCTGGTGATCGCGCTGCCGCTGGCCGACCTGGTGCTCGCGGTCGTGCGCCGCACGCTGGCCGGGAAGTCGCCGTTCGCCCCCGACAAGAAGCATCTGCACCATCGGCTGCTGGAGCTGGGGCACTCCCACGCCCGCGCTGTACTGCTGATGTACCTGTGGGCCGCGATCATCGCGTTCGCGTCGGTGTCGCTGTCGGTCTTCGACACCCCGTTCGTCGTGCTGACCGTCACATTGCTGGTGGCGGCGTGTGCCGTGGGGCTTATCACGCTGCCGCGGCTGCGCCGCCGGAACCGGGCGCGCGACGCCCGCGCCCGAGCAGCGGCCGCCGGCTCCGCGTCGACCACGTCGGCCTCGGTGGACTAGGGGGAGAGCGCGATGCTGATCACGCCCCGCCGCCCGGCCCGTCGCGCCGACCCGGCCTCGCGGACCGCGGATCCCCGGCGGCGTGGAACCGCGCCGGGCCCCACCGGTCCCGTCCCGCAGTGAACCCGTCCGGAACCGGAGGTCGAGACCAGCCGAACGCCACATGACCCGCGTTCACAGAACAGCGGCGACAAACTCGACAACCTGCATAGACGGCCGGTGATCTCGACTCCGCGCGAGCGGCGGGGGTGACCGCAGGGGTGACCCGTGCTCGGATGCCCGAATCCTTGTGATAGCTTTCACGAGCAAGCACCCCCACGTCACTACCGGAGCCGAACCTATGAAGGGACACGACGCCCGGATTCTCCGTGGCGCCGCGATTCCGACCGCCGCCGCCGGTGCGCTGGCCATGGCCGTCGCAGGCTTTGCGGCGGGCACGCAGGCGTTCCTCGGCGCCGCCACCGGTGCCGTCCTGGCGCTGGTGTTCTTCGGTTTGAGCTTCCTCATCGTCACGTGGGCGGGCGACAAGAACCCCAAGTACCTCTACCCGGCCGCCATGGGCACCTATCTCGCCAAGATCGTGCTGCTCGGCGTGCTGCTCGTGGCGTTCGGCGACGCCGCCGTGTTCAACCACCTCTCCTTCGCCATCACGGCCTCGGCGTGCACCGTGGTCTGGATGGGCGCTCACATGTGGGCGCTGAACACCGCGAAGATCCTCTACGTGGAACCCGCGGAGGAGGGGACGTGACGGCCGCCGGCTTCGGAGCCCGTGTGCCCGCTCCCCCCGCCGCGCGAAGGCGCGGGGGCGCGCGCTGCCGGGCCTGGGGACGTCGCCCCGCGTCGATCATGGGCTTTCCGCACGGTATGTTCATCTCGGTTGGCATCGGCTGGGCCGCCATCCAGGCGCTGTCCTTATCCAGCGGCGAGCCGCACGGATCAGTGGGAACGGCATAGGCGCGGCCGTCTTCGAGCTGCCATCCTGACCAACCACTCCGGTGCTCCGCCGCACGCATTGACGGCGCGGCACCGCCAACCACGAACGAGGTTTGAGTTGTGTCACGACGAAAGGATTCGCCGTGAGTGCTGAAGCGCGCCTCCTCGCGTCCGGGGAGGAGAGCTGCCATCTCTTCGGAGACAACGGCTGCGGATTCGACTCAGTCGTGCCCGGCGCGGAGGTCTTCTTTCCGGAGCCGTGGCTGAGCTTCGGAGTCGCAGGCACCTCCGGCATCACCAAGTACACGGTGCTGCTGGCGCTGTGCGTGCTCCTGGTACTGGCGTTCAGCTACTTCATCCTGCGCAGGCCCTCGGTGGTCCCGGGGCGCGTCCAGGCGGCGGGCGAGCTGATCATCGAGTTCATCCGCACCAACGTGGTGCACCAGCAGATCGGCGGCAAGCGCGGCGAGAAGTACATGCCGCTGATGATGACGCTGTTCCTGTTCATCTTCGCGATGAACGTGATGGCCATCATCCCCTTCCTGCAGCTTCCAGTGACCAGCCATCTGGCCTATCCGATCGTGCTGGCCGTGTACATCTACGTGCTGTGGAACTACATCGGCCTCCGCGAGCACGGGTTCCGCGGCCACGTCATCGGCAAGCTCGTGCCGCCGACGGCTCCCAAATGGGTCCTGCCGATCTTCGCCCCCCTCGAATTCGCCTCGACCTTCCTGATCCGGCCGTTCACCCACGCGGTCCGGCTCTTCGCCACCATGCTGGCTGGCCACCTGCTGCTCGCGGTGTTCGCGGCGGCCGGGTGGTACATGCTCAACCTCGACGCGGGCGGCGCCCTCACCATCGTCTCGATCGGCTACTCGCTGCTCGCGCTCGTGGCCTTCCTGGTCTTCACCGCCCTGGAACTGTTCATCATGGCGCTGCAGGCCTATGTGTTCGTGACGCTCGCCTCCAACTACATCGGCGAGTCCATCGAGGGAGCACACTGACCTCTCCTCGTCTTGACCCCAGCCCGATAACCAACGTCAGTCCGGCGGCGAGAACGCCCGCCGGCGGGTTCTGAGTAAAGGAATGCAGTAATGGACATCACGGGTAACCTCAACGTCATCGGCTACGGCCTCGCCGCCATCGGCCCCGGCATCGGCGTGGGGCTCGTCTTCGGTCTGGGCGTCCAGGCCATCGCCCGCCAGCCCGAGGCCCGCGGTCTCCTCCAGGGCCAGATGATCATCGGCTTCGCCCTGTCCGAGGCGCTGGCCCTCATCGGCCTGGTGCTCGCCATCGCGCTGTAGTGGCCGGCTGGTTGTCAACGGAAACAGCGAAGGGAAGCCAGCCATGATGTTCTTGGCAGCCGAGGAACCGAACGTCCTCAGGGTCCACTGGGACGAGGTCGTGTTCGGGGCCATCGCCTTCTTCCTGATCCTCGCCGTCATCACCAGGATGTGGCCGCGCTTCACCGCGATGCTGGACGAGCGCAAGAACCAGATCGAAGGTGGCATCGAGCGCGCCCAGAAGGCCGAGGCCGATGCGGAGGAGATCCGCCAGCAGTACCGCGAGAAGCTCGACGAGGCGCACCGCGAGTACGCCCGCGAGCTGGAGAAGGCCAAGGAGCAGCGGGCCTCCATCATCGCTGAGGCGCGTGAGGAGGCTCAGACCGAGGCCCAGCGGATCCTCGACGCCGCGCACGCCCAGATCGAGGCCGACCGCCAGCACACGTTCGCTCAGCTGCGCGGTGAGATCGGGTCGCTGTCGACCGACCTCGCCGAGCGGATCGTCGGCGAGTCGCTCAGCGAAAGCGAGGCCCAGAACCGGGTCATCGACCGGTTCCTGGAGGAGCTGGAGCAGAGCGAGAACACCTCCCAGGCCGAGGTGCGCTGATGCGGGGCATCAGCCGCTCCTCCCTGCAGGAGGTCACGGAACGGCTCGGCACGGTGCTGGAGTCGGCCGACACCGCTGCGCTGGGCGCCGAGCTCTTCGACGTGGTGGCGCTGCTGGAGCGCGAGCACACGCTGCGGCGGTGGCTGGCCGACCCGGCCAACCCGGCCGAGGCGAAGTCGGGGCTGATCGGCGAGCTGCTGGAGTCGCAGGCGTCGCCGTCGACCGTCATGGTCGTCGGCGACGTCGTCCAGGCCCGCTGGTCGCGCCAGCGCGACCTGATCGACGCCGTCGAGCGGGCGGCCGTCTTCGCGACGATCGCCCGGGTCGAGAGTGAGCAGCGGCTCGGTGAACTGGAGGACGAGCTCTTCCGGTTCAGCCGCGTCATCGCCGGCGACACCGAGCTGCGCGCCGCCCTCACCGACGAGTCCGTCTCCGAGGTGCGCAAGGGCGGCATTGTGGAGGCCCTGCTGGCGGGCAAGGCCGACCCGGCGACGACCACCCTGGTCACCCGGGTTGTGACACACCCGCGGGGCCGTACCCTGGAAGACGGTCTGGAGTACTACGGGCAGCTCGTCGCCGAGCGCGCCCAGCGCTACGTTGCGCTGGTTCGCACGGCGGTCGTCCTGAGCGAGGACCGGCAGGAGCGGCTGCGCGCCTCCCTGGCCCGGATCTACGGGCGCCCGATCCACCTGAACATCGACGTCGACCCCTCGATCGTGGGCGGCCTGTCCATCCGGGTGGGCGACGAAGTCATCGACGGCACGATCACCGGGCGTCTGGGCGAGGTCCGGCGACGCCTGGCCGGCTGAGGCGACGATCCACCCCCAAGCAGAACGCACCGGCGCCGGGGAACGCGGCGCCATACGAGAGCAAGGACATACGTGAGATGGCGGAGCTGACGATCCGGCCGGATGAGATCCGGAACGCGCTGCAGCGCTTCGTCCAGTCGTACGAGCCCGACGCCGCCGCGCGCGAGGAGATCGGCACCGTCACCTACTCCGGTGACGGGATCGCGCGCGTCGGCGGCCTTCCCTCGGCGATGGCGAACGAGCTGCTGCAATTCGAAGACGGCACCCTGGGCTTGGCCCAGAACCTGGAGATCGGCGAGATCGGCGCGGTCGTCCTCGGCGACTTCTCCCAGATCGAGGAGGGCCAGGCCGTTCGCCGCACCGGCCAGGTGCTCTCGGTGCCGGTGGGCGACAACTTCCTCGGCCGGGTCGTCGACCCGCTGGGCACCCCCATCGACGGCCAGGGCGAGATCGAGACGACCGAGCGCCGCGACCTGGAGGTGCAGGCCCCCACGGTCATGCAGCGCCAGCCGGTGGGCGAGCCGATGCAGACCGGCATCAAGGCCATCGACTCGATGACCCCGGTCGGCCGCGGCCAGCGCCAGCTGATCATCGGTGACCGCCAGACGGGCAAGACCGCCATCGGCATCGACACGATCATCAACCAGAAGAGCAACTGGGACTCCGGCGACCCCAAGAAGCAGGTCCGCTGCATCTACGTCGCCATCGGCCAGAAGGGCTCGACCATCGCCGGCGTGCGCGGCGCGCTGGAGGAGGCCGGGGCGATGGAGTACACCACCATCGTGGCCGCCCCCGCGTCCGACCCGGCGGGCTTCAAGTACCTGGCGCCCTACACCGGTTCGGCGATCGGCCAGCACTGGATGTACGACGGCAAGCACGTGCTGATCGTCTTCGACGACCTGACCAAGCAGGCCGAGGCCTACCGAGCGGTGTCGCTGCTGCTCCGCCGCCCGCCGGGCCGCGAGGCCTACCCCGGTGACGTCTTCTACCTGCACTCCCGCCTGCTGGAGCGCTGCGCCAAGCTCTCCGACGAGATGGGCGCGGGCTCGATGACCGGTCTGCCGATCATCGAGACCAAGGCCAACGACGTCTCGGCCTACATCCCGACCAACGTCATCTCCATCACCGACGGCCAGGTCTTCCTGGAGAGCGAGCTCTTCAACCAGGGTCAGCGCCCGGCCATCAACGTCGGTGTGTCGGTCTCGCGTGTCGGCGGCGCGGCCCAGACCAAGGCGATCAGGGGTGTCACCGGTTCGCTGCGCCTGGGCCTTGCCCAGTTCCGCGAACTGCAGGCGTTCGCCGCCTTCGGCTCGGACCTGGACGCGGTGTCCAAGGCGCAGCTGGAGCGGGGTGAGCGGCTGATGGAGCTGCTCAAGCAGGGCCAGTACCAGCCGCTGGCGATGGAGCGGGAGGTCGTCTCCATCTGGGCCGGCACCACCGGCCAGATCGACGACGTGCCCGTCGAGGACGTGCGGAGGTTCGAGGAGGACTTCCTGGACTACGTCTCCCGCGAGCACGCCAAGGTCCTCGACAACATCCGCGAGAGCGGCAGGTTCGAGGAGGAGACCGAGGCCGCCCTCAAGGAGGCCATCGCGGAGTTCAAGATGACCTTCCAGACCTCGGCCGGCACTGTGCTGGGCACCGAGGAGGAGGCCGAGGCGCTCGAAGAGAGCCAGGTCGGCCAGGACACCATCAAGGTAGCCAAGAGCAGCGGGAAGTAGCCCATGGGTGCACAGCTTCGCGTCTACCGCCGGAGGATCCGCTCGACCAAGTCGATGGCGAAGATCACCCGCGCGATGGAGCTCATCGCCACCACCCGCATCACCAAGGCACAGCGGGTGATGCGGGCGGCGGAGCCCTACGCGCGGGAGATCACCCGGTCGGTCTCGGCCTTGGCCCAGCAGGTCAAGGACCACCCGCTGCTGATGGAGTCGGAGAACCCGACGCGGGCCGCGGTCCTGGTCATCACCAGCGACAAGGGCCTCGCCGGCGCGTACACGGCCAACGCCATCAAGGAGTCCGAGCGCCTGAGCGCCCTGCTGGGCAACCAGGGCAAGGAGGTCCTGCAGTACGTGGTGGGACGCAAGGGCATCGCCTTCAACCAGTTCCGCGGCCGCGCCATGGAGCGGACCTGGGAAGGCATCACCGAGCGGCCGACCTACCTGGACGCCCGCGAGATCGCCGACGCCCTGATGGACCGCTTCACCAAGGACAGCGAGACCGAGGACGGGGTGGACGAGATCCACATCGTCTCCACCGAGTTCGTCTCCATGCTGACCCAGCACGCGGCCTCCCACCGGGCGCTGCCGCTGGAGGTCGAGGAGGTCGAGCCGAAGGTCCTCGAAGCCGAGCAGGGCGGCCCGCTGCCGCTCTACGACTTCGAGCCCTCCGCCAAGGAGGCACTGGACCAGTTGCTGCCCCAGTACGTGGCGAACCGGATCTATTTCGCGCTCCTGGAGTCGGCAGCATCGCAGCAGGCCTCGCGCCGCAACGCGATGAAGTCGGCCACCGACAACGCCGAGGAGCTTGTCCAGAACCTGACCCGCCAGGCCAACCAAGCCCGCCAGGCGGAGATCACCAACGAGATCAGCGAGATCGTCGGCGGCGCCGACGCGCTCGCTGGTGCCAGCGCGGGAAGTGAGTAGGAAAGTGACTGCGACTGCTGAAGGGACGGCCGCGCCTGGCACGGCCACCGGGCGAATCGCCCGGGTCACCGGCCCGGTCGTCGACGTGGAGTTCCCGGTCGGCGCCCTGCCCCCTCTGAACAACGCCCTGAAGACCGAGGTCACCCTCGGGGGCGAGACGAAGACGCTGACCCTTGAGGTCGCCCAGCACCTGGGCGACAACCTGGTGCGCACCATCAGCCTCAACCCCCAGGACGGAATGGTCCGGGGCGGCGAGGTCCGCGACACCGGCGAGCCCATCAGCGTGCCGGTCGGCGACGGAGTCAAGGGGCACGTGTTCAACGCCCTCGGCGAGTCCATGGACGTGCCGAGCTCCGAGCTGCAGGTCACCGAGCGCTGGCCGATCCACCGCAAGGCGCCTCCCTTCGACCAGTTGGAGTCGAAGACGGAGATGATGGTGACCGGCATCAAGGTCATCGACCTGCTCACGCCCTACGTGCGCGGTGGCAAGATCGGCCTGTTCGGCGGCGCCGGTGTGGGCAAGACGGTGCTCATCCAGGAGATGATCACCCGTATCGCCCGCAACTTCGGCGGCGTGTCGGTGTTCGCCGGCGTCGGCGAGCGCACCCGTGAGGGCACCGACCTGTTCCTGGAGATGGACGAGATGGGGGTCCTCCCGGACACCGCGCTCGTATTCGGCCAGATGGACGAGCCCCCCGGCACCCGTCTGCGGGTGGCGCTGTCCGGGCTGACCATGGCGGAGTACTTCCGCGATGTGCAGAACCAGGACGTGCTGCTGTTCATCGACAACATCTTCCGGTTCACCCAGGCCGGCCAGGAGGTCTCCACGCTGCTGGGCCGCATGCCCTCGGCCGTGGGCTACCAGCCCAACCTGGCCGACGAGATGGGCGTGCTGCAGGAGCGGATCACCTCGACCCGCGGCAACTCGATCACCTCCATGCAGGCGATCTACGTCCCCGCGGACGACTACACCGACCCCGCTCCGGCGACCACGTTCGCCCACCTGGACGCCACCACCGAGCTCTCGCGGCCCATTTCGCAGAAGGGCATCTACCCGGCGGTGGACCCGCTCGCGTCGACCTCGCGCATCCTCGACCCGCAGTACGTGGGCCAGGAGCACTACGACGTCGCCCAGCGGGTCATCGGGATCCTGCAGCGCAACAACGACCTGCAGGACCAGATCGCCATTCTGGGTATCGACGAGCTGTCCGAAGAGGACAAGATCATCGTCGAGCGTGCGCGCCGCCTGGAGCGGTTCCTGTCGCAGAACATGTTCGTCGCGGAGAAGTTCACCGGCAACCCGGGCGTGTTCGTCCCGCTGGAGGAGACCATCGCCTCGTTCAAGGCGGTCTGCGACGGCGAGTACGACCACCTGCCCGAGCAGGCGTTCCTCGACGTCGGCAACATCGAGATGGCCGTCGAGAAGGCCAAGACGCTGCAGGGCTAGACGTTCAACGGGGCGCGGGCGGCACCCGCGGTCGGCCGCGCCCCGTGAAACCGCCCACTAGCAGAGGAGTTTGTGGCAGTGTCGAAGAAGCTTTTCGTCGAGATCGTCTCGCCGGAGCGGGAGCTGTGGGCCGGCGAGGGCGACATGGTCATCGCCAAGAGCGTCGAGGGCGAGATCGGCGTGCAGCCCGGCCACACGCCGGTGCTGGCCCTGCTGGCGCCCGGCGCCGTCGTCCGGGTCCTGGGCGCCCGCGAGACCGGCGAGGTCCGCGCCGCGGTCCATGGCGGCTACATGGTCGTGACCATGGGCGACCGTGTGTCGATCCTGGCCGAGCTCGCGGAGCTGGCCGAGGACGTCGACGTCGAGCGGGCGAAGGCGGCGCTGCGCGACGCCGAGTCCGAGGGAGAAACCGAGGACGAGGACGCCCAGGGGCGTGCCGCGCGGGCGCGCAGCCGCCTGCAGGCCGCCGGCGTAAGCGAATGAGCGGCGCCGGCGGGCGCTGAACGGGGGAGATGCGCCGGTGCAGGAGCTGATATTCGGCCAGCCGTGGTTCAAGGCGGCGGAATGGCTGTTCATCGCGCTCCTCATCGTGATCGTGGTCGCCCTGCTCGCCGTCACCGCGCGGCGCTATGGCCTGGAGCGCGGAGGCGGCGCCGTCGAGTGCTACCTGCGCTCGGGTGCGGGGGCCCCGGACCTGCCCTGGCGCATGGGACTCGCCCGGTACGGCAGCGAGGAACTGCGCTGGTACCGGGTCTTCTCGTTGTGGCCGCGGCCGGCAGCCGAACTGTCGCGCCGCGGCCTCGTCGTTCTGCACCGCCGCCCGCCCACGCCCGGCGACCTGCGCGAGCTCACCCAGGACCTGGTGGTGATCGAGGTCGGCTGGGCCGCCGCCGACGGCTCCGATCCCGCGGAGGCGGTCTACGAGCTGGCGATGTCCGACGGCGCGCTGACGGGGTTCCTCTCCTGGCTGGAGTCGATGCCGCCCGGAACGCACTGGCAGTCGTGAACCTCCGCCGCCGCGGAGGCGCCTGCGGCGACTCACCGCCGGGCGAGCGGCACCGAACCCGCCCGCCGTCTAGGCTGGGCGCATGATCGTTGCATTCTCAGTGAGTCCGATGGGTTCCGGCGACGACTCCGTCGCCCCGGCGGTGGCCCGCGCGGTGCGCGTCGTGCGCGAGAGCGGCCTGCCCAACCGTACCGACGCCATGTTCACCAGTGTCGAAGGGGAGTGGGACGAGGTGATGGACGTCGTCAAGCGCGCCGTCGCCGCCGCCGGCGAGGGGGCGCCGCGGGTCAGCCTCACGTTCAAGGCAGACATCCGCGAAGGCGTCAGTGAGGGCCTCACCAGCAAGGTCGCAGCCGTCGAGCGCGAGCTCGGCGGGTCCTGAGTCCGCGCCCGGGTCACGGCCGGAAAGCGGAGGCGGGTCAGAGCCCCGCCACGGTCGCGACGAGCATCAGGCCCACTATCATCGCGATAAGGATGCCCGCGATCGCGAACCCGCCCTGGACGGGATAGCGCTCGATGAACGTCACCATGCGCAGGTCCGGGTACATTTTGGCGAGTTCGCCGGCGGTGACGGGGCGGTCGGGACCGCTGCACGGTACCGCCAGTGCCCTCACCAGGCGGTCCATGTCCTCCCGCGCGTAGTTGGTGCCGGCCACCCTGAGCACCAGCTCGCGCCGGGTGTCGAGCAGGAAGAGCGTGTCGCCGGGCGGCGCCCGGTGGGCGTGAATCTCGGCACGCACCACCTCCGCGGCGCGTGAGCGCAGTCGGCGCTGCTGGAAGAACAGCCCGTGAAGGACGATCTCGTCCGCCGTCAGTTCGATCCGGGAGCGGATCAGGTGTCCGACGGCGCCGGCGATCAGTGCGGTGAACCCGGCGCCCCCGACCAGGGCGGCTATGAGGCCGAACTTGAACGTCACTGTTATGACGAGACTCCCCATGACCACCGCCGCGGTGACGAGGTGCCACACCGCCTTTCGGGTGTCCGGCCGCAGTGCGAGTACCTCCGGTGCATAGCGCATGCCCGCGCCACTCCTGTCTGTCCGTCCTGTCGGTCCTGCAGAGGGTCCCGGCGCCGTCCGGTGCGGTTATGGTCGGGCGCCAGGCGGCCGCGGTCCCGAGGTCAGCGGTCGCCGCCCGGCTTCCATAGCACTTCCGATCCGTCCTGCCCCAGTACCCGGCACAGGATGAACAGCAGGTCCGAGAGCCGGTTGAGATAGCGCGCCGTCAGCGGGTTCACGCTGGTGCCGTGCTCCTCGCGTGCCGCCCACGCGTTGCGCTCGGCGCGCCGCACCACGACGCGGGCCTGGTGCATCAGCGCCACCGGCGCCGATCCGCCGGGAAGCAGGAAGGAGCGCAGCGTGGGCAGGTCGGTGTTGTAGCGGTCGCACTCGGCCTCAAGGCGCTCGATGTAGGCCTCGTCTACGCGCAGCGGCGGGAACTCCGGCTCCCGGCCGGGCGGAGCGACAGGGCAGGACAAGTCGGCGCCGAGGTCGAACAGCTCGTTCTGGACGCGGACGAGCATCGTGCGGACGCGTTCGGGGACGCCGTCGCCGCCGAGCGCGAGCGCGGTTCCGATGGCGGCGTTGGCCTCCTCGACGTCGGCGTAGGCGACCAGGCGCGAGTCCGTCTTGGCGGTGCGGCTCATGTCGCCCAAGGCGGTGGTGCCGTCGTCGCCCACACGCGTGTAGATCTTGGAAAGCACGACAGGGGTCTCGGAATCCCGTTTGGTCATGGAGCCACTCTAGGCCGTGCGGCCCGTGCGGCCCGTTCGGCCCTGCGGGCGGTGCGGGGTGCGCAAGGGCCGCGGTGCACCGGCCGGGGCCGGACGGACACGCGTCGGCAATCGTTCTGTTTCGGGGGCTGTGCTCCGCACCGTCATGCTGATACTTTTCGAATCGAGGGAGACACGCAGAGTAGTTTCCCGGGGTCGGGTCCGCGGGCCGGATCGGGTGCGGCGCGGGGGCCATCCGAAAGGACCGGTGCGGACGCCGCCAGCGGCCGGGCGGCGACCGGGGTCGAGGGGGCCCGGTCGCCGCGCATGAGGGGACCGGCGAGCGCGGCGGTGTGCGACGCGGCGGCCGGATCCGCGGATCGGCCACGGAAAACGCCCGTGGGCGAGGAGTCGGCTCCTCGCCCACGGGCGCCTCAACGAGTGCGGCAGGACGGTTACCGCAGCCAGAGGTCTCCGACCCGGTCGGCACGGAACTCCTGGGCGGACTGGATCCGCGGAGCCACGCCGTTGACCGGGAGGGTGCTCTTGGAGTAAGTCTCCACGGCGTAGGCCACGCCGTCGGAGAGCTGGTCCAGCGCCGTCCAGTCGATGTTGCCGATGTCGTCCTGGGCCGTGTGGTAGTTCGGGTCGAAGTCCTCGCCGGCAGTGCCGCCGTAGTACTCGACCTGCTGCTCGGTCTTGGCGGCGTCGCCGCCGCTGAACAGGCCGCCGGAGGCGATGCCGGCCTCCATGAAGGCGCTGTAGTCGGACCTTCCGCTGAAGGCGGTCGGCTCGGTCACCAGGCCGCGCTGCTCGTAGTAGTCCTCGAACATCTTCTGGATGGCCCCGGAACCCGAGGGCGGCGGCAGCGAGCCCTCCAGTTCGCCGCGTCCGTCGTAGATGAAGCGGCCGAAGTTGGGCGAGCCCAGCATGTCGAAGTTCAGGTACAGCGCGATGCGCTCGCGCTGGCGCTCGTTGAGGCCTTCGACGTACTTGGTGGAGCCGACCAGGCCCTGCTCCTCGGTGCCCCAGAAGGCGAACCGGACCTTGTTCTCGTGGCCGTCCAGCTTGGCCAGCTGCTGGGCGGTCTCCAGGATCGCCGCCGTGCCGCTGCCGTTGTCGTTGATACCGGGGCCCTCGGGAACACTGTCCAGGTGGGCGCCCACCATGACGACGTTGTCGCGCGCTCCGCCCTTGGTCTCGGCGACGATGTTATAGGAGGTGCGCTCGGAGACCGAGGCGTCGACCTTCAACCGCAGTTCCAGGGAGTCGCCGGCCGCCACGAGCGCGTCGCCGGTCGCGGTGGTGGTGCCCACCACCGGGATGGCCGACTCCTCGCTGACCGTGCCGTTGAGCGGGCCCTCGACGTTGTTGGCGACGACGGTGCCCGCCGCTCCGGCCTCCGCGGCGTTGGCGGTCTTGGCCTGGAAGGAGCAGCTGCCGCGCATGACGATCGCGATGGCGCCCTCGGGGAAGCCCGCGAAGTCCTCAGCGGTGCAGCCGCTGTCGGTGCTGTCGTAGTCGACGGGCACGCCCGCTCCGGTGGCGTCGCCGGCCCCGGAGTAGGTCATGGTGACGAAGTCCTCGCCGGGGGTGAACTCGCGCTTCTCGGGGGCGAGTTGGGTGAGCACGGCCTCGGAGTGCTCCTCCCACAGCTCGTAGTCGTAGGTGTCGCGCCTGGGGCGGTACCCGGCGCGCTTGAGCTGGTCGGTCACGTAGTCGGCGGCGACGTCGTAGCCGGGGGTGTTCGTGGCGCGGTTGCCGCCGTTGTAGTCCGCGATCGTGCTCAGGTTCTCGACGTGCTCGCGCAGACCGTCGGGGGTGACCAGGGTCGGCAGCACGGCTTCGTCGGCGTGGGCGGTTCCGGGGGCGAGTCCCAGGCCCAGCACCAGGGTGGCCGAGGCACCCGCAGAGGCGAGGCGCTTGACGGTCGGCGGAACGTGTCGCCGGGGTCTGGGGGATCGTCCGGTCGGGCTTGTAGGCACTGGCGTCCTCCTGCTGCGGACGCCCGTCTACTCGGGGTGATGAGACGGGCGCGGTTCGTGCGAGGTATCGGGCACTCTGTCACCGCCGTATACCGCAGAGCAAGGTGATACGCCCTGTATTGCCACATCCAGCCACAGTTCTTCCGCCGTTTCGGCGATGTGTGGTCTCATGGACGGTTTCCGGCGCGCCCGCCCGGCCGGACGCAGAGAACCGCCGCGGCGGTGCGCCGGCGGCGGTTCGCGGGGTGTCGGGGGATCGCCCGGCCCGGCTCAGAACAGGCGCGGGGTGTCGGGCTCGATGCCCCGCAGCGCGTCATAGTCGAGCGTGACGCAGCCGATGCCGCGGTCGCCCGCGAGCACGCGGGCCTGCGGCTTGATCTCCTGGGCCGCGAAGACCCCCTTGACCGGGCTGAGCGAGGGGTCGCGGTTGAGGAGCTCCAGGTAGCGGGTGAGCTGCTCGACGCCGTCGATGTCGCCGCGCCGCTTGAGCTCGACGGCGACGGTGCCTCCCTCGCCGTCGCGGCAGAGGATGTCCACCGGGCCGATGGCGGTGGGGTACTCGCGGCGGATCAGCGTATAGCCCTCGCCGAGCGTGGTGATGTGCTCGGCCAGCAGCTCCTGCAGGTGGGCTTCGACGCCGTCCTTCTGCAGCCCGGGGTCGGCGCCCAGGGTGTGGGAGCTGTCGTGCTGGATCTCCTCGATGCGCAGCACCAGCTTCTCGCCGGACTTGCCGTGGGTGACCGTCCACAGCTCGGAGCCGTCCTCGTCGGCGGACTCCTTGACCGAGCAGGGCGGGTTCATCCAGTTCAGCGGCTTGAACGCGCGGTCGTCGGCGTGCACCGAGACCGAGCCGTCGGCCTTGAACAGCAGCAGCCGGGGGGCCATGGGCAGGTGGGCGGTCAGGCGTCCGACATAGTCGACGCTGCACCGGGCGATCACGAGTCTCACGCTGCACGATCCTAGCCCCGGCGGGCGGTCGGCGCGGGCCGCTCGGGAGGCCGCTCCCACAGGCTGTTGGGCAACCGGATGATCACCGGTCCGCGGGCCCCACCCCCGTTGATCTTGTAGCTATCGTGAAGTAAAACGATTTTCAGTGACGATAGCTACAAGATCAACGGTGATTTCCCGACTATGGCGTCGGGGCTAGCCACATGTGGCGCTCCGGCACCGTGACGATCCGCGCACGATGCCACTAGCGTCGCAGACCGGTGTGCGAGGTCCCGGCATCCGCCGGAACGGGCGGCTCCGCCGCGGATCCCGCACCCCGCCCCGGTCGCCAACAGAGAGGGACCTCCATGTCGCTGACGGTTTCGCCGGAACTCCTGCACAAGGCCGAGCAGGGACCCGTCGACAACGACGATTTCATCGCCTGCATCCGCGAGTCGCTGCCCTACGCCTGGAGCGTGGTCAGCGGGCTGGCCCAGCGAGCCGCCGGCGGCCACGCCGACTTCGAGGCCAACGAGGTGCCCCCGCCCGGCGAGACCGAGCGCGGGCAGCTGCTGCGTCTGCTCGCCAGCGACGCCATGCGTGCCGCCGTGGAGCGCCACTTCGGGATGCGGCTGGCCTTCCAGAACTGCCACCGGGTCGCGCTCTTCAAGCCGGGCGCCGACGCCGCCCACGCCGAGTTCACCTCGCCGCGTGCGCAGCTCCTCAACCAGTCGCCCGAGCTCGTCGACTGCTGATCCGCGGCGCGCGCCGCCCGCACGCGGCGCCGTCCCTTCGGGGGCGGCGCCGCGGCGCTTTCTCCGGGTGCGCCGCGAGGGCTCCTTCCTGCGGCGCCGCCGCGGCGACCGCGTAGGGTGGGCGCATGCAGGAATTTGACAAGGTCGGCGTGGTCGGGCTGGGTACCATGGGCGCCGGTATCGCCGAGGTGTTCGCCCGGGCCGGATTCCAGGTGTGGGGCGTGGAGGTCGACGGCGACGCCCTGGACCGCGGCCGCGACCACGTCCGTAGTTCGCTGTCCAAGGCGGTGGACAAGGGCAAGCTGGGCGCCGAGGAGCGCAGCGGCATCCTCGACCGGATCGCCTTCACCACCGATCGCGAGGACCTGCGCGACGCCGATTTCGTCGTCGAGGCCGTCCCCGAGCGGATGGACCTCAAGCGCGACGTCTTCGCCGACCTCGACCGCATCTGCCCTCCGGGCACGATCCTGGCGACCAACACCTCCTCTCTGTCGGTCACCGAGATCGCCGCGCTGACGGACCGGCCGGACAAGGTCGTGGGCCTGCACTTCTTCAACCCCGCCCCGGTGATGAAGCTGACCGAGGTCGTCAGCACCATCAGCTCCGCACAGGCGACCGTCGACATCGCCACCGAGGTGGCCAAGCGCATCGGCAAGACCCCCGTCACGGCCACGGATCGGGCCGGCTTCGTCGCCAACGCCCTGCTCGTGCCGTTCATCAACGACGCCGTCTCGGTCTACGAGCGGCGGATCGCCTCGCGCGAGGAGATCGACACCGCAGTCACCAAGGACGCCGACCTGCCGATGGGGCCGCTCGCGCTGGCCGACCTCGTGGGTATCGACGTGTGCCTAGCGGTCATGGACGTGCTCTGGGAGGAGTTCCGCACTCCCCGCTACGCGGCCACCCCGCTGCTGCGCCGCATGGTCGCCGCCGGGCGCCTGGGCCGCAAGAGCGGGCGCGGGTTCTACGACCACGGCGGTCGCGCCAACATGCCGGAGGACCTGCCCGCCGGCCAGCTCGCCCAGGCCGTGCGCACGGGCAGCTTCGGGTTCGACCTTGCGGCGATGCTGCTGGTGCCGCACGTCAACGACGCGCTGCGGATGGTCGGCGACGGCTACGCCTCGGCACAGGACGTCGACACCGCCATGCGGTTCGGCTGCGGCTACCCCAAGGGTCCGGTGGAGCTGTTCGAGGAGCGCGGCATCCCCTGGTTCGGCGCCGTCCTCGAAGCCCCGATCCCGGCGCGGCTCACCACCGCCACCGCGGCCCCGGTCCTGCTGGCCATGGAGGTCAACGGACACCGGAGCCTGCACTAGTCGCGGCACAGCGCCGTCGATCTTGTAGCTAACGCAAATGGAAATCGTTTTCCTTCACGATGGCTACAAGATCGACGGGGTTGGGGCCCGGGTGGGTCGCGGCGGGTGGCTCCCCCTACTCTGGAAGGGTGAGTCCGCGCCGCAACAGCCCTCGCCGCCGCAACGGGCAGAGCCGTCCGCCCGGCGACGACGAGGTCTTCCAGCGCATCACCGGAGCCGAGCGCCGCGAGAACGGCCCCGACGGCGAGTGGGCCGTGCGCCGCATCAGCGGGTCCGCCGCGACCAAGACCTACCGGTGCCCGGGTTGCCATCAGGAGATCCCGCCGGCCGTTCCGCACGTCGTGGCCTGGCGGCCGTTCGGCGACGGCGATGACCGCCGCCACTGGCACAGTTCCTGCTGGGAGCACCGGACCAGCCGCGGCGTCCGCTTTCCGCGGCGCTGACTCCCGACACCCCCGCGGTCCGGCCGCACCGGCGCACCGCCGGGCGCGCCTGCGCCGCCCCGCCGCCCCGCCGCCCCGTCAGTGAACCGAGGGACCATGCAGATCCGCGCCACCACGGTGCTGCCCGCCGAGCGCCGCCCCGTCACCCTGCACACCTCCGACGGCCTGGAGCTCGTCGGCGAGCTGGCCCTGCCCGAGGGCCGCGAGCCCGTCGCCGCGATCGTGTGCCTGCACCCGCTGCCCACCGCCGAGGGCATGATGGACAGCCACGTCCTGCGCAAGGCCGCATACCGGCTGCCGGCGCTGGCGGACACCGCCGTCCTGCGCTTCAACACGCGCGGCACCGAGTCCCGGCACGGCAGGAGCCAGGGCGAGTTCGGCGAGGGCGAGTCCGAGCGCTACGACGTGGCCGCAGCGATCGAGTTCGCCGAGTTCGAGGGGCTGCCCCGCCCCTGGCTGCTGGGCTGGTCCTTCGGCACCGAGCTGGCGCTGAAGTGGGGCTGCGACCCGGAGGTCGAGGGTGCGATCCTGCTCTCGCCGCCGCTGCACCGGGCGGGCGAGGCCGACCTGGACGCCTGGGACCGCTCCGGCAAGCCGCTCGTCGCGCTGGTGCCGGAGTTCGACGACTACCTCCGCCCCGACGAGGCCCGCAAGCGCTTCGCGCGCGTCGGCCGGGCCGAGGTGATCGGCGTCGAGGGCGCCAAGCACCTGTGGGTGGGCGAGCCCTACGTCCGCACGGTGCTCGACACGGTCGTCGAGCACGTCGCTCCGGGGGCCGCGCCGCTGCCCGTGGAATGGGACGGCCCCTATGAGCGCGACACCTTCTCCGCCTGACCGGCCATCAGGACGGGCACCTGCCGGGGACGAGTGCGGCCGCACCGGAACGCGCCGCGGGCCGCCGCCTAGCCGGAGCCGCCGGAGCCGGACGCGCGCCGGGCCCCGGCGCACGAACAGGCCCCGGCACCCCGAATCGGATCGGGTGTGCCGGGGCCTTTCGCGGTCGCGGTTCCGGCCGAAAGCCGTGCCCTAGCGACCCGACGCCGGGACGGCTACTCCTGCCACCAGTCCTCGTCGTCCTCGGCCTTGGCGCCGGAGGCGGCCACCGGCTGCTTGGCGGCCTCGCCGCCCGAGCGCTGCTGGGCCTGCTGCTCGCCGCCCTGCTGCGACTCGATGGCCGGCGCCGGCTCGGAGGAGGCCACCTGAGCGGGGGCCGGAGCCGCCGGTGCGGCGGCAGCGGGGTCCCCGCCGCCGGCCCCCAGCAGCTGGCGCAGCTGGTCCAGGTGCGACTGGATGCTGTCGCGCTGGCGGCTCTTCTCCTCGACCTCCTGCTGGGCGATGGTCATGATCCGGTCGGCCTCGGCCTTGGCGTCGCTGACCATGTGGTCGGCCTTGGACTTGGCCTCGGCGGAGATCTGCTCGGAGTTCTTCTTGGCGTTGGCCACGAGCTGCTTTGCGTGCTGCTCGGCCTCGCGGCGGGTCTGCTCGGCCTGGTTGCTGGCCTTCGTGGCGCGCTGCTCGGCGCTGGCGGCCCGCTCCTCGGCCTCCGAGACCAGCTTCTGCGTCGCGGCCTGCGCGGCGGCCAGGCGCTCGGCGTCCTGGCGCTCGGCCTCCTCGCGGCGGCCGGCCAGCTGGATCTCGAACTCGGCCTCCTCCTGAGCCCGCTTGGCCTCGCTCTCCTCAAGCGTGCGCTGGGCCTGGGCGCGCATCTCGTCGGCCTGGCGCTTGGCGGTCTGCAGGGTCTCGTCCCGCTCGCGCTTGGCGGAGGCGCGCGCCTGGGCGCACTCGCGCTCGGTGGTGGTGCGCAGCTTGGCGATCTCGCCCTCGAAGGTCGCCCGCTTCTCGGCGATCTCGTGGTCGACGGCCGAGCGCTTCTTCTGCACCTCGCGCTCGGTGGTGGAGGTCAGTTCGTCGGCCTCGCGCTGGGCCGTGGTGCGGATCTCCTCCGACTCGGACTCGGCGGAGGAGCGCATCTCGTCGGCCTCGCGCTGGGCCGTCGTGCGCAGGTCGTTGGCCTCGTTCTCGGCGGCCGAGCGCATCTCGGCGGCCTCGATCTTGGCCTCGGACTTGATGTCGTTGGCCTCGGCGCGGGCGCCCTGGACGAGCTCGGTGGCCTGCTCCTCAGCGAGGCGGAGCAGCTGCTCGATGCGCGCGCCGAGTCCCGAGTAGGTGGGACGCTCCTGCTCCTGCAGTTGGCGCTTGGCCTCGGTGAGGTCGTGCCGACCCTGCTCGGCCTCTTCCTTTGACTGCTGGAGCTCGGTCTTGAGTTGGTCGACGAAGCTCATCACCTGCTGCCGGTCGTAACCGCGCAGGACTACGTCGAACTCGGTGGCCTGGTTGCCTTCCTCGAAGAAATTGGTCAGCTGGGCTTCAATATCGGACGACGACATGTGGCGGAATCCTGAACGAGTGACGAGACGGCTACTTACGGGTGTTCGTGTCGAGTCGGGGGCATGCGGCCCGGCGCCTGCGGCCGCTCCTCTCGCCACGATCCAGCGGTTTCGCGAGCTACTCCCGGGGAGGGTACTCCGGGAACCACGCGTCTGTGGGCGAGTTCGCTCCATTGGTACGGATTGCGGAGCGAAGGAGCCTTACCGACGGAAGGGGACGCTCTGCGCAGCTTGCCCGGCTCGGCGAGCCGCGGCGGGCAAGGGACGGTGTGTACCGGAAGTCCCGGTAGTTAGCAGACTTTATCAAGCTCAACGCCCCGCAGAGGAGGGTTTGCGGCATACGGATCGGGGTCTCGGGGCAATCGCAGGGCGGGACGTGGGACGATAGCGCATGTGACGGTTCCGTTGCGCTGCGCAGCGGTGCGCGGACCGCACAGCGGTGCGCGGCGGCGAAGGCGCGCCCTGCGGCCGCGGGCACCTGCATAACCGGGGGTCTCCAAGGACCGCCGCTCGCGCGCGGACCCGACCCGACCGGTGGGCCCCCGCCCACCGGTCGGCCTCGGCAGGCGCCTACTCCGCGCCGCCCGCCCCCTCGCCGGCCGCCTGCACCAGCTCGGTCAGCACCCCGCCGCAGTCCTTGGGGTGCAGGAAGGTGATCGAGGAGCCCATCGAGCCCGGGCGCGGAGCCTCGTCGAGGACGCGCACTCCCGCCGCTCCGATCTCCGCCGCCGCGCCGGCCACGTCGCCGGTGCCGAAGGCGATGTGGTGCACGCCTTCACCGTGCCGGGCCAGGAACCTGGCGACCGGGGAGTCCTCGCGGACCGGCTCCAGCAGCTGCAGGTAGGTCGCGTGGCCGTCGTCGGTGCCGTTCACGCGCAGCATCGCCTCGCGCACGCCCTGCTCCTCGTTGACCTCCTCGTGCGCGACCTCGAAACCGTGCACCCGCCGGTACATGCCCGCGGTCGCGTCCAGGTCGAAACAGGCGATGCCGACGTGGTCGATCCGGGTCAGCAATGGCTCCACCTCCGAGAATCCGCCGAACGACGCGTATGTATCGTGGCAGACGAGGTCGGACAGGAACGCAACGGAGGCTCGCCAATGCCCGGATCCGTCATCGTCAGTGGAGCACGCACCCCGATCGGGCGCCTGCTCGGTTCGCTCTCCGGGTTCTCGGCGGTGCAGCTCGGGTCGTTCGCGATCGAGGCGGCGCTGCAGCGCGCCGGGATCGCCGGCGACCGGGTCGACTACGTCGTCATGGGCCAGGTCCTTCAGGCCGGCCAGGGCCAGATCCCCTCGCGCCAGGCGGCCGTGGGTGCCGGCATCCCGATGAGCGTGCCGTCGCTGACCATCAACAAGGTCTGCCTTTCGGGACTGGACGCCGTCGCGCTCGCCGACCAGCTCATCGGCGCCGGCGAGTTCGACGTCGTCGTCGCGGGGGGCATGGAGTCGATGACCAACGCGCCGCACCTGCTGCCCAAGGCGCGCAGCGGGTACAAGTACGGTTCGGTCGAGGTCCTCGACGCCACCGCACACGACGGGCTGACCGACGCCTTCGACGGCGACTCCATGGGCGCCTCGACCGAGCGGCACAACGCCCGCCTGGGCATCGGGCGCCCCGAGCAGGACGCCTTCGCCGCGCGCTCGCACCAGCGGGCGGCCGCAGCGGTCAAGGACGGCCGCTTCGAGGCCGAGATCGCGCCGGTGCGCGTTCCGCAGCGCAAGGGCGAGGACCGGCTGGTCACCGAGGACGAGGGCGTGCGCCCCGACACCACGGCCGAGAGCCTGGCCCGGCTTCGCCCCGCATTCCACGACGCCGGCACCATCACACCCGGCACCTCCTCGCAGATCTCCGACGGGGCCTGCGCACTGGTCGTGATGAGCCGCGCCAAGGCCGAGGAGCTGGGCTGCGAGATCCTCGCCGAGGTCGGCGCACACGGCAACGTCGCCGGGCCCGACAACGCCCTGCAGTCCCAGCCCTCCAACGCCGTCCGCCATGCGCTGGGCAAGGCCGGCGGCCAGGCGTCGGACCTGGACCTGATCGAGATCAACGAGGCGTTCGCCAGCGTGGCCGTGCAGTCCATGCGCGACCTCGGCCTGCCTGAGGACTCCGACAAGGTCAACCCCGACGGCGGCGCCATCGCCCTCGGCCACCCGATCGGCATGTCCGGCGCGCGGCTGGCCCTGCACCTGGTGCACGAGCTGCGGCGGCGCGGCGGCGGTCGGGGCGCGGCCGCCCTGTGCGGCGGCGGAGGCCAGGGCGACGCACTGCTGTTCGAGGTCCCCGGGGCCTGAGCGGGGCCCGCAGGCCGCGGCGGCCCGGCGAGGCCGCCGCGGGGGCCGCCGAAACGAGTCCGGGCCGGAAGGCGGAAGGGGGCGGACCTGTGCGCGAGCCGCTGGTGGTCGCGGTCGCCCAGCCCGTGTGCGAGCCGCGCGACGTGGCCGCCAACGCCGGGGTGCACGCTGAGGCGGTGCGCGCCGCGGACGCCCGCATCGTGGTGTTCCCGGAACTGTCGCTGACCGGCTACGAGCTGGACGCGGCGCCGCTCGCGCCCGGCGACGCGCGGCTGCGGCCGATCGTGCAGGCGTGCGACCGGGCGGGCGCGACCGCGCTGGTGGGGGCGCCCGTGCGAGGCGAGGACGGCGTCGAGCACATCGGGATGCTGGCGGTCGACGGCGGCGGGGCCGCGCACGTCTACAGCAAGACGTGGCTGGGCGGTGCCGAGCCCGAGCGGTTCGCGCCCGGCACCGGGCCCGCGGTGCTCGACGTCGACGGCCGCCGCGTCGGGCTGGCGATCTGCAAGGACTTCGGTGTGGCCGCGCACGCCGCCGGCACCGCCGCACTCGGCGCAGTCATCTACGCGGCGACCACCCTCGAGCACGCGCGCGACGAGGCCGTCCAGCAGGAGCGCGCCGCACACGCCGCCGCCGAGCACGGGATGTGGGTCGCCGTCAGCAGCTTCGCCGGACCGACCGGCGGCGGTTACTCCCGCACGCTGGGGCGATCGGGGGTCTGGCGGCCCGGCGGAGCCGTCGCCGCCCAGGCCGGGCCGGACGCCGGCGTCATCGTCCGTACCGCGCTGGCCTGACCGGGCACCGGACGCGGCCGGCCCGGGTCCCCGGGGAGGCGGGCAGGGCGGACCGGTGCGCGGCGCGGACGCTCCGGTGCGCCGAGGGGCCGCTTCCGGCCGCGCGGCCGCGGTCCCGGCGGGCTTCTGCCGACGCGGGGCGTGCGTAGGCTCCCGGTATGCGCGACCAGCCTCCGGTTTCCGGTCCCGACGCTCCTGACGGCTCCGCGGCCCCACAGGCTGCGGGCGGCGCGGCGCCCCCGGCCGACCGCGCTCTGCGCGAGGCGCAGCGGGCCGTGCTGGCCCGCGCAGCCGGCGGCGAGCGCGAGACCGCCGAGGCGTTCCTCGACTACCTGCGGCGGGTCGTCGCGGACAAGGTCCGCGGGCTGACCGAGGAGCAGGCGCGCCGCCGGCTGGTGCCCTCGCGGACCACCATGGCCGGACTGCTGGTCCACCTGACCTTCGTGGAGCGCAACTGGTTCCAGCGCGTCGTCGGGGGCCGCTCCGCGGCGGAGCTGGACCTGCCGCTCGATACCGCCGAGGACACCTGGGACGTCCCCGCCGAAGCGACGCTCGCGTCGCTGGCAGCCGACTACGAGCGCGAGTGCGCCCGCTCCCGCGCCACCGCCGCCCGGTTCGACCTCGACGACGTCTTCGGGCAGAAGGAGGCGGAGGGACTGTCGCTGCGCTGGATCCTGCTGCACATGATCGAGGAGACCGCCCGGCACGGCGGCCACGCCGACATCCTCCGCGAGCAGACCGACGGCAGGACCGGAGACGGGGGGTGACCCCTGCCCCCCGCCGGGCCACGGGAAGCCCCGGAGGGCGGGGGAGCGTGCGCCGGGGAACCCGCGGTTGCGATACTTGGACGTCCGAAGGACTGCGGCGAGCGCGGAGGGAGACCGATGGACGTCGGCGACCTGGTCAAGCGGGTGCTGGAGGGGGACCGCCGGGCCCTCGCTCGGGCGATCTCGCTGGTGGAGGAGTCCGCGCCCGAGCTTCGGGAGATCGTCTCCGGCCTCGCCGCGCACACCGGGGGCGCTCGGATCGTCGGGCTGACCGGCGCCCCCGGGGTGGGAAAGTCCACCTCGACCAGCGCGCTGGCCAAGGCGCTGCGCGGACGCGGCGACAGCGTGGCGGTGCTCGCCGTCGACCCCTCCTCGCCCTTCACCGGCGGCGCCCTGCTCGGCGACCGGGTGCGCATGCAGGAGCACGCCACCGACCCCGGCGTCTACATCCGGTCGATGGCCACCCGCGGGCACCTCGGCGGGCTGTCGTGGGCCGCTCCGCACGCCTTGCGGATCCTCGACGCCGCCGGGTTCACCGCGGTGCTCGTCGAGACTGTCGGCGTGGGCCAGGCCGAGGTCGACATCGCCGCGCACGCCGACACCACGGTCGTGCTGTCTGCACCCGGTATGGGCGACGGAGTCCAGGCGGGCAAGGCCGGGGTCCTGGAGGTCGCCGACGTCCTGGCAGTGAACAAGGCCGACCGCGAGGGCGCGCGGGCCGCCGTGCGCGACCTGCGCCAGATGGTCGCCCAGATCGACAGGGAGCCGGGCGAGTGGAAGCCGCCGGTGGTGAGTATGTCGGCAGCCGAGGGTGATGGCGTGGCGGACCTCCTCCAGCGCCTCGACGAGCACGCCGAGCACCTGCGCGAGTCGGGGGGCCTGCGCGCGCGGCGCCGCGACCGCGCCCGGCGCGAGATCGAGGGCATCGCGATGGGAGAGCTCACCCGCCGGCTCGCCGACGTCCACGGCCACGCCGCGTTGGACAAGCTCGCCGACGAGGTTGCCGCCGGGGCGGACCCCTACGCAGCGGCCGACACCGTACTGGCGGCGCTGGACACCTGAGCGCCCGGTGGGTGGGCGGGCGGCGACGCGGCCGGGTCGCAAGCACTGCAGAGCCGCAGCCGGCGGCGGGGCCGGGCC
Organism: Streptomonospora wellingtoniae; assembly: GCF_031845375.1. Classification (NCBI taxonomy): domain Bacteria; kingdom Bacillati; phylum Actinomycetota; class Actinomycetes; order Streptosporangiales; family Nocardiopsidaceae; genus Streptomonospora; species Streptomonospora wellingtoniae. Next base: position 309,220 of record NZ_JAVREK010000004.1, read on the forward strand.
GCGCCGCGCGACGGCCGTCCGGCCTGGAGGTGCAGGCCGGCGGTGCGCCCCGCCGGGGAGTGCGCGGCTCCTACGGGTCGGTACAGTGTCGGCGTGGGCAACCCGCTGAATCTCCCGTTCGATCCCATCGAGCGCGCACACGACAACTGGACGCGACGGTGGGGCGCCAACCCGTCGATGCTGGCCGTCACCTCGATCATGCGTGCCCAGCAGATCCTCATCGGCCAGCTCGACACGGCGCTGAAGCCCCACGCGCTGACTTTCGCGCGCTACGAGGCGCTGGTGCTGCTCACCTTCAGCTCGACGGGGGCGCTGCCCCTGGGCAAGATCGGCGAGCGCCTGATGGTGCACCCCACGAGCGTCACCAACACCATCGACCGGTTGGAGCGCCAGGGCTTCGTCCGCCGCCTGCCCAATCCCAGCGACGGCCGCGGCACCCTCGCCGAAATCACCGGCAGCGGACGCGAGGTCGTCGAGCAGGCCACCCGCGATCTGGTCGCCATGGACTTCGGGCTGGACTGCTACTCCGACGAGGAGGCCTGGCAGATCCATTCGGTGTTCGCCAAGCTCCGCGTCGAGTTCGGCGACTTCCCCGCCGCGCGGTTGCGCTCCGCTGACGGGAGCGAGCGCTCGGGCGAGGGCCCCGGCGACTCCGCTGCAGGGGACTAGCTAGCCGGAACCGCGTCGATCTATTCCCAAAACAGCGGAGATTGTGCCACTGACCTGGGCAAACGCACTCCGTTGCGAGACGCCCACGAAATTCCGTTATCGTTCCGTGACATTCCCTGAAGTGGGTCTGGAGCGGGCCGGTTCACCCTCGTTTTGTTCCTCCGGTACGGCCGACCAGAGGGAGGCCCCACACAGCTTGTAGCTATCGTGAAGGAAAGCGATTTCAGTTTGCGATGGCTACAAGATCGACGGTGCTGTGGCGGTGCACCAGCGCCCCCGGGCGCCCGCCTGCGGCTCTATGCATCGTTAGTTGGACATCCTACTATTGGACTATGGCCAACCCTGAAGACATCGCTGCGGGCCGTGCCCGCTGGCAGGCGCGCTACGACGCCGCGCGCACCCCCGGGTCCGGCGGGCGGGGCAGCGCCGCCCCCGAGGCCAGGACCACCATCTCCGGCGAGCCCCTCGACCCCGTCTACGGGCCCCAGGAAGGTGTCGAGGCCCCCGGCTTCGAGCGGATCGGCTGGCCGGGGGAGTTCCCCTTCACCCGCGGGCTCTACGCCACCGGCTACCGCGGGCGGCCCTGGACCATCCGCCAGTTCGCCGGATTCGGCAACGCCGCCCAGACCAACGAGCGCTACCGGATGATCCTGGAGTCCGGCGGAGGCGGGCTCTCGGTGGCCTTCGACATGCCCACGCTCATGGGCTACGACTCCGACCACTCCTTCGCGCTGGGCGAGGTCGGCCACTGCGGTGTGGCCGTCGACTCCGCCGCGGACATGGAGGTGCTCTTCGACGGCATCCCGCTGGCCGAGATCACGACGTCCATGACCATCAGCGGCCCGGCCATCCCCGTCTTCTGCATGTACCTGGTCGCCGCCGAGCGCCAGGGCGCCGATACCTCCGTGCTCAACGGCACACTGCAGACCGACATCTTCAAGGAGTACATCGCGCAGAAGGAGTGGCTCTACCCGCCGGAGCCGCACCTGCGCCTCATCGGCGACCTCATGGAATTCTGCGGCGAGAGCGTGCCTGCGTTCAAGCCGCTTTCGGTGTCCGGCTACCACATCCGCGAGGCCGGAGCCACGGCCGCCCAGGAGCTGGCGTTCACCCTCGCCGACGGCTTCGGCTACGTCGAGCTGGGCCTCTCCCGCGGGCTGGACGTCAACCGGTTCGCTCCCGGCCTGTCCTTCTTCTTCGACGCCCACGTCGACTTCTTCGAGGAGATCGCGAAGTTCCGCGCCGCCCGCCGGATCTGGGCGCGCTGGATGCGCGACCGATTCGGCGCCGACCAGGAGCGCGCCCAGTGGCTGCGCTTCCACACCCAGACCGCCGGGGTCTCGCTCACTGCCCAGCAGCCCTACAACAACGTGGTGCGCACCGCGGTGGAGGCGCTCTCGGCGGTGCTGGGCGGCACCAACTCACTGCACACCAACGCCCTCGACGAGACCCTCGCGCTGCCCACCGAGCGGTCCGCCGAGATCGCCCTGCGCACCCAGCAGGTCCTGCGCGAGGAGACCGGTGTGATCAACGTCGCCGACCCCCTCGGCGGCTCCTACTACGTCGAGGCGCTGACCGACCGCCTGGAGGCCGAGGCCGAGCGCATCTTCGAGCGCATCGAGGGCATGGGCGGGGGAGCCGGAGCCGAGCACGCCATCGGCCCGATCACCTCGGGCATCCTCGCCGGCATCGACAACGGGTGGTTCACTTCCGAGATCGCCGAGTCCGCCTTCCAGTACCAGCAGGCCCTGGAAAAGGACGAGAAGCGCATCGTCGGTGTCAACACCCACACCGCCTCGGTCACCGGCGAGGTCGAGACCCTTCGGATCAGCCACGAGATCGAGCGCGAGCAGAACCGGGCGCTGGCCGGGCGCCGCGAGAGCCGGGACGGCGCGGCCGTCGACAAGGCGCTCGCCGACCTGCTCGGTGCGGTCCGCGACCCCGAACGCCCCAACCTGATCCCCGTCATCCTCGACGCCGTGCGAGCCGAGGCCACACTCGGCGAGATCTGCGGCACCATGGGCGAGGAGTTCGGCACCTACACCGAGAAGCCGCACCTGTAACGCAGGCAGCGCCCGGCGGGCACCGGCGCCCGCCGGGCCTGGAACGCGCGGGGCCGCCGCCGGGGCCGCCGCCGGGGGCGTGCCGGGCGGCGGCCCCGCGGCCTGCCGAGCAGGGCGGCGGCCCGCCCTCCACAACCTTCACCGGCGCCCCGCACTATGCGGCAGGATGGAGGTATGCAGCCTTCGGACTTCTCCATGCAGAGCGCGGTCGACCTCGGAGCTCGCAAGGCGGCCTTGGAACGCGAGGCCAAGCGGCAGGCCGAGGCGTCGTCCGGCAACGCCAATCCTTACGCCATCGACATCAACGAGGAGAACTTCCAGCAGGAGGTTCTGGAGCGCTCGATGAGCGCCCCCGTCGTCCTCGCCGTCCTCCAGTCGCGTTCCGAGCAGTCGGACCAGGTCGAACGGGCTTTGGACCGGCTGGCCGTCGAAGCCGGCGGCCAATGGGCGGTCGCCAAGGTCGACGTGCAGGCCAGCCCGCAGATCGCCCAGGCCATGCGCGTCCAGGCGGTGCCCACCATCGCCATGGTGATCGGCGGCCAGGTCGTGCCCGGCCCGGGCGGCCCGGCCACCTACGACCAGCTGCGCGACTGGCTCAGCCAGATCTTCGAGGGCCTGCGCCAGCAGGGCGTGCTGCCCGAGGAGTACAGCGGCCTGGGCGAGCCCCAAGAGGACGGCGAGGACCAGGAATGGGAGGGCGCCGAAGCGGGCGAGCAGAGCCCTGCCGACGCCGAGGCCCAGGAGGCCCTCCAGCGCGGCGACTTCGAGGCCGCCGAGGCCGTCTACGCCAAGGCCGTCGAGGCCGACCCCCAGGACGCTGAGGCCAAGATCAAGCTCGCCCACATCCGGCTGGTCGCCCGCGTCCGCAGCCTCGACGGCAACGAGCGCCGCAAGGCGGCCGCCGACGACCCCGCCGACGTGCAGGCCCAGATCGACGTCGCCGACATCGACATGTACGGCGGCAACATCGAGGACGCCTTCGACCGCCTGGTCGCCACCGTGCGCCGCACCGCCGACGACGACCGCGATCGGGCGCGCCAGCACCTGCTTTCGCTGTTCGAGGTCCTGCCCCCGGGCGACCCCCGCGTGGGCAAGGCCCGGCGCGCCCTCACCTCCGCGCTCTTCTGATCCCGGCGGACGGGAACAGGCCGCGCAGGCCTGGCTGAGCCGCGCCCACCCGGCGGCGGGCGGCCCGTGCCGCACCGTCCGCCGGGAGGGGCCCGGGCGCCGCGGCGTGCCCGCGGCGCTGCCTGCGCAGCCCTCGGCCGCACCGCAGGAGGTTCGCCGCCCGGACGTGGCCCGGAGCGCCGCGGCGGGTACTACCGGGGCACGGGTGCCCGGCACGGCGGGCACCGGGCCCAACCCGGGCGGGTGAGCGCGATGGTTTACGTGGTGACGGTTTCGGCGGCCTTCGGGGCCGGCGGCAGCGTGATCGGCCCGGCCCTCGCAACGCGGCTCGGCGTCGCCTTCGTCGACCGCGCCATCCCGGCCGCGGTCGCGAGCGAGATCGGCTGCACCCTGCAGGACGTACTCGAGCACGACGACCGCGCCCCCACTGGGCTGCAGCGCCTGCTGGCCGGGGCCGCGCGGCTGCCGGCGGTCACGCCGGGCAGCGTCGACATGACCTACGTGCGTGCCGCCGAGGGCAGCGGGCACCTGCTCTTCGACCAGGAGTTCGTCGAGCGCACAGAGCACGTCATCCGCGAGGTCGCCCAGGTCGGCGGCGTTATCCTCGGCCGAGCCGGCGCCTGCGTGCTCGCCGAACACCCCGGTGCGCTGCACGTGCGCCTCGACGGGCCTCCCGAGGCGCGGCTGACCCGGGCGGCCGCGCTGCGCGAGCAGGGCCCGCACACCGGCTCCGCAGGCGGCGCCGAGGGGCGGTGGAGCCCGCCGACCATGCGCGACCTGCGGGACAACGATCGCGCGCGCTCGGCCTACGTGCGCCGCTTCTATCGGGCCGACCCGGCATCGCCGGCGTTGTACCACGCGGTGCTGGACACCACCGCGTTCCCCCTCCAAGCCTGCACCGACGTCATCGAGCGGCTCGCCCGCGAGCGTGCCCGGCGCACCTGATCGCCGCGGCGCCCACCGAGGGCCGCCGGACGCCGGGCCGATCCGCCGCGTCCCCGGTTGGATACCGAATACGATTCCGTGTCCGTTTTCTCACCTGTGAGGCGCGCAGAACGATCACCGGTGATGGCACTATGAGAGTGGCGCCCCGGGTCCGTCGTCCGCGCGGCAGCCCGACCGCTGCCCGCCTCCCCCGATGCGCGGCCCCGGTGCCGGCGCCAGGCAGCATGATCGCGCGGCCCGACCTGTGCCGTACCTCCCCCGCCGGCAGGCCGACGGCAGCCCCGCGGCAGATCCGTGATTCACAAGGAGCATTTCGTGGCCACCCTTCCCAGCGTCTCCTACTCGATTACGATTCGCCTGGAGCTCGACGGGCACGGCAGCGCGGTAGGCAGCCTCACCAACGCCGTCGAGCACGTCGGCGGCGTGATCACCGCCCTGGACGTCGCCTCGGCGGGCCACGAGCGCATCCGGATCGACGTCACCGCCGCGGCCCGCGACACCGACCACGCCCAGTCCATCGTCGACGCGCTCGGCGCGATCGAGGGCGTCACGGTCCACAAGGTCAGCGACCGCACCTTCCTGCTGCACCTCGGCGGCAAGATCGAGATGAAGTCGAAGGTGCCGCTGCGCAACCGCGACGAGCTGTCGATGGCCTACACCCCGGGGGTCGCGCGGGTCTCCCAGGCCATCGCCGCCAACCCCGACGACGCGCGCCGGCTGACCATCAAGCGCAACAGCGTCGCCGTGGTCACCGACGGATCGGCGGTGCTGGGGCTGGGCAACATCGGCCCTCAGGCGGCCATGCCGGTGATGGAGGGCAAGGCGGCGCTGTTCAAACGCTTCGCCGACATCGACGCCTGGCCCATCGCGCTGGACACACAGGACGTGGACGAGATCGTGCGCACCGTCCAGCTGCTGGCGCCCGGGTTCGGCGGCATCAACCTGGAGGACATCTCCGCGCCCCGCTGCTTCGAGGTCGAGGAGCGGCTGCGCGAGCTGCTCGACATCCCGGTCTTCCACGACGACCAGCACGGCACCGCGATCGTGGTGCTGGCCGCCCTGCGCAACGCGCTGCGGGTGGTCGGCAAGGACCTCGGCGAGGTCCGCATCGCGATGTCGGGCGCCGGCGCGGCGGGCACCGCCATTCTGAAGCTGCTCATGCACGCCGGCGCCAAGCACGTCGTGGTATGCGACCTGCACGGGGCGGTCCACTCCGGCCGCGGCGACCTCGACCCCAACCTGGCCTGGATCGCCGAGAACACCAACCCCGAGAGCTACGCCGGCGACCTGCGCGGCGCGGTCGAGGGGGCCGACGTGTTCATCGGCGTCTCGGCGCCCAACGTGCTCGACGGCGCCGACATCGCCGAGATGAACGACGACTCCATCATCTTCGCGCTCGCCAACCCCGACCCCGAGGTCGATCCGGAGGTCGCCCATCTGCACGCCTCCGTGGTGGCCACCGGGCGCAGCGACTACCCCAACCAGATCAACAACGTGCTGGTCTTCCCCGCAGTCTTCCGCGGGCTGCTGGACGCGCAGAGCGACCACGTCGACGCCGACATGATGGTGGCCGCCGCCAAGGCGCTCGCCGACGTCGTCACCTCCGACGAGCTGGGCCCGCACTACATCGTCCCCAGCGTCTTCCAGCCCGACCTGGCCCCGCAGGTGGCCACCGCCGTGCGCGACGCCGCGCTGCGCGAGCAGGCGCAGCGCGCCGAGCGCCGCGCGGGCGGGGCGCAGGCCCGCGCCGCGGACTGAGGGCGTCCCCACCCGGCCCGGCGGCACTGGATTCCGCCCGGCGATGCGGGTACACGTGGAGCATGGACGAGCCGACTCTGACCGGGAGCCTCCTCGTGGCGACCCCCCTGCTGGAGGACCCCAACTTCCGGCGGGCGGTGGTGTTCGTCGTCGACGACGAACCCGCCGAGGGCACGCTCGGCGTGATCGTCAACCGCCCGCTGGAGCTGGCGGTGGGTGAGGTTCTGGAGGACTGGAGCGGGTTCGCCACGGCTCCCGCGGTGATGTTCTCCGGCGGGCCGGTGGGAACCGGCGCCGGGTTGGCGCTGGGCACGCCCGGCGGCGACGACGCTCCGCTGGGGTGGCGCCCGCTGGAGGGAACGCCGCACGAGGGCTCGCGGGTGGACGGGGTGGGCGTCGTCGACCTCGACACCCCGCCGGAGGTCCTCGGCAGCGCGCTCGGCCTCTTCCGGGTCTTCGCCGGGTACGCGGGGTGGGGCGCGGGCCAGCTCGCCGGCGAGATCGACGAGGGCGCCTGGTACGTGGTCCCGGCGGTGACCGAGGACGTCTTCTCCGCCGACCCCTCGTCCCTGTGGCCGCGGGTGCTGCGCCGCCAAGGCGGGGATCTCGCCTTGGTATCGACCTATCCGGACGACCCGACACTGAACTGAGCGCCGGTTCCGCAGGATACCGTGGAACGAGCATGGAGGAGGTGTGAGGGCCCGATGGCAATGGACGTTGTCAACAAGGTGCTTCCGGAGAGCGAGACCCGGCCCGACGTCTCGCATGACGACGGTGATCGCGAGCGGTTCGCGCACTACGTGCAGAAGGACAAGATCACCGAGAGCGCTGTCACGGGCAGCCCGGTGATCGCGCTGTGCGGCAAGGTGTGGGTACCCAACCGCGACCCGAAGAGGTTCCCGGTCTGCCCCGAGTGCAAGGAGATCTACGAGGAGATGATGAAGGGCTGAGTCCGCGGTGCGCCCTCCGGGCGCGAACGCGGACCAGTGAGCCCGCGCGGGTCGTCGCGCCGCGGGCCCGCCGCCGGGCGGGCTCCGCAGGCCGCCTCCGGCCGCTAGCGGGTCAACTCCTCCTCAGGTCGCCGCGAGATCGGTGCCGCCGGCGCTCTGTGTCCGCAGGCGGCCACGGGCCCGCTGCGGCGCACCCTGCCCGCGCCGCGTAGCGGCGGCGGCCGTGTGCATCGCCGCGCCTTCGTCGCCCCCTCGGTTCGCCGCGATCGCCCGCCGATTCGGCGATGAGCGCTGTGCGCGCGTCGGCGGCGCGGTACCCTCCCGTGTGGACCGATCGCCGCATTCGGACCAACGGGGAAGCACGTGCCGAATGCGCCCTCGGATCCCCGCGTCCACGCGACGCCCCCTGATTTCTTCCCGACTCCAACACCGAGCACAGCCGCCCCCGAAGCACAGCGGCACGCGTCCCTCACCGCGCCCGGGTGGCCGGGGCGGCGGCAACCGACGGTAGGTCACATGGTCTCCACGAGTGAACTGCACGCGCCCCGCGCCGGGCGCCGGGGCCACGCCCGCGGACGCCGCAGGAAGCCGCCGGCACGGCGGCGCACCGGCGGCGACGTCGCCCGCGGGGTCGTGCGCACCCTGGGCGAACTGCTGTTCACCGCCGGGGTGCTGATGCTCTTCTTCGCCGCCTACGAGGTCTACGGCAAGCAGATGCAGACCGACCAGGAGCAGCAGCAGCTCTCCCAAGGACTGGAGGAGAGCTGGGAGCAGCAGGAGGAGAAGGGCCCCGACGCCGGTGCCATGCCCGGCGCCGCCAACAGCCGGCTCTACATCCCCGACCTGGACCTGAAGTGGGTCGTGGTCAACGGGGTCTCCCCGGAGGACATCCGCTACAGCCCCGGTCACTACACCGACGGCGACGTCTCCGGCGGCGACGCCACCGCGGCCGGCGAGAAGGGCAACTACGCCGTGGCCGGGCACCGCACCCCCGGCATCTTCTGGGACCTCGACCAGCTGCAGGGCGGCGACGAGATCGTGGTCGAGGACGCCGACAACTTCTACACCTACGAGGTGATCGAGGAGACCACCGTCACCCCCGACCAGGTCGAGGTGGTCGACCCCGACCCGTTCGACACCCAGGACAGCGGCGACCCGCAGCGCTCCCTGCTGACGCTCACCACGTGCGCGCCCAAGTTCAACAACACCCACCGGCTGGTCATCCACGCGGAGCTGGCCGACACCCGTCCCAAGGAGGACGGCATGCCCGACAACATCGCCGACATGGCACCGCAGGACCAGGGAGAGGGGGCCTGACCGCTGATGTACGGACTCGTCTGGCGCATCCTCCCCGGGCCCTGGCCGGTGCGGCTGGTGCTGGTGCTGGCGCTGGTGGCGGGCATCGCGGCGGGGCTGTGGTTCTATGTCTTCCCGGCGATCGACCCCTACATGCCCTTCAACGACGGCGCCGTGGAGACCTCCACCAGCGGCGGCTGAGCAGGCCCGGCGCGGCCGGTGCGCACGCGGGCGCACCGGCCGCGCCGCGGTGCGCCCCGCTGGCGCGACGTGACGAACGCACCGGCCGCCGGACACCATGCGCCCCGGCTGAGCGGGATACCCTCGTCCCCGTGAGCATCTGGGGAATCACACGATGACGCTTGTCGACACCGATACCGAGGACCGGCTGAGCGGTCTGCGGCAGTGGCAGCGCGAGGCATTCGAAGAGTACTTCCGCCGGGAACCCCGGGACTTTCTGGCGGTCGCCACGCCCGGCGCCGGCAAGACCACGTTCGCGCTGACCCTCGCCGCGGAGCTGCTGGCCCGCCGCACCGTCCGCGCCGTCACGATCGTCTGCCCCACCGAGCACCTGAAGAAGCAGTGGGCCGAGGCCGCGGCCGCATTCGACATCCCGATCGACCCGGACTTCAAGAACGGCCAGGGCGCGCTCGGCAAGCAGTACCTCGGCGCCGCCGTCACCTACGCGCAGGTCGCGGCCCACCCCATGCTGCACCGCAACCGCACCGAGGCGCGCCGCACCCTGGTGATCTTCGATGAGGTCCACCACGCCGGCGACGCGCTCTCCTGGGGCGAGGCGGTGCGCGAGGCGTTCGACCCCGCGGCGCGGCGGCTGTCGCTGACGGGCACGCCCTTCCGCTCCGACGTCAACCCGATCCCGTTCGTCGACTACGTGCAGGACCAGAACGGGGTGCGGCGCTGCGCCTGGGACTACAGCTACGGCTACGCCCCGGCGCTGGCCGACGGGGTCGTGCGGCCGGTCATGTTCATGGCCTACTCCGGCGAGATGCGCTGGCGCACCACGGCCGGCGACGAGCTCGCCGCGCGCCTGGGCGAGCCGCTCACCCAGGACGCGCTGGCCCAAGCGTGGCGGGCGGCGCTGGACCCCAAGGGCGACTGGATCAAGAAGGTGCTGGCCGCCGCCGACCGCAGGCTCACCGAGGTCCGCAACAGCCATCCCGACGCCGGCGGCCTCGTTGTGGCCACCGACCACGAGAACGCGCGCGCCTACGCCCGCATCCTGCGCCAGATCACCGGGCGCGCAGCTACGGTGGTCCTCTCCGACGACCCCACGGCCAGCAGGAAGATCAAGCGCTTCACCGAGTCCGACGAGCGGTGGATGGTCGCGGTGCGCATGGTCTCCGAGGGCGTCGACGTGCCGCGCCTGATGGTGGGGGTCTACGCGACGACCACCAGCACAGCCCTGTTCTTCGCCCAGGTGGTGGGCCGCTTCGTGCGTGTGCGCAGGCGCGGCGAGCTGGCCTCGGTGTTCTTGCCCTCGGTGCCGACCCTGCTGGAGTACGCCGGGGAGATGGAGCGCGAGCGCGACCACGCTCTCGACCGCCCCATCCGCGAGGACGACTTCGACCCCGAGCAGGACATGGTCGACGAGGCCCGCAAGAAGCGGGACACGCCCGACGCGGGCGACGAGCTTCCCTTCGAGACCATGGAGGCCTCGGCCGAGTTCGACAGGGCGCTCTACGACGGCTCGGAGTTCGGGGGCGGCGCTCCGGACTCGCCCGAGGAGGAGGACTTCCTGGGGCTGCCCGGGCTGCTGGAACCAGAGCAGGTCAGCCAGCTGCTGCGCAAGCGCAAGGCGGACCAGAAGGCAAACGAGCGCAAGGCCGGGGGCGGCGCCAAGGAGGAGGACTCCGGGCCGCCGGCCCACGAGGTCATCGCCGACCTGCGCAAGGAGCTGAACGGGCTCGTCGGGGCCTGGCACCACCGCACCGGCCAGCCGCACGGCGTCATCCACAGTGAGCTGCGCCGGGCCTGCGGCGGCCCGCCGATCGCCCAGGCCAGCGCGGAGCAGATCCGCACCCGCATCGCCAAGCTGCGTGCGTGGGCGACGGGGCAGAAATAGCGGGGCGGCGCAGGGGCGAAAGCCGAGCAAGAACGGGCAAACACTTCGCAAGACGGTCATGCCGTCAGAGATGCACCGCTACCAGGTGACTACCGTCCGTGTTCATGAACTACGGTGGAAAAACCCTGGGCAATGCCATCAGCGGCAAAGCGGGCACTGCAGCGCGCCTGTGCGGCGCCCTGCTGATCAGCGCCGGAGCGCTGGCGGGCGGGGCACTCGCCGCTCCGGCCGCGCAAGCGGGCACCGCCGCGCGCCTCGACGACTGCCCCGAATCGGGCGCGCAGGAGCGGCACGGGTTCCGCCGCGACCACGAGGGCCACCTCACCTCGAAAGAGGCCGCCGCCTACGACCGCGAGCTCCGCGAGGCGCTGCGCGACGAGCAGTCGCCCGGCGCCCAACAGCAGGTCGACGTCACCGTGCCGGTGGCGGTGCACATCGTGCACGCCGAGAACGGCACCGGCAACGTCTCGGACAGCACTGTCAGGGAGCAGGTCGCGGTGCTGGCCGAGGCGTTCGGCGGCGGCCTGGCCGGCGCCGACACCGGGTTCGCCTTCGACCTGACCGGGATCACCCGCACCGCCAACAGTGCATGGTTCTCCGACTTCGCCGAGCACGAGGACGAGATCAAGAGCAACCTGCGCGAGGGCGGAGCCGCGACACTCAACCTCTACATCGCCGACCTGGGCGAAGGGGTGCTGGGCCAGGCCACCTTCCCGCAGGAGTACTACTCCGATCCGCAGAACGACGGTGTGGCGATGAGCTACCGCACCGTCCCCGGCGGGTCGCAGCAGGACTTCGACCGCGGTTACACCGCCGTCCACGAAACCGGCCACTGGCTCGGGCTGTTCCACACCTTCCAGAACGGCTGCACCGAGCCGGGCGACTATGTCGACGACACCCCCTACGAGGCGGAGCAGGCCTCCGGCTGCCCCGAAGGCCGCGACACCTGCCCGAACCGCCGGGGCGACGACCCCGTGTCCAACTTCATGGACTACAGCGACGACGCGTGCATGGACGAGTTCACCGACGGCCAGGCCGGGCGCATGGGCGACCACTGGACGGCCTTCCGCGGCGAGCAGGCGCAGAAGGACCGGCAATCGCGGGGCTCGGCCGTTCCGCTGGCCCGCCACTGAGCGTCGCCGCCGGGGGTGGGCGGCGCTGCGCCGGTCCGCCCCCGGAAAGTCCCGGAAGCGCCCCGGCGCGGCGAGGCCGATGCCGGTCGTGCACCGCGACGCCCCCGGCGGCCCCCTGCGTCGTCGACTTCGGCATCGCCCGCTCCCGGGGCGGGTGACCGGCCGCGGGGGAGCCGCGCCCGCCGCCGCCCGCACGCAGCCCTCGCCCGGGAATCCGGAGCCGCCCCGCGCCGATAAACTCGGCGCCATGGCAGCGACCAAGACCTATCTCACGGGCATCCAGACCTCCGGCATGCCCCACCTCGGCAACTACTACGGCGCGATCCAGCCCGCGCTGGCCGCCGCCGAGTCCAACGACACCCTGTACTTCCTCGCCGACTACCATTCGCTGAACTCCGTCAAGGAGCCGGCGAAACTGCGGGAGGACGTCCGGTCGGTCGCCGCCACCTGGCTCGCCTGCGGACTCGACCCCGAGCGCACGGTGCTCTACCGCCAGTCCAGCGTCCCCGAGGTCTTCGAGCTCGCCACCGTTCTGGCCAGCGTCACCGCCAAGGGCCTGATGAACCGGGCGCACGCCTACAAGGCCGCGCGCGACCGCAACGAGGCCGCGGGCGGCACCGAACTCGACGCCGGGATCAACATGGGGCTGTTCAACTACCCCATCCTCATGGCGGCCGACATCCTGGTCATGGAGACCGACGTCGTCCCGGTCGGCCGCGACCAGGCGCAGCACATCGAGTACACCGCCGACATCGCGCGCGCCTTCAACCACCTCTACGGCGAGAGCTACAGCTTCCCCGTCCCCGAGGGCGCCTACCCCGAGGGCACGGGCAGCATTCTGCCCGGTGTCGACGGCCGCAAGATGAGCAAGTCCTACGACAACCACATCCCGCTGTTCATGCCGGAGAACAGGCTCAAGAAGCTTGTCCGCCGCATCCCCACCGACTCCACGCCGGTCGAGGAGCCCAAGGACCCCGACTCCTCGGTCCCGTTCCAACTGCTGGCCTACCTCGGCGGCGCCGAGCGCGCCGACGGCATCCGCAAGCGCCTGGAGGCGGGCGGCATGGGCTGGGGCGAGCTGAAGAACGAGCTGTTCGACGAGATCAACGGCCGGTTCGGACCGATGCGCGAGCGCTACGAGCAGCTCGTGGCACCCGGCAGCGAGCTCGATGACATCCTGGCCGCCGGTGCCGCGCGCGCCCGCGTCCGCGCGGCCGCCACCATGGCCAAGGTCCGCCGCGCGGTCGGCATCGACTAGCTAGCGCGATCCGCCCCTGCCGCAGCCGGGCCACGCGTGGGGCGAGATCGGCGGTGATGGTACGCACGTACGGTGGCGGCCGCCGGGAGCGCCTGCCCTGGTAGTAAGGGGGGCCGCACTAGCATGGGCCCGTCCCGCCCGCGCGGCGGGTGAGGAGACGACCCGGCCGCGAGTGAGGACGCATGGACCCCGACGCACGCCGGAGCCGCGGCTCCGCAGCCCCGTCCGGCCCGCCTGCGGTACGGGCGGCGGGTGCCGCGCTGCGCGGCCTGGCTCCGTACGCGTTCTTCATCGAGCGCGAGGTCGCCGGGCTCGCCGAGATCGTCCGTCCCGGCCACGTGTGCCTGGACATCGGCGCCGAGTACGGGCTGTACACGTGTACGCTGGCCGATCTCGCCGGTCCCGGCGGCCGGGTCCTCGCCGTCGAGCCGCTGCCCGGGCCCGCCGCGTTCCTGCGCTCGGCGGTGCGCGCGCTCGGGGCGGGCCACGTATGCGTCGTCCGCGGCGCCGTCGGCGCCGACGAAGGGCCGGGCGCGCTGAGCTTGCCGCTGCGCCGCGGCCTGCCCGTGCACGGCCGCGCCTTTCTGACCACCGGTGCCGAAGGGGTGGGCCCCAACGTCGAGTTCGCCGGCGAGCGCGCGGTCGCCACACGCGTCACGACACTGGACGCTCTGGTCGAGGGGGCCGGGCTCGATCGGATCGACTTCGTCAAGGCCGACGTCGAGGGGGCCGAGCTGCGGGTGCTCGACGGGGGGCGGCGGACACTGCGCGACCACCGCCCGGCACTGCTGCTGGAGATCGAGGACCGCCATCTGGCGAAGTACGGCGCGCGCGCCACCGACGTCGTCGAGCGCCTGGCCGGCCTGGGCTACCGCATGAGCGTGTGGGTCGCGGGCGCCTGGCGCCCGGTCGACCGCGTGCGGGAGGGCCACCGCAACTACCTGTTCACCGCCGAGCCGCGGCACTGAGTCCGGAGGCGGGCGCGCACCGCCCGGCCCCCGGCGTCGCCGGGCACGCCGACCGCCGGGCGGGCGTCGCCCCGCGGGGCGACGCTCACCGGCCGTCAGGCCGCCACTACGGGCTCGCCCTCCAGGCGCACCCCCTGCTCGGCCATCCGGGCCCGGGCCGCGTCGGTCCCCGCGCGTGAGACGCCCGCGGTCAGCCCGAGCAGCACCCGGGTGTCGAACCCGGCCCGGGCCGAGTCCAGCGCCGTCGCGCGCACGCAGTGGTCGGTGGCGATGCCCACGACGTCGACGGCGAGGGCGCCGCGGTCGCGCAGCCACGCCTCCAGGCTCCGCCCGTCGTCGGACTCCCCCTCGAATCCGCTGTAGCCCGAGCTGTACTGCCCCTTGCGGAACACCGCGTCGACCTCGCCGCCCTCGAACCGGGGGTGGAACTCGGCGCCGGGGGTGCCGGCCACGCAGTGCGGCGGCCAGCTGTCGACGAAGTCGGGGTCGTCGGAGAAGTGGGGGCCGGGGTCGATGTGGTGGTCGCGGGTGGCGGCGATCCCCGCGTACTCGCCGCGGTGCTCGGCGATGTGGCGCGACACGGCGGCCGCGACCGAGGCGCCGCCGGACACGGCCAGACTGCCGCCCTCGCAGAAGTCGTTCTGCACGTCGACGACGATCAATGCCCGCATTTCGGTCTCCGTTCTCTATCCGCCCGGCGGAGCGCCGGGCTCAGGCCAGTTCCGGCTGCTCGAACCGGGTCGCAATGACGGGCTCGGCCCGATGCATGCGGTGAACGGTCTCGGGCAGCTCGGCGATGGAGCGGGAGTGGCGCTCACGCGCCTCGTCGATCGGTTCGCGCCCCACGACCTCGCCGTCGGCGACAAGCCGCCGCAGCAGCGGCCGCAGCCGCGGATCCCCCTGCGGCTCCTTGCCGTGCACGATCTCGGCGGCGGCCACCCCCGACTCGTCCAGCCGGCGCGACGCCCACTTGCGCCCGCCCTTGCTGGGCTTGCCGACCGACCGCTTCGCGACCGGCTCCAGCTCACCGGTGCCGTGCTCGGAGCGGGCCACGAGCTTGTAGACCAGGGACGCCGTGGGCGCCCCGGAGCCGGTGACCAGCGCGGTACCGACGCCGTAGCCGTCGACCGGGGCCACTGCGAGCGCCTGGATCGCGTGCTCGTCGAGGTCACCGGTGACGATGACGCGGCTCTTCGGCGCGCCCAGATCGTCCAGCTGCCGGCGCACCCGGAACGCGGCGCTGCTGAGGTCGCCGGAGTCCACACGCACCCCGCCTAGGCCGGACCCGCCCAGCTCGACGGCAGTGCGCACCGCCTCCTCCACGTCGTAGGTGTCCACCAGCAGCGTGGTGTCGCCGCCAAGGGCGCGCAGCTGGGCCTCGAACGCCTCGCGCTCGGTGTCGTGCACGAGCACGAAGGAGTGCGCGCTGGTGCCTGCGGTGGGCACGCCGAAGCGGCGGCCCGCCTCCAGGTTGGAGGTCGAGGAGAACCCCGTCATGTAGGCGGCCCGCGCGGCCGCCACCGCCGACATCTCGTGGGTGCGGCGCGAGCCCATCTCGATCATGGGCCGGTCGCCGGCCGCCAGGGACATGCGCGAGGCCGCCGAGGCGATGGCGCTGTCGTGGTTGTAGATCGACAGTGCCACGGTCTCCAGCAGCACCGACTCGGCGAACGTGCCCTCGACCACCAGGATCGGCGACCCGGGGAAGTAGGCCTCGCCCTCGCCGTAGCCCCAGACGTCGCCGGAGAAGCGGTAGTCGGCGAGCCAGGAGAGGGTGGTGTCGTCCAGCCCGCCCGCGCCGGCGAGGTAGTCCAGCGCCGCGGAGTCGAACCGGAAGCGCTCCAGGGCGTCGAGGAAGCGGCCGGTACCGGCCACGACGCCGTAGCCGCGGTTCTCGGGCAGTCGGCGGGCGAACATCTCGAACACCGTCCGCCGGTTCGCGGCCCCGCTGTGCAGGGCCCCTTGCAGCATCGTCAGCTCGTACCGGTCGGTGAGGAGCGCGCTGCTCGCATCGTCGGTCATAGCGGACCAGCCTAGTTTGTGACTATCGGTATCAAAATGGGTCACCTGCTATGACACTGCCCACCAGATCCGGCCGCCAACAGTGGCACCATGGAGGCGGGGGCCGGAAACCCGCGGCGCTGCCCGTACGTTGCGCCAGAGCGGGGAGCGCCCCGCGGCGGCGAGCCCCCGATGGGCGGCCGGCAGCGGCGGAGTCGAGGCAGGAGAACCATCCATGAGTACGGCACCGGTCGAGCTCGAGCGCCCGGAGACCGAGGAGGACGCGGCACCGGACCTCCCGTGGGTGACGATCGTCTGGAACGACCCGGTGAACCTGATGTCCTACGTCACCTACGTCTTCCAGACCGTCTTCGGCTACCCCAAGAGCACGGCGCACAAGCTGATGCTGGACGTGCACTACAAGGGGCGGGCCGTGGTCTCCAGCGGCAGCCGCGAGGAGATGGAGCGCGACGTCGCCACACTGCACGAGTACGGCCTGTGGGCCACCCTGCAGCAGGACAAGTAGCAGCGCGGGCGACGGGAGGGACCGCCATATGACACGAGGCTTCCGCGCCGTGGGCGGCGGCGTGGCCGTCGACCTCGACGCCGACGAGACCGAGATCCTGCGGGCCATGGCCGGGCTCGTCCTGGAGCTGGTCGAAGAACCGCCCGAGAAGGGCGAGTTCGAGCGCATCGTCGGCATCGGCGCCAGCACCGAGACACCCGAGGACCCGGTGCTCGCGCGGCTGTTCCCCGACGCCTACAGCGGAGGCGACGCCGATCCCTCGTCCTCCGCCGACTTCCGGCGCTTCACCGAGGACGGGCTGCGCCTGAACAAGCGCGCGAACGCCCGGTCGCTCATCGAGGAGCTGCCCGCGGGCGGCGGCGGGCGTGTCGAGCTGGACTCCGGCGGCGCCCACGCCTGGCTGAAGTCGCTGAACGACGTGCGTCTGGCGTTGGGGACCAGGCTGGGCATCGACGAGGAGGCGCACCACGCCTACCTGCGCGGCGAGGACGTGGCGCCCGAGTCCGAGGCCGCCGCACTGCACCTGTACGACTGGCTGGGGATGCTGCAGGAAAGCCTGGTCGAGGCGCTGTCCGACGTGCGGCGCGAGGGGGAGTGAGCGGCGGGCGACAAGCCATACCCAGCGGGTGGGTAGGGAAATTTCCTCGGTTAGGCTGAGCCCCATGCTGAGGATCAACCGCGCGATCTACGATCGGATCGTCGCCCATGCGCGCCGCGACCACCCCGACGAGGCGTGCGGCGTCGTCGCCGGCCCGGAGGGCACCGACCGGCCCGAGCGGTTCATCGAGATGGCCAACGCCGAACGCTCCCCGACGTTCTACCGTTTCGACTCCAAGGAGCAGCTGAAGGTGTGGCGGGAGATGGACGACCGCGACGAGGAGCCAGTGGTCGTCTACCACTCCCACACCGCCACCGAGGCCTACCCCTCGCGCACCGACATCTCCTACGCCTCCGAGCCCAACGCCCACTACGTGCTGGTCTCCACGCGCGACCCCGAGACCGAGGAGTTCCGCTCCTACCGCATCGTCGACGGGGTGGTGACCGAGGAGCCGGTGGAAGTCGCCGAGGGCGAGCCCGCCCGGTAGCGCGGCGGTGGCGCGCCGGGGACCGGGCGCCGATCGCGCCCGGGCGGGTCCAGGACGGCGGCCGCCGCACGGAATCAGCGGTGAGCCCCGCCTGTTGGAATCCTAGGCAGAGGAGTGCGCGCCCGCGCGCGGTCCCCGCGGGCGGTGCGGCCGGCGTCCGAACCCCCGCGACACCACACAGACGCAGACGTCCACACGCTACGGAGAACTCTCATGGCCATCGAGGTCCGCATCCCCACCATCCTGCGCAACCTGACCGGCGACGCGAAGGCGGTCGAGGGCGAGGGCTCCTCTCTCGGCGAGCTCATCACCGACCTCGACAAGCGCCACCCCGGCCTGCAGGAGCGCCTCGTCGAGAACGGCAAGCTGCGCCGGTTCATCAACGTCTACCTCAACGACGAGGACGTCCGCTTCCTGGGCGGTCTGGAGTCCCCGGTCGCCGACGGCGACACCGTGACGATCCTGCCCGCGGTCGCGGGCGGCATGCGCTGACCGCCGCGATGCGATTCGACTCCCTGCTGGACTCCCTGGGCGGCACCCCGTTGGTGGGGCTGCCCCGGCTTTCGCCGGCGCCGGGTGTGCGGCTGTGGGCCAAGCTGGAAGACCGCAATCCCACCGGCTCGATCAAGGACCGGGCCGCCTTCTACATGATCGAGCAGGCCGAGAAGGACGGACTGCTGTCCCCCGGCTGCACCATCCTGGAGCCGACCTCCGGCAACACCGGCATCTCCCTGGCCATGGTCGCCAAGCTGCGCGGTTACCGCATGGTCTGCGTGATGCCCGAGAACACCTCGGAGGAGCGGCGCCAGCTGCTGGCGATGTGGGGCGCCGAGATCCACTACTCGCCGGCCCGGGGCGGCTCCAACGAAGCCGTGCGAGTGGCCAAGGGGATGGCGGCCGAGCACCCCGACTGGGTGATGCTCTACCAGTACGGCAACCCGGCCAACGCCCGCGCCCACTACGAGACCACCGGGCCCGAGCTGCTGGCCGACCTGCCGGAGATCACGCACTTCGTGGCCGGACTGGGCACCACCGGAACGCTCATGGGCATCGGCCGCTACCTGCGCGAGCAGCGGCCCGGTGTCAAGATCGTGGCCGCCGAGCCCCGCTACGGCGAGCTGGTCTACGGGCTGCGCAACCTCGACGAAGGGTTCGTACCCGAGCTCTACGACGAGTCCGTGCTGACCACCCGCTTCTCGGTGCCCTCCGACGCCGCGCTGAAGCGCACCCGCGAGCTGCTGGAGAACGAGGGCATCTTCGCTGGAATCTCCACCGGCGGCGCCCTGCACGCGGCGATGGGCATGGCGGCCAAGGCCGCCAAAGTCGGCGAGGAGGCCGACATCGCGTTCGTGATCGCCGACGCGGGATGGAAATACCTCTCCACCGGCGCCTACGAGGGCACGCTGGAGCAGGCCGAGCAGCGCATCGAAGGCCAGCTCTGGGCCTAGCGCCCGGATCGCGCGGCGCACCGCCGCGTTCGGACGCGCCGGCGGGCTCCCGGCACTCAACCGGGAGCCCGCGCCGCACACGAGCCGGTCCGCACCGGCCGCGAGCAGGGGCGAGTGCAGGCGCCGGAACGCCGTTCGGTTCAATGTCACCATGACGCGATTCGATTCCGCCACCGCGGTGACCGCCGCCTCCGACGGCCGCTACACCGCCGAGCTCGACCCCGGCTACCTCATCGGCAAGGCGATGAACGGCGGCTACCTGATGGCCGTGCTGCAGCGCGCGGCGCTGGAGGCGTCCCCCCACCCCCACGCCGTCTCGTCGTCGTTCCACTTCATGCGCCCAGCCTCGGCCGGCGCCGCCGAGGTCGACGCGGAGGTCCTCAAGGCCGGGCGCACCGTCGCCACCGTCCGCGTCACGCTGCGCCAGGAGGGCAAGGCGTGTGTGACCGGGACCATCGCCACGTCCGAGGTCGCCGAGGGAGCGGTCCCCGACTACGCGGTCGCTGCGCCGCAGCTGCCGCCGATGTCCCGGTGCCGCCGGTACGACCCCCGCGCCGGCGTGGAGAACGCCCCCGCCTTCACCCACCGCGTCGCCCAGTTCTACACCGAGGAGTCCTGGCAGCGGCTGCGCGGCCGCGAGGAGTCCCCGGTGCCCGAGCTCTGCGGCTACGTCCACCTGAGCGAGGAGGACGGCGGTCCCGGCACCGACGACCCCGCCCTCTTCCTCCCGCTGGCCGTTGACGCGCTGCCGCCGGTGGTCACCGTCTTCGGCACGTGGCGCTGGGCTCCCACGGTCGAGCTGACCTGGCATATGCGCGGCGTCCCCCAGCCCGGCCCGCTGACGTTCCGGGCACGTGCCGACGCGGTCAACGACGGCTGGTTCGACGAGACCGTCGACGTGTGGGACGTGAAGGGAACCCTCGTCGCGCAGAGTCGCCAGCTCGCTCGAGGTGGACGCTGACCGGCTCCCGCATCAGGCTGTGCGCGGGGAGAACGGCGCTCGTTGCGATGTGTGAAGTCGTCACATGTGATTCAACACGCGTGAGACTCGGACCACATTTGGTACCACCGGTGCGGTCATTGGGGTAGACCCGTAACACGGAGAACACGCAGGGGCCCACCTCGCGATACACCGGCTTCACGTGTGCGTCTCCGCGGAGGCACCCCAGCGAAAAGGCAATGCACCGTGCGACTCACCATCATCGGCTCGTCGGGAAGCTTCCCCGGCCCGGCCAGCCCTGCTTCCTGCTACCTGGTGGAGGCCGACGGGTTCCGGCTCCTGCTGGACATGGGCAACGGAGCGCTCGGCGTGCTGCAGCGCCACGTCGACATCTACCGCATCGACGCCGTCTACCTCAGCCACCTGCACGCCGACCACTGCTTCGACCTGTGCTCCTACTGGGTCGCCCGCACCTATCCGCGCGGCGGCCCCAAACCGCCCATCCCCGTCTACGGGCCGCCCGGGGTGGCCGACCGCATGGCCGAGGCCTACGGGCTGGAGCCCGACCCGGGCATGCGCGAGACCTTCGACTTCCGCGAGCTCGCTCCCGGCGAGATCTCCATCGGCCCGATGACCGCGCGCCTGGGCCGGGTGAACCACCCCGTCGACGCGTTCGGCATCCGCCTGGAGCACGGCGGCAGCAGCCTCGCCTACAGCGGCGACACCGGCGCCTGCGACGAGCTGGTCGACCTCGCCGCCGGGTCCGACCTCTTCCTGTGCGAGGCGTCCTTCCACGACCACTGCGAACACCCCAAGGACATGCACCTGACCGGCAGCGAAGCGGGGGAGCACGCGCGCCGCGCGGCGGCGCGGCGGCTGGTGCTGACCCACCTGGTGCCCTGGAACGACGACGACTGCACACTCGCCGAGGCGCGCAGCACCTTCGACGGACCCATCGACGTCGCGCGTTCCGGCGCCGTCTACGAGGTGGGCAGGGCCGCCCTCAACCCGGCGTAGGCGCCGGGTCCGCGCCGCTCGACCTTTCGGCGAGGCCGTCCGGGAGTCAGTCCCGCGGTTCGGCGGTGGTGTCCCCGTCGGCCTGCGCGGTCGGTTCGGGGGCCGGCGTCGGCGGAGACGGCTCGCCCGTGCCCTGGGGCACGGTGCCGCCGGTGAGGTCCCGGGCGGTCGCGGTGGCCGCGCGCAGCAGGTCGCCGGTCTCGACCCGCGGCGTGTTGCTCGTGGTGGAGATCAGCATCCCCGGCAGGTGCAGCTTGACCCCGGAGAACATCTCGCCGGTGTCCCACTGGGCGACCCCGCCCATCGAGGCCACCGCGTCGGTGGTGAAGAAGTCGTCGCGCCGCTGGGCCTTCACCGGCACGTGGCCGGGGTAGGCCACCAGGCTCTTCTCGGGCGCGAAGGTCACCATGACCACCTCGCTGCCCTCGGCCGGATCGAATCCCGCCCAGGAGCACTCCAGCCGGGTGTCCGTGCGCACTTCGGTGAACTCCGGGCTCTCCAGCTGCCCGAGAACGCGGGAGGCGTCCTGTTCGATGCCGGTGGCCTCGCACGACGCCGGGAGCGCAAGCGGGTCGACGCGGCGATCCTCGACCGCGCTCTCGGAGGCGCTGGGCGAGACGGTGGGACCGGTCACCGCCTCGCCGCCGACGGCCGCCCAGCCCGGGGCGGACACGGACCCGCTGGGCGAGGGCGACTCCTCCGCGGACGCGTCGGAGTCGGGCGCGCAGCCTGTGGCGGCCAGCGCGAGGGCGGCCGCGCCGACCGCCCAGCGCGCCCGGTACACCCTTCTCGGAACGATGCTCATCGCGTGGTGACCTTCTACCATCCAGCTACCATCCAGCGGTGCTCGGGCCGCCCGCGGTGAGAGACCGCGTCGGCGCCTCCCATGGTGTCACCTTCGGGACGTCCACCGGTGCGCGCCGGCGCGACCGTAAGCCAAGGGATACCTCGTCCGCACGCACCATGAGTGTGGGACGGAGCGGCGCGTCCGTCGGAACACCCGGATAAGCTTTCGCGCATGGCACGACCAGACGGACGCGCTCCGAACCAACTTCGCCCCGTGACGATCACCCGCAACTGGCTGCGGCATGCGGAAGGCTCCGCGCTCATCGAATTCGGCGACACCCGCGTGCTCTGCGCGGCCAGCGTCGAGGACGGTGTCCCGCGCTGGCGGCGCGGCACCGGAGAGGGCTGGGTCACCGCGGAGTACGCGATGCTGCCCCGCTCGACCGACACCCGCGGCGCCCGCGAATCGGTGAAGGGGAAGATCGGCGGCCGCACCCATGAGATCTCCCGACTCGTGGGGCGCTCCCTGCGCGCCGTGGTCGACTTCAAGGCGATGGGCGAGCACACGGTGACGCTGGACTGCGACGTGCTCCAGGCCGACGGCGGCACCCGCACGGCGGCGATCACCGGGGCCTACGTGGCGCTGGCCGACGCCTTCAAGTACCTGCGCAAGAAGCGCAACCTGAAGAACAACCCGCTGAAGGGGTCGGTGTCGGCGATCAGCGTCGGCGTCATCCAGGACCAGCCGCGCCTGGACCTGAACTATCTGGAGGACTCCGTCGCCCAGACCGACATGAACGTCGTGGTGACCGGTGACGGCGACTTCGTCGAGGTGCAGGGCACGGCGGAGGGTGCGCCCTTCGACCGCGCCAAGCTCGACAGCCTGCTCGACCTGGCCGTGTCCGGCTGCGGCGAGTTGACCGAGATCCAGAAGAAGGCCCTGGCGGGATGAGCGACCGCATCACGGTGGTGCTGGCCACCCACAACACCAAGAAGCTGCCGGAGATGCGGGCGATCCTGGGTGAGGCGGGTCTTGACGCGGACGTGGTCGGCCTCGGGGACTATCCGGACGCGCCGGAGGTCGCGGAGACCGAAGCGACCTTCGCCGGCAATGCGCTGCTGAAGGCTCGGGCGGTCGCCGCTCACACCGGGCTTGCGGCGGTGGCCGACGACTCGGGGCTTCGCGTCGACGCGCTCAACGGGATGCCGGGTGTGCTGTCGGCCCGCTGGTCCGGGCGCTTCGGCACGCGCTCGGGACACAAGGACGAGGCCAATCTCGACCTCGTCCTGGACCAGCTCGCCGACACCCCCGAGGCGCGGCGCGGCGCGGAGTTCGTGGCCGCCGCGGCCCTCGTGGTCCCGCTGGGCTCCGCTCCCCGGCCCGAGGACGAGGTCGAGGAGGTCGTCGAGGGCGTCATGCGCGGACGGATCGTCGGCGAGCGCCGGGGGACCGGCGGCTTCGGCTACGACCCCGTCTTCGTCCCCGACGGCGAGAGCCGTACCACGGCCGAGATGAGCGCCGAGGAGAAGAACACCATCAGCCACCGCGGTACCGCGTTCCGCAGGCTCGCGGCGAGGCTGGGCGAGCTTCTGTGACCGCAGGGCCGCGACGTCGCGGCCCTGCGCGTCCCCGTCGCCGGTGTCCGGGCGGGAAGTCGGCCACCGGCTCCGGTTTGGTGTCGCGGCGGATCCGTGGTTAGGATCGAGAGCTGACGCGGATACGGTGTGTCCGGCGATCCGGTGCCGGCGAGAGTCGGCGGTCGCCGCAGACCGGGTCCGTACTCTTCGGAGGATCCGTTCGCGGCGGTCGTCGTGAGCTAGTAGCCTGGAGAGAGCAGGGAAGCCGAGAGCCGAACATCCTTCGGGATGGGCGGTCGGCCCGGTCCGACACACGGACGGCGCGGACGCAACGGCGGACGCGCTCCGGTACTTGCCAGAGTCTCCATCGAAACGGCCGATATGTCGGCGGTTGAGTGTGTGGACTTGTTTCGGAAGCGGGACCGCGTGCGGTGACGCATTCCGAAAAGCGAAAGTACCGGAACCGTCGCAGCGTTTGGCGGGACGAGTTCGAATTCGCCGAGTTGGCGGTTTGCGGGAGTCCTGTTAACGTGGAGACACAACAGAACGCGGATGCGGGATCGCGGACGCCGGAACATGTTTCCGGGTGACGCGGTCGAAGGATCCGCTGGGAGATTCCGTCTCTTGGGATAGAGTCTGAGCGGGCCCGCTTCATTGGCGGGGCCGGGGCTTGTACCGGATGAGCGGTCGCTTCTTGAGAACTCAACAGCGCGTGTTTATTCTTTGTGCCATGTTTGTTTTGGCCCCGAGAAGCCGTCCCGTACAGCGGGACCGCGGCTTCGGGGTTCCTTTGATGGGCCCGGGTTTCGCCCCGACCCTCCGCGTTCCGCGGGGGCGGCAGGGGTGTTTTTCACCGGGCCGTGTCAGGGTTCAGACCTTTGATGGAGAG